>CAYSCF010000698.1:0-2360 GCA_964429305.1 uncultured Sandaracinaceae bacterium | reverse complement strand
CGCGCCGAACGCCGCGGCGTCGTACGCCTGGTAGCGCTTCCAGAGGTGGTCGTTGATGAAGAAGTAGTGGCTGGTCGAGTGCGTCTCGTCCTCGCGCACGACCATCATCGACTCGTTGTTGCCCGAGGTGAACTCGTCCCGCAGGAACGAGGTGTCCCAGCCACTGGGCTGGCCGCCGAAGCGGATGAAGCTCGTGCGGATGCGGCGGATGTCCTCGTCGCGCTCGGCGCGGAGACGATCCTCTTCGATGGCGCCCGTGGCCTTCGCGATGCGTGGCCGGAACGACTCGGTGATCTGATCCGAGAAATGCTGGAAGGTGTCGTGCGGGTTCGTGCCCCAGTGGATGCCGATCTCGTCGAGCGCAGGCGCGATGGCCGCGCTGTCCGGCGCTTCGGCAGGAGCCGTCGCGCTGCTCCGTCCACTGCGGCTACCCGATCGACCGCGCCGCGCACGCTGTGCTTCCGCATCGAGGGACACGGCCGACACCACACTCACGACGCACGACAAGAGCGCCACCACGACGACGACTCGATCGGTGCGCTTGTTCCACGGCTTCATGCGAGCTCCTCCAACCGGCGCATCATACACGCCCCCACGCCGTTCGACACCGGCGCTGCACGCCGGCTTGGCTTCTAGCGCGCGGCGCCGCCGATGGCGCCGCCGAGGAACGGGAACAGGTTCCCGAGGTCGCCGTCGTCGAACTGGAGCATCGCGCCGAGGAAGAAGTCGATCGTCGTCTCGTTCAGGAAGTCGTCGACACCGCCGAGGATGAAGAGCGAGTCGATGATCTCGTACGAGAGGCGCGTGCGCAGGCGCGGGAACTGCGAGTGACCGAACTGGAAGATGTCGGCGTTGATCGCGAGGCGCTCGTCGAAGAAGTGCAGGTCGAGCCCGAGGCCACCGGACGACTCCATGATACCGAATCGGAAGGTCGCGAAGTACACGCGCTGCGCGAGCTGCAGAGAGAACAAGAGCGCTTCGGTCGTGGTGACCCGCTGCTCTTCGTAGAACTCGGGCTCGCCCGCCGCAGGTGGGCTGCGCCGCACCTGCGTGGTGCTGAACTCGGTGCGGCCGCGCGGATCGTCGACGAGCTGCACCAAGAAGTACCGGCCCTCGCGCGGGAACAGCTCGAACGAGAAGTAGTTCTTGAACGTGTTGGAGAGGAAGTTGTACTCGCTGCGGAGCTGCACGATCGTGCGCAGGCGCGTGAACGCGCCGACGACGTCGGAGATGCCCTCGACGCTGGTCTCGACCTCGTCGATCAGATGCTCGTCGCTCGTCAGACGGCCGACCGTGCCCTCGCCCGCCGCGGTGCGCTCGGTGACCTCGCCGATGTCGGCCAGCACGTCCTCGAGCTCCTCGGACGCCCGATGAATCGACGCGATCGTGTCGTCGGTCTCGCCGAGCCCGCGATCGATGTCGCCCTGGTTGTGCTGCATGATCGTGCGGATCTGCTCGGTGACCGCCTGCACGTTCTCGAGGATCGCCTCGAGGCGTGGACGCGCGTCGTCGGTGATGCCCTCGACGTTCTCGAGCGTCCGATCGACGACCTCTTCGTTCGCCTGGATGGTGCGGTTCACGCCCTCCAGCGCTTCGGTCAGGTTTCGTAAGGCCGACGCCATCTGCCTACCGGCCTCGTCGCTGCCGAAGCTCGTCTCGAGCTGATGCGATACGGCCCGCACCGAGCTCGCGATCGCGCCGACGTCCTCCATGATGTCGCCCATGCCAGGCGTGGAGGTGGCGCCCAGGAGCTCGTCGCCGTCCACGAGCTGTCTCTCGGTCGGCGTGCCCGGGTTGATGGCGAGGAGATTCTCGCCGAGCAAGGACGCGGACTCCTTGCGGACGCGCGCGTCGGCGTAGAGGGCGATGCCCTCGTCCATGACGATGTCGACACGGGCGTGCTCACCCTCGAGAGAGATGCGGTCGATCGTGCCGACGCGGATGCCGGCGATGGTCACGCGCGACTTCGTGATGAGGCCCGAGGCATCGTTCATGCGCGTGAAGACGCGATAGCCGTGGCCGCCGGCCGAGCTCTCGTCCACGGCGCGCCAGAGCAGGATGGCCGCGACGATGGCTGCGACGACGAGCGCGCCGACCTTCGCGGCGTTGATCTGATCCCGCATCGCTGGGGCCCGAGCCTAGCTCACTCCGCCCGTTTCTTTCGAGCGCGGTCGATGACGAGCGCGATGAAAGCGGGCAGGACGATCACCGCCGTAGTGAGGCAAGTGACCTCACTGATGGTCATGGCCAGACCGAACGAGTTGAGCGCCCGATTGGTCGACGCGAAGAGAGAGATGTAACCGATGATGGTCGTCAGAGAGCAGAGGATGACGGCGCCGCCCGCCCCTTCGAGCGCGCGC
>CAYSCF010000697.1:0-2367 GCA_964429305.1 uncultured Sandaracinaceae bacterium | reverse complement strand
CGTCGTCTTCTATCTCGCCGATCAGATGCCGGTCTGACGCGTCGTCGCTCGCCGAGCGTCGCGTGCTCGGCGGGCCGTCCGTCAGGCCGACATGCCGTCCGGCGTCGCCCGCGCCACGAGCACGGGAACGGGGCTCGTCCGTGCGATGCGCTCGGCGACGCTGCCGAGAAGCAGTCGATCCACGCCGCGCTTTCCCGTGGTCCCGACCACGAGCAGATCGGCCTCGACCTCGATGGCGAGCCGGATCGTCTCCTGGGGTGGATGCCCGCGTCGTAGCGCTCGGAGGATCGGCACGCCGGGAAGCTCGTGTCGATGCGCCGCTGCCTCGAGCTCCTGCTGGAGCTCTCGCTCGATCGACGTGCTCATCTCCGCGATGCGCTCGATGTACGGCGCGACGTCCCACGTGTGCACGAGATGAAGGCGCGCGTCGTGGGCGCGTGCGATCGCGAGCGCGTGCAACAACGCGGTCTCCGCCGGCCCGGAGAAATCGGTAGCGCACACGACGTTCCGGATGCGGTCTCGAGGATGCGACGGCTCGGCGGGCACCGGCACCACGACGACGTCGACGTGGCTCGTGCGCACGACGCGATCGGCGACGCTGCCCAGCAGAACGCGCGCGAGCGGGCCGGGGCGCGTCGAGCCGAGCACGATGCGAGAACATCGGCTCGTCATCGCGTCGTCGACGAGCACCGTCGGGACCTGACCGATCAGCAGCTGCGATTCGAGCGTCACGCCCTCGGTCTTCCGCGCCGTGACCGTCTCTCGCAGCAGCCGCTCGAGCTCGCTTCGAATCCGCGTGTCGAGATCGGCGGCGAAGAGGACCTCACCCGGTCCGAGCGGCACCGTCGGGATCGGCACGACGTGCACGACTCGCACGACGGGTGACCGGTCCTTGCGCGCCAGCAGCAACGCGTAGTCGAGCGCGGCGAACGCGCTCGGCGAGAAGTCGAACGGGACCAACGTGCGGTGTGCTTCGGTCATGGGGGCGCTCCGTTCAGAACCCACGAAGGGTGTCGATCGAAAGATGCTTCAAGAGGAGATGCAGCGCGTCGGTCGTCGTGAAGATGCCGATCACCTCCACGCCTTCCACGACGATCGCCGAGCCGAGCTTGCGCGTCGCCATCGTCTCGACGACGCGAGCGAGCTCGTCGTCCGGGCCGACCGCGAACGGCTCCGGGCTCATCACCTCCGCGACCGTGACGTGCTGCGTGCCGGAGAGCGACGTGACCAGGCGCGCGTCGCGCTCGCTGAGGAGCCCCACGAGGCGACCGCCCGCGAGGACGGGCAAGTGCCGCACGCCCGCGTAGCGCATCCGACGAGATGCTTCCTCGATCGTCTGCTCCGAGCCGATCGTGTGGGGAGACGGCGTCATCAGCGCGCGGACGGTGGTCATCGTGGAGCTCCTCGATCCGGCTCTGCACCGGGCGTTCCAGACCCTCCATCCGCAGAACGGCTCTTCGTACGCAGGCGGTGCGCTTCGCTCGCGCAAAGCGTGCGCGATCCCGTGCGGCGCGCGTCGTTTTCCCCGGCGTGTGGATGGCACGGGCTTCGCTGAAGGGCTCGAGCATGACCACCTCGCAGCAGACCACGAGACGATTCCTCGCCGATCTCGAGGGACCGATGCTGGAAGCGTCCCACGAGCGCAGGCTGCTCGCGGCGGCTCGAGAGGGCGATGCTCGCGCGAAGGCCGAGCTCGTCGGAGCGCATCTGCGGCTCGTGCGCTCCATCGCGCGGCGACTGACGCCGAGACCGTCCGAGGACCTCGTCTCGGAAGGCATCGTCGGACTGCTCGAGGCCATCGAGCGCTTCGACCCGACGCGCGACGTGCGTCTCGCGACGTACGCGGCCCACTGGATCCGCGCGCGCGTGCAGCAGTTCCTGCTCGCGAACCGCTCGATCGTGCGAGCGCCGGACACGCGCGCGTCTCGCAAGGTCTTCGCGCGGATCGGGCGCGCTCGTCGTGCGCTCGCGGGCCAGACGAGCGAGCCGAGCGCGGAGGACATCGCGCGTGAGATCGGCGTGGCGACCTCCGACGTGGAAGGCGTGCTCGCATCCCAGGCCCAGGACGTGCCGGTGGACACCGCGCACGATGGCGGCGCGGGCTCCGTCGCTACGACGTCCACGCCCGAAGACCGATACGCCGAGGCCGAGCTCGCGGGCGTGCGTCAGCGCGCGATCGAGGGTGCGCTCGCCGCACTTCCCGAACGAGAGCGCCGCGTGATCGAGTCGCGCACGCTCGCGGAGAGCTCGCAGACGCTCGATCAGCTCGCCCGTACGCTGAGTCTCTCTCGCGAGCGCGTTCGACAGCTGGAGGCTCGAGCCCTGCGATGCATCGGGGACGCGTTGGCGCTCGAAGGGCTCGCGGCG
>CAYSCF010000696.1:0-2369 GCA_964429305.1 uncultured Sandaracinaceae bacterium | reverse complement strand
GCCGCTCCGTCTCGATCCCGTGGCGGCCATCTCCGCAATCCTGCCGGTTCTTCGTTCGTTCGCCAGCGACGCGTTCCGCGCAGAGCATGGGGACGGTACCGTGCGATCCTCGCCATACCGTTCGAGCGACCGGACCGCTTCGGGATCGTCTCGGACGACGAATCACGGCTCGACGACGGTGGTTCAACCCGAAGCGTCTGCGATGGTTCGCAAGCCAGGGTGGGCGAGTGCGACGAGGCGCAGCGCGAGCTCCTCGTCACCTGCAGCCCGCGCTGCAGTCACCGCGGCGGCGATCGCCGCATTGCAATGCGCAGTGGATGCCTCTCGACGATCGGCTACCGCCGCCCGAGCTGTCGCGCTCGCGCGATGGTAGGCGATGACCCAGCTACGCTCGGCCGGAGATGCACGTCGAGCTTGCCATCGCGACAGACTCGTGTCGGCGGATCTGCACACGCCGGACGATGCGCCCTCACGCGGCTCCGCTCCTCGCGGCGGGCGAATCGAGGACCGCCAGGAGCACGGTCGACGCGAGGACGAGCGCGCGCGGATCGCCGTCACGGATGGCCTTGAGGGCCTCCAGCGCGCATTCGCGTAGGTCCCCCGCGGCGCGCAAGTTCGCGCAGTTGTGGTCGTTTCTCACGCCTTCGTAAACCGTAGGTCCGGAGTTCAAATCTCCGAGGCGGCTTCTCCACCGTGGCCAGTTCGTGGCCAGTCGCATCCGGCGGTTCGAGGACCACGAGGTTCCCAATCGCGTCGGCGCACAGGTGCGCATACCGCTGCGTCGTCTTGATGTCCTCGTGCCCGAGCCAGTCGCGCACTTCCTCGAGGCGCAGCGCGCGCACGAGCCATTTCGGCGACCACGTCCCCTGGATGAGGTGCGAGGCGCACGTGTGACGGAGGTCGTGCAGCGTCGCGCGCGCGAGCCGCGTGCCCTTCACGGCCTCGTACCACCCGGCGTCGTAACCGTCGGCGTGGTAACCGCCGCGCGGCGACGAGAACACGAGCCCGAGGTGATCGCGCGTCCCCGCGAGCTTACTCGTGGCGATCCACGCTCGCAGCGCGTCGCGCACCGGCGGGAGCATCTTCACCACGCGCGGCTTGCCGCCTTTCGGCGGAGTGTCGCGCGACCATCGCACGTGGATTTCGTCGCGCTCGAAGTCGACGTTCTCATCGCGCAGGCCGCAGAGCTCACCAGCGCGCAGCGCAGAGTACACCGCGACCGTCCAGAAGATCCGCGACTTGAACGGCACGTCGAGCGCGAGCGCTTGCTCGATTTCGTCCGGCTTGAGCCACGTCCACGGATCGTCGCTGCGCGCCTTCGTCGAGCGCTTGATCGTGACCGCCGCGGCCGGACTCGACTTCCCGGCCAGCGGCTTGCCCGTGCGGCACGCGGCTGCGATCGCCTGCTTCAACAGGCCGAGCGCGTTCTGTCGCGTCTGCGCAGCGAGCTGCCGCATGGTCGCGAGCCACTCATCGACCATTGCCTCCGTCAGTTCCGCGAGCAGCACCTTTCCGATCGCACGCTTTGTGACGTACGTCTTCCATCGGCCGCGGTCGCGCTGCAGCGTCGAAGCGCGCACGTCGCGTGTGTCCATCCACTCGAGCCCCCACGCGTCGACCGTCTTCGCATCGAGCGGCGCGGCGACGAGCTCGTGGAGCGCGGCGTCGAGCACCGCTTCGGCTTCCGCATGCGTGTCGTATATCGCGAGCGGTGCGCGCTTGTACTTCGCTGGCAGCCGCGGGCGGAAGCGCTCGCCGTGGCGCTGAATCGTTCCTGTGCCCCACGGGCGCCGCGTCTTCTCCGTCGTCTCCATCATCGCTTCCTCAGCTTCGCGAGCGCAGAGCGTGCGCGCGCCTTGGCCAGTTCGTCCATCGGAGCGGGCACGAGCGTCGCGACGAGCTCTGGCGTGCGCGTGCGTCGCTCGCCCTTCGGGCGCTGTCGCTTGAGCCTTGCCTCGACGCGGTCGACGATGTGCTCCTCGAGCGCGCGCAGTTCCGAGCGCAGATCGTCGAGCGTGGCCGTCACGGCGCCATCGCCGGCATCTCGTCCCACGTGCGCCCGTCGAGCAAGCGTCCGCGGAGCTTCTTCCGCACGCCGCCCCATTGCTTGAAGAAGAACGGCACGCCCGCGGCGACGCACTGGTCACGGATCGAGCGCACCCACGCCGGATCCATCTCGCGCGCGCCGGGCCCGCTCTCCCCGCCGACGATCACCCAGCCGATGCCGGTGAGGTCGAGCGTGCCGAGATCCTCGAGCGGCGGCTCGATCGAGAGCATGCGCACGCGTGTAGGCACGCGTTGCAACTGCGCGATCCCGGCACGCCGTACTTGCGGTCCTCGACGCTCACGCCGAGCCAGATGTGCCGGTG
>CAYSCF010000695.1:0-2374 GCA_964429305.1 uncultured Sandaracinaceae bacterium | reverse complement strand
CTGCTCGAGCGCCCACGGCGCCGGACGGGCATCCACCCGCACCGAGACGCGACGACGCGTCGATCGAGCGGCGCTCGCGCGCGAGATGGGCGATGTCGTCTACGACACGACGCTCGCGTCACGCTTGGTCGACGAAGCACCGAGCGCCTACAAGGATCTCGACGGCGTGCTCCGCGATCAGCGCAAGCTCGTGCGCGTGACGCGCCGTCTGCGCCCGCTGCTCGTCGTCAAGGGAACCTGACGATCAGCGCTCCGGCAGCGCCGCGAGCATCGGCAGGCGCTGCCTCAGGCGCTCCAGATCTCTCTGCGCGAGCGACCACATCACGTGCCCGCACCCCAGACAGACCCGCGCACGCGTGAGCGTGAACGACTCCTGGTCCGCCTCGAACCAACCGCGCGTCGGGTCCTTCTTGGCGAACCACACGTTCGAGCTGCCTTCGGTCGGATCGAAGCGCGTGACCTCGGTGAGCTCGAGGCTCCGGCAACAGGCGCAGCGCGGTGTCTCGTCGGGATCGCGATACATGGCTCCACTACGCCACGCGCGCGCGCGCCGGTCGAGCGCGCGTCACGTGAAAGGTTTCCTGCGACGCCTCGAGCCAGCCTGGATTGGCATCGTTCATCGCGAAGCGGACGGTCGCCTGGTGAGGCGCGTACTCGGTCGGCTCGGAGACGTTCTCGCTCTGACAGCTCGCGCAGTGCGCTCGGACGTGGCTCATCCCGCGACGGTCGCGTGCTCGCGGAGTCTTCGCAAGCCCTCCGCGGTGCTCACCGGTGCCGCATAGTGCAGATCGCGCTTCGCCGCCGAGAGATCGAACCAGTGCGAGGTGCCGAGCTGCTCCGCGACGAAGCGCGTGAGCGGCGGCTCCTTCTTCGATCGCGCGAGGCGATACCCCGTCTCGACGAGCGTGCCGGCCATCGTCGCGATCGAGAGCGGGATCGATCGCGGCGACACCTCGATGCCGTACGCGTGGACGATCCCGAGCACGAGCGTGCGCACGCTCGTCGGCTCGCCCTGCGCGATGAAGTACGCCTTGCCGGCGCACGGCGCTTCGGGCGCCAGATGATCGAGCGCGAGCAGGTGCGCATGCACGCACGAGTCGATGTACGTCGCGTCGATCGTGCTCTTGCCGCCGTTCACGAGCGCGAGCCGGCCCGCGCGCGCACGCTCGACGATGCGCGGCACGAGGTTCGTGTCACCCGGCCCCCACACGAGATGCGGCCGGAGCGCGCACGTCGCGAGGATCTCGCCGCCAGGCAGCTTCGTTCCGTTCGCGGCGAGCACGGCGCGCTCGGCGATGGCCTTCGACTCCGGATAAGGCGTGCTGAAGTGCGTCGCATACGGCGCGGACTCGTCGAGGCCGACCACGTCGCGACCGGCATGCACCACGCTGGGCGTGCTCGTGTAGACGATGCGGGCGATGTCCTGCGCGCGCGCGACCGCCAGCACGTTGCTCGTGCCGCCGACGTTCGTGGCCAGATACTCCTCGCGCGCGCCCCACACGCCCGCCTTCGCGCCCACGTGCAGGATCGCGCGTGCGCCCTGGGCTGCGCGCGACACCGCATCGCGATCCGAGAGGTCGCCGCGCGTGATCGTGATCGAGCCTCCGCGCGCGAGCGCATCGAGCGTGGGGTTGGTGGTGCGGCTGAGCGTCCGCACGTGCTCGCCGCGTGCGACGAGGGCCTGCGTGAGCGCGAGCCCGACGAACCCCGATGCACCGGTGACGAGGACGGTCATCGCGCCGGATTCACGCGCAGGAACGTGCGCGCTTCTTTCGCGAGCTGCTCGCGCAGGATCTTCGCGTTGTGCCGTGGATCGACCGGCAGATCGCGACGCACGACGATGCGCAGCTCGGGCAGCCCGATGCGCTCGGCGATGCGCATCATCGCGTGACGCAGCGGCGCGGCCGGCTCGCCGGTGCGGCCGACCGGAGCCGCCTCACGCACCCACACGTCCTCGTCGATCGGCTGCACGAACAGGAAGAGCGCCTCCTGTTTCTGGTGCCCGCCGAGGTAGTACTCGACGTAGCCCTTCACGAACGCGCTCCGCAGCACGTGTGCGTGCGCGTTGAACGGCCCTTCCACCTGCTCGGTGAAGTACGTCGTTGTCTTCCACTCGACGCGGTGCGACTTGCGCCCGCAGAACCACAACCGCCCCTGCGGATCGAAGTAGCCGACGTCGCCGACGCGATGCCGCACGCGGCCGCCATCGCTCATCTTGTGCGCGCGCGTGCTCGCCTCGTCGCCCCAGTAGTGCGTCGTGACCTGCGGCCCGGCCACGGTGATCTCGCCGACCACGCCGCGGCCGACGCGGAGCTCGTCGCTCATCACCTCAATCGGCTCGTCCCGGATCTGGATGATCTGCACGTCGGCGCTC
>CAYSCF010000694.1:0-2378 GCA_964429305.1 uncultured Sandaracinaceae bacterium | reverse complement strand
CATCGCGCTCGGGGAAGCGCGCGTGACGTTCGGCTGGATCCAGATGGCCGAAGCACGAGGCATCGCCAAACGGCCGGAAGGAATCGACGCAAAGCTGAACCACATCATCGGCGTGCTCGTGAAGCTCACACGCTGACGCGAGACGGCCGGCGGCTCGCCCCGCCGGCCACTCACCAACTTCTCATGCGATGGCGACGCGGCAGTCGCTCACTGTCCGATCCCAGGCGCACCGCGCTACCGAGCGGAGAGCGCGGCGGGGTCCCCGTCGCGCAGCGATGGGGCCGTGCGACTGCACTGATCCTCCCGCGGCAGCGGCGAGCACCGATCGATGGAAAAAGGAGTGGGGGTCCAGGGTGGAGAACCTTGGTTCTCCGCCTTGGGGCCGCGCGGCCCGAGCGCACCCGAAGGGCAGTTCGAAAACAGAAGCGAGAGATCGCCGCGCGACCGCACCCGCAAGAAAGCGAGAGACGAGAGCGAGAGCGAGAGACGAGAGCGAGAGCGAGAGCGAGAGGGCTAGCGCAGCGTTAGCGGCGCGCCTGCGCGCGATCCAGCGCCTCCTGGACCATCTTGCTGTGCTCGGCCTCGTCCTTCCATCGCATCTGCCCCGCCTCGGGCAGCAGGTGCAGCGGATCGAAGTAGAGAAAGTACTGACCCGGCTTGACGCTCGGCGCCGTGTACACGCTGATGCCCGTCGTGCGGTCGTAGTGCTCGAAGCTGTGCACCACGCGCTTGCCGCCGCCGCCGGGCGCGTCGACGACGAACGTCGGCGTGTTGAAGCCTGCGAGCGTGCCGCGCGTCGACTTCTCGAGCATCACCGCCGTCTCGACCGTCGTCCGCAGCTCTTCCACGCCCTTCACCAGATCGTGCACGTACACGTAATACGGCTGCACGTTCACGTAGCCGAGGCGCTTCACGAGCAGCTGCATCGCTTCGACGCTGTCGTTCACGCCGCGCTGGAGCACCGACTGGTTGCGCACCGTCACGCCTTCCGCGTGCAGGCGGTTCATCGCGCGCCGCGTGATGTCCGTGATCTCCGCCGCATGGTTGAAGTGCGTGTGCAGCACCACCTCTTTGCCCATCGTGCGACCGCGATGCACGACGCCGACGAGCGCCCGGAACCATGCGTCGTCCGTGAGGATCTTCTGCGGCATGACCGCCGGGCCCTTCTTCGCGAAGCGCATGCGTCGCACGTTCGTGATGTCGAGCAGGCGGTTGCCGATCTCGCTGATCTGATCCTCGCGCAGGTTGTACGAGTCACCGCCCGAGATGACGATGTCCTCGAGCTCCGGGCGCGACGCGATGTACGTGAAAATGTTCTCCCAGCGATCCTTGTTCGCCTTGAGCGAGACCTTCTCGAGCTCGGCCTGATCGACGTCGGGGCCGACCGCGTAGCTGCGAGTGCAGAAGCGGCAGTACACGGGGCACGTGTCGAGCGCGAGGAAGAGCGCCTTGTCCGGATAGCGATGCGTGAGCCCCGGGACCGGCGCATCGCCCTGCTCGTTGAGCGAGTCGAAGCGCAGCTTCGGATGATCGGGAAGGATGCTCGAGCCGAGCGGGATGAACTGCCGGCGCAGCGGGTCCTCGTACGGCATCGACCAGTCGATGAGCGAGAGCAGATACGGCGAGACGCGCACCGCCATCGGCGCCTGCGCGAAGCCCTTGAGCGCGTCCTCGATGAACGACGCCGGCACCAGGCCCTGAAGCGCCGCGAGCAGCTTGTCGACGCGCGTGATCGTCTGCTTCATCTGCCACTTGTGATCGAGGAACTCGGCCTCGCTCACGCCGGCGTACGCAGGGATGCGCTTCCAGAAGTCGCCCTCGAGCAGATCGCGATGACGCAGCGTCGCGGGATCGACCGGCGGGCGCACGCGTGCTTCGGGCTTGGAACCTGACTGAACGACGGGGAGCTGGGTCATCGAACGTTTCCTCGCAGACGAAGCGTTGCGTCTAGCACGCCGGCCAAATCGTGGCACCCACCACGACGGCGTGGATCGCCCTGGAATTTGACATGATCCGTGAGGTCGGACACGAACGAGCGCATGAACACCGACTTCGGCAAGAACGGCGCGCGCATGGTCTTCGTCGTCTCGCCGCCGCGCAGTGGCTCGACGTTGGTGCAGCGCATGATCGGATCGCACTCGGAGGTGCACACGCATCCCGAGCCGCACCTGATCACGCCGCTCGCGTACCTCGGCTACTACGACACGGTCGACAAGGCGCCGTTCGATCACATCAACTCCGCGGAGGCCATCCGGCTCTTCGTCGACTCGCTGCCGAACAAGGAAGAGGACTACCTCGACGCGCTGCGCGCGTACTGCGACACGCTCTACGGCCGCAGCCTGGTGCCGACGGGCAAGCGCTTCTTCATGGACAAGACG
>CAYSCF010000693.1:0-2380 GCA_964429305.1 uncultured Sandaracinaceae bacterium | reverse complement strand
ACACGCTGCCGACTGGGTCGCACTCTTGGATCGTCGTCACGAGGCGACGCCCCGTCGACGAGCTCTGCGTGCTGCCGATCGCGTACGATCGCGCCGCATGCCCAGTCGGTCCGTAGGCGACGACGCCGATCAGATATTGAGACGTCGCGATCGCGAAGCTCGTCGATTGTCCCCCGAGGGTGCCGCTGACCAAGCGCACGGTAGAGCCTGCGCCGTCGGCGGCGAAACCGAACTCGACGGAACGACGCCCGCACTCCACGCCGAGATCGGCTGGTGGCAGCTGGCCGTTATCGACGGTCCCGATGCCGCCGATCCCACCACCCACGCCGGACCCGCCGCTGCCGCTCCCAGTGCCGGAGCCTGCGGTGTTCGGGAGCGCACACAAGCTCTCGAATCCGGGGCGCGTGACGTGACTGGTGTAGGTGATTCGTGCGGGCGTGAGCTCGATCGGCTCGCATCCCGCCGCGGCAAGTGTCCGAATCGAGGCGTTCGACTCGTTCGCGTTCGCGTTCGCGTCGTGGAAGACGCCCTGGTACGCGATCGACATGAAATTCCCTGCCATGTCTTGCACGCGGGTGAGCAACCACGCGTACGTCACCGGCGCCGTGGTCGGGCGAATGCCATTCGCCCCGTCCGGCTGGCAGCCAACGCCGCTCACCAGCTGCTCGTACCAATCCGCGACGCCGTTCTCGTGGTGCACGATGAACGCCGTCGGGCTCGTCACGGGTCCCACATACTCGACGGAGTCAGGGCTGTTCTGTAGCGGGCGGAGCCGGTTCGTCAGCCCGCCGATCCCACCCGCGTCCTGTCCGTCCATCGGAACGAGGCGCTCTCCTCCCAGGCAGTACACACTGTCGTCCCAACCGATCGATCCCAGTGAGTCACCGTCGAGAGAGCGTGTTCGCGAGCAGCGAGTGATCGCCGACAGGCCCTGAAGGCTCCATCCGACACCGATGTTGCCTTCGCCACCGTGTGACGAATAGCGCAGCGACAGGTCGGGCTGCATCCCTGCTCGTCCGGGTGTCACCCAGAGGGGGACGTCGTAGGAGGCTGTGCCATCCGCGGTGGCCTCGAAGATTCCTCGTGTCCAACCGGGGTGCCCTTCGACGGGAACGATGGCGTCGCTACCCCATCCCGACGGCAATCCTCCGGTCAGCGCCGCGGGGCCGGACGACGTGACGGTCCCGTCGCCGGGGCCGATACATGCCGCGAGGGCTGCGAACGCCAATGGAAAGAGTGCGTTGGCACTCGAGCGCAAGCCGCCGGAACGCACACGCCGTGAACGTCGCATCGATAGTGCTCCCCTATCGACAGTCGATGAGCGCCATCGCCGCTCGCTTGTCGTGGGGCCTATTGACGCATCTGCGCAGGGCGATCACAAGAGGAATCGGACACGCTTGGCGCGAGTTCACGCTGCGATGGGTCGAAGGTGTCACCTCCACGGGTGACGTGGTTGAGCCAGTGCTGCAGTGTCGATGTCAGGCGACGGCAGAGCTAGATCGCGGTCTGCCGTAGCGGCGCACACCGTCCGCGGATTCGTGACCAGGACTGCGCCGCGACGACGACCGCGTCGATCGTCGACCGCAGCTCAGAGGCCGAACGTGATTCGCGTGCCGTCCACGAACATCAAGTCGGCGTCCATGCGCATCGAAGCGGCATCCTGCTCCGTCGCGGGATACGCGGCCATGTTGATGGTGCCGCTCGTCGCGCAGACTGCTGGCAGCGTGGATTGGCAGAGCGCGCTCGGGGCCGTGACGGTCGGATTGACGATGCATGCACGCGCGGCATTCGGTCCATCGTGCCCGTCGAGCTCCACGACGAGGCGGTCGGGGTACGGGGCCGGCGCCACGGTCTCATCGCGAAATTGAACCACGAGCACGTTGCCCCGGAGCTCACGGTCGGATTCGCCGAGTCCACGTTCGCACAGGCGCGGTGGACCCGCTCCGGGGAAGCAGAGCGCCGGCTGGAGGCCGTGCCCGGGGCGACCGAGCACGACTTCGACGAGCGCTTCCCGATCACGATTCCACGGCATCTCTCCCCATGCCGCCGTGAACGCCGGTACCTCGTCTGCGACGCGATCCGAGCCGCTCGCGAACGGTGAACCGCCGCTGCGGCCAGCACCCGCGTCGCGTCCTCCGGTCTCGCAGCACAAGGCGCCGCTCGGACACGCGCTCGCGACGAACTCGCGGGGCACGCATCCATCCACGAACCAGCGACACTCGTGGCCGCAGCCGTTGCACGCGCTCGAATCTGCACACGCGAACGTGCTCGTCGTTCCCACGCCGTGGCAGTCGGCCCAAGCCGCTCCGACGTCGCACGCGTCGAACGTCGGCGGCGGGCTCGTGGCCAAGCTCGGCTTGCGGCGGGCGCTCTTGCTCTT
>CAYSCF010000692.1:0-2395 GCA_964429305.1 uncultured Sandaracinaceae bacterium | reverse complement strand
CACGTACGCGCCGGTCGTCGGAGCGGGCGGCGGGGGTGCAGCCGCGCGGGCGCGACGACGACCACAGCCGGCGCTCGCGAACGCGAGAGAGCCGACCAGCACGAGCAAACCCGAGATCCGAAGCATCCCCATCATCGCGACGTCTCCTACAATCCAGAGTCCAGCTACGTCGCTTGGGCCCTTCATCTCCCCTCAGTCGGAAACGAAGCGCCCAGAACGAAGGCGGCGGTGCTATACCAGAAACGGCCAAGCTGTACGATGTCGGCCGGGCCGATGAGCACGCCGGGTCGATGAGCACGCCGGGTCGATGAGCACGCAAAGAGTCGCGACCACCTCTTCTCTCGAAGGCATCCCGCGCTTCGACACGACGCTCGACGCCACGGCGGGGCTGGTCTTGGTCTATTCGCGCCTGCACCGGCAGCTCGCGTCGGCCGTCCCTTTCCTCGGCGACACGACCACGATCGGTCGCGAGCCGGACAACACACTCTCGATCCCCGAGGCCGCGGTGTCGCGTTATCACGCGAAGGTCGAGCGGATCCCCGGCGGCCACGTGCTGCGCGACAACGGCTCGACCAACGGAACGCTCGTCAACGGCGTGCGCGTCACCGAGCACGTGCTGCGCGATCACGACGTCGTGCGCGTGGGCGACTCGCTCTACCGCTACGCGCAGCGCGCGGTCCTCGCGTACGGGGCATACCGCATCGACGGGACCGTCATCGAGACGTCGCGCCCGGTGCACCACAAGATCAAGACGCATCTGATCGGCGGCTGCCAGATCGACGTGCTGCACGAGCGCGTCGACAAGGTCGCCAAGGCGCAGCTCGCGTGCGTCATCGCGGGCGAGAGCGGCACAGGCAAGGAGCTGCTCGCCAAGACCATCCACGAAGCGAGCGAGCGAAAGGGCCCGTTCCAAGCGATCAATTGCGCCGCGCTGCCGGCGAACCTGATCGAGAGCGAGCTCTTCGGCTATCGCAAGGGCGCCTTCACGGGCGCGAACATGGACAAGCAAGGTCTCGTGCGCGCGGCGCATCTCGGGACGCTCTTCCTCGACGAGATCGGCGACATGCCGCTCGAGGCACAGGCGAAGCTGCTGCGCGTGCTCCAGGAGCGCGAGGTGCTGCCCATCGGTGCGACGGTCGCCGAGCGCGTGGACGTTCGCGTCGTCGCGGCCACGCATCGCGATCTCGAGGCCGAGGTCGCGGCTGGGCGTTTCCGCGGCGATCTCTACGCGCGCTTGCGCGAGTTCTTCGTGCGCCTGCCGCCGCTGCGCGAGCGTCGCGAGGACCTCTACCCGCTCACGCTCTTCTTCTTGAAGCGGGCAGGGCGCGGCGATGCGGCGGTCACGCTGCCGTTCATGCTCGCGCTCGCGCACTACGGCTGGCCGTACAACGTCCGCGAGCTCGAGAGCGCGATCAAGCTCGCGGTCGCGCTCTCGGACGGGCGCGAGATGGATCTGAAGCACCTGCCCGAAGCGCTTCAAGAAGGGCTGCGTACGCACGGCCGTCAGGGACCGAACACCGCGCCGATGGCGCCGGCGCTTCCCGTCGAGCCGTCGCACCCCGCGATCCCGATCGTCGCGAGCTCGACCGCGAAGCCGAAGCTCACGGGCCCGCCGAGCGAAGAGCAGCTGCGCGAGGTGCTCGCGAAGCACAAGGGCAACATCGCCGCCGTCGGTCGCGAGCTCGGCAAGGAGCGGATGCAGGTGCATCGCTGGCTGAAGCGCTACGCGATCGACATCGGCCAGTACCGATAGACATCGAGCCGGTTCGCCGGGCCGAGGGCTCCTCCGCCAAGATGCGGATCTCTCGTTCTTGCGCGATGGTGCTCGGGCTCTTGGCGTGCGGTTGCTACGCGGCGCACGAGCGCGGGGCTCACGACGCGAGCATCGACGTTCCGATCTCGTGTGGGCCGCAAGCCGCGAGCAGAACCGACGCGTGGATGGCCTGTCGTAGCGCGACGGCCTTCTTCTGGAACGGCACCACGTGCGGATGGATCGGGGCGTGCGCGTGTACGGGCGCCGACTGCGATGCGGGATACGACGACTTCGACGCGTGCATCGAGGCGCACGCGGCGTGCTTCGCCACGCGGACGTGCGCCTCGGTGTCCGACTGCGCGGCGGACGAGTACTGCCATCGCGACCGATGCGATCAGAGCGGATCGTGCCGGCCGCGACCCGTCGACGTGCTCGGCTGCGGCTTCGGCGAGGAGCGCACGTGCGGCTGCGGTGGGGCGGGATACGGCAATCGATGTCGTTCTCATCTCGATGGAGACGACGCGACCGCCTGTCCCTGACCCACGGATCCGTCAGGGGATGCACGCCGCCCTTCGCCAGAGCCGGGTTTCTGGCTCATTTCGCGTCCGCGTCCGACGGTATGCAGCTTGCTCGAGTGCAGGG
>CAYSCF010000691.1:0-2411 GCA_964429305.1 uncultured Sandaracinaceae bacterium | reverse complement strand
CGCGGCTTCGTCGAGGGCATCCGGGCGCGATCCGAAACCCCGGGTTATGGATGGCCGATGCGGACTTCTTGGCTTGGCTCGAGCGTGCTCGTGCTGCTCGCGTTCCTCCCCTCGTGTGCGAACGGAAACGGTGTTCCGCACGGCACGGAAGTCGACTCGGGCACGACGGATTCGGGCGAGACGGACTCGGGCGCGGGCGATGGCGGCCCCACGGTCGTCACGGCGACGATCCCGCAGATCCAGAACCCGGCGGCGACGGGCCACGTCCCGGTCGGCGCACAGGTCCGCGTGGTGGGCGTGAACGTCGCGGCGCTCGACACGTTCGAAGAGAATGGTGTCGGCATGGGTCGCACGTCGGACGTCTGGGTCGCGGATCCGGCCGGCGGGCAGTGGTCCGGCGTGCAGGTCGTCATGCCGAGCGTCACGACGTGCGCCGGCCACGCGACGCTCGCGCTGGGTGACGTCGTCGACGTGCTCGGGACCGTGCGCGAGACGTCGGATCCGACCGACGGCACCGGTCGCAGCGTCACGCAGATCCTCGCCGGCTCCATCACGTGCACGATGGTCGGCGACGGCATGGGGCCGACGCCCGCGGTCGTCACCGATGCTCGAACACTCGCCGACGACACGATGGCCGAGGCCTGGGAAGGCGTCGTGATCCAGCTCTCGTCGATCGACGCGATCGGCGCGACCGATACGATGGGCAGCCAGGCGCTCCGCAACGCGCCGCCGATCGACGACGACCTCTTCCACTACGTCGGCACGCGGCGCGATCACTTCGATGCGCTGCGCGGCGTGTTCACCTACGAGATCGGCCGCTGGGAGCTCTTGCCGCGCGCGATGAGCGACATCGTCCTCGGCACGCCGCGCATGATCGAGGACGGAGCGGGCGCGTGGGCCTGCGCCGACGGCGCGGACTCGGATGGCGATGGCGCGGTCGACTGCGACGACGTCGACTGCGTAGGCTCGTCGTTCTGCGGTCGGCCGACGGTGACGGTGCAGGATCTGCAGGATCCGACGCATGCGATGCATCCGACGGTCGGCACGATGGTGGCGCTGCACGGGCCGCTCACCGTCACGTCGATCGACTCGTTCGCGGAGATGGCGGGCCCCGGCTACATCGGCACGATCGTCGTGCAGGACGCGACGGCGACCGATCCGCGCTACTCGGGCGTGCACGTCTTCGTTCCGCGCGTGGAAGCGTGCGGCGGCGCGCTCGCGCTCGGCGATCAGGTCTACGTCGCCGGCAACTACGCGGAGTACGCGGCGAGCGGCGACAGCGGCATGCGCACCGAGCTCGACTCGGGCTTCGTGAGCTGTCGATCGTCCGGAACGGCGATCACGCCGACGCCGATCGCGATGCCCGCGACGCTCGCGACCGCGGCGACGGCAGAACCGTACGAAGGTGTTCTCGTCTCGATCGGCGGCGTGAGCGTGACGATGCCTGCGGGCATGTACGGACGCTTCCAGGTGACGGGCGGCGTGTACGTCGACGACGACGTGTACCGCGCGACGGTCGCGAACGGAGACGCGCTCTCGTCGGTGATCGGCGTGCTCACGTACTCGTTCGGCTACCAGATCGAGCCGCGCATGAGCTCCGACGTGGTGGTGGGACCGACCGAGCACGACGACGCTGCGTGCGGCAACGGCGTCGACGACGATCACGACGGTCACGCGGACTGCGAAGACACGGACTGCTGCGCGACGGCGCCGTGCATGGGTGCCGTCTCGGCGCGTCGATTGATCTTGAGCGAGGTCCTCTACGACGTGGCGGGCGGCGGCGCGACGGGCGACGACGGGCACGAGTGGATCGAGCTGCGCAACGCGGGCACGACGGCCGTTCCGCTCAGCTGCTACACGCTCGGCAACGGCGTCACGTCGTACCGCTATTCGTTCGCGCAGCTTCCGACGACGACGATCCCGGCGGGCGGCTGCATCCTCGTCGGCGGGCCGGATTGCGGCGGGCCTGCGTGCACGGACACGATCAACTTCAACCCCGATCTGCACAACGTGACGGCGGGAGCGGCCGCGGGCGTGGCGCTGATGTACGGGCTCAGCTCGTCACTCACGGACGCGACGGTGCCCGTGGACGCGGTGATCTACGGGGACGCGAACACGGGGCACTTGATCGACGCGACGGGCGCGATGCCCACGGGGACGATGGTGCCGACGGTGACGGCGGGGCACTCGATCTCGCGGACCGCGACTGGTGGGTGGGCGGATACGTCGTTGCCTACGCCGGGGACTTGCACGACCTATACGCCCTGAGCGAGAGGCGAGAGCGAGAGCGAGAGCGAGAGCGAGAGCGAGAGCGAGAGCGAGAGCGCACGCGCTGGCGCGCGCCTGGCCCAGTGGCTCGACGGGTAGGTAGTGCTGCTGCTCGGGGCGAAGGGCAGTGTGCTCGCCGCCGC
>CAYSCF010000690.1:0-2414 GCA_964429305.1 uncultured Sandaracinaceae bacterium | reverse complement strand
CGGGACCGCGCCTTCTAGCACGGCGCTAGAACTGGGCGAGCGCGTCGGCGAGCGGCACGGCGAAACCGATACCGCCCTGGCCGGTCACGTGGATCCCGAGCGGGACGCCGGCCGAATCCACGAGGAGCTCGCCCCGATGCGCGGACGCATCGTGCACGAACGCGTGCGGAAGCGTCACGATCGGGAAAGCCTGACGCAGGTACGTCGCGTGGTGCCCACAGCGTGAGAACGGGATCGCGAGATAGGGCTCGACGCGGCCCGGTGTCGCATCGACGCGCGAGACGATCCCGAGATCGTGCGAGGTCGCGGCCGCGACGAGCGTGCCCGGTGCGATGCGCGATCGGACGGGCGCGATCGGTGGCGCCGAGAGGCCGTGGAAGTGGATCAGCGCGAGCTCGCCTCGTGTCGCGCCGCGGATGGCGTGGGCCGTCGGCTCGCTCTCGATCGAGAGCGGCGTCTGCGGCGTGCCGTCGTCGCGCCAGGTGAGCTCCGGGCTCGTCACGGTCAGGACCACGTCCGGCTTGACGACGATGCCCGGGACACCACGCAAGCTCGGCCCGAAGCGCGGCGTGGTGAAGGTGACGAAGACGACCGACGGGCTCGCGCCCTCGGGTGTCGCGAGCGCGCGCAGCGCCGTGCGTCGATCGGAGGCAGCGGGCAGCGTGATCGCGAGCGGCTCGGCCTCGCAGGTGATCCCGCGCAAGAGCGACGCGTCCGCCGAGAGCCGCGCGCTGCGGCTCGTCGTGCCCGTGAAGCTCACCGCCACGCCGAGGACGTGTCCGGCAGTGTCGAGCACCGGGCCTCCGCTCATGCCTCGACCGAGCGGACAGCTCGTGTCGATCCATCGCGCGCCGCGCGAGAGCACGGTGCCGATCGATGCGTCGCTCTCGGCGTGCTCGACACCCACCGCGCCCGAGCACAGCGTCCACGCGCTGGTGGCAGGCGCCTCGGACGCGACGGCGGCGCAGGTCGGAAGCGGCTGCGCGACCTGCAGGAGCAAGAGGTCGTGCGCCGGGTAGCGCCGCGTGACCGTGGCGGGGAGCGCGGTGCCGTCCGCGAGGGTGACGACGATCGCTTCCTCTTCGCGCGCGTCGACCACGTGCGAGGCGGTGACGATCGCGCCCTCTCGCGAGAGGATCGTGCCGCTGCCGCGGGCGGTCGGCGTGCCGACGAGGACGGTCACGGCGCTCGCGCGCTCTTGCCAGCGCCGGACCTCGGCCTCGAAGGGCAGCGGCGGCACTTCGGGAGCGGGAGCGGGAGCGGGAGCGGGGGTTGGAGCGAGGGCGGGAGCGGGAGCGGGAGCGAGGGCGGGAGGCGGTGGGTCCACGCAGCTCGCGGACAGGACCATCAGCATCGCCAAGCGCTTCATCGCGGCTCTGACCCACGAGACCGGGGCGAGCTCCGTGTGTCTGCGCACGCCGTCAGAAGAGCGAGAGCGCGAGCCCGAATCGCACGCCGCCGTCCGAGATCGTCACGTCCTTCGCGCCCGATCGATCGAGCACGTGCTCGAAGATGCACGCGCCCGCGCCGATCACGTCCTGCCGCCCCGGCTCGATGCCGACCATCGCGCGTCGCTCGTGGGGCGTGGCGCGCACGATGCGGATGATCGCTGCGCGCAACGCGGTCGCTTTCACACGCTCGCCGTGCGGCGATGCGGCGCCACGCGCGAGGTCCCGTCCGAGCGCGACGGCGGCGACGTTCGTCGCGGTGCCGGCGACCATCACGAGGGGCGCCGCGATCTCGACGTCTCGCATCGCCGCCGCGATGTCCGCGCGGATGGCCGCGAGATCGTCGTGCCGCTCGGTGAGCCGCACCGATCCGACGTCGACGCTCACCCGCGAGAGCACCGTCTCGCCCTCCCCGCGCACGATCTCCGTGCTGCCGCCGCCGATGTCGACGACCGTCACCGGTCCTCTCGCCCGAGGCAGCCCGAAGAGCGCGCCGCGATAGGTCAGCTCGGCCTCGCGGGCTCCGTCGATCACCTGGAAGTCGTCCACGACCTCTCTCGCGCGCACGACGAAGCGATCGCGATTCGATGCATCTCGCAGCGCGCTCGTGCCGACGCCGACGACGCGCTCGGCCCCGTTCGCGCGCGCCTGCGCGACCAGCTCGCGTAGCGCGTCCAACGTGCGATCCATGGCGTCGTCGCGCAGCGCCCGCGATGCATCGACGCCGCCGCCGAGACGCGTGATGCGCGCCGCGTCCCACACGACGCGATCCGGCTCGACGACGCACGCGAGCACCGTGTTGGTGCCCACGTCGACGGTCGATATCCGGCGCATCGCCCCCCGATCAGGTGCCGCTGGGCGCGGGCGTCGTCGTCGACGCAGGCGTCGAGTCGGTCAAGGACGAGAGGTCGGGCAGCTCGTCGATGTTCGGGAGCAGCACGATCTCGATGCGGCGGTTGTTCGCAC
>CAYSCF010000689.1:0-2415 GCA_964429305.1 uncultured Sandaracinaceae bacterium | reverse complement strand
CGCGCCTGGTTCGCCTCGACCTCGCGACGTCGCTGCTCTTCGAGCCGCCGCGCGTCCTGCTCGCTGACGACCTCGAGCCGGAACATGTTCGCGCCGACCGCGCCGCGGATCGACTCGGTCATCTGCACGAAGAGGTCGTAGCCCTCTTTCTTGTACTCCTTCTTCGGATCGCGCTGACCGAAGCTGCGCAGCCCGATGCCGTCGCGGAGCTGCTCCATCGACGACAGGTGCTCGAGCCACTGCCGATCGATCTCGCGCAGGTAGAAGTTCCGGAAGAGGCGATAGAACACCTCCGGCGGGACCTCCTTGTCCTTCTTGAGCATGATCGCTTCGGCGTCGTCGTAGAGGCGTCGCGCGAGCATCTCCACGTCGCCGATCTTGTCGGCCGCCGACGCGTCGATGTTGAACTGCTCCTTGTAGGCCGCCTTCAGTCCCTTGAAGTCCCAGTCCTCCGGGTGCTTGTTGGCCGGCGTGAACTTGGCGACCATCGACGCCACGAGATCGTCGGTGAGATCCAGCAGGCGCTCGCGCTGCTCGCTGAGCGACATCGCGACGACCTCGACGAGATGCTCGACGAGCTTCTTCGGATCCTTGGCGAGCTTGCCGATCTCGATGCGGCAGCCGAACGCGTCGTAGATGTTGCGCTCGAGACCGGGCGCGTTGACCTCTTTGACGTCCGAGAGCTTCTGCTCGAGCGCCGTGCGCACCCACTGATCCCGGTAGCCCGCATCCGCGGCCGCATCGCCCGACGGCGCCGGCGGCGGCGGCGCGCCGTGGATCTTCACCATGCGCTCGATGACGACGCGCGCCTTCTCGATGTACGGCTCGTGCACCTTCTCGACGACCGGCTTGGCCTCGATGCCCGCCTTCTTCTCGTCGTCGGTCGGCACCGTGCGGTACTGACCTTCGAGCACCTGGCGCCGGAGCACGTAGATGCTCTTGCGCTGCTGGTTCATCACGTCGTCGTAGTCGAGCAGGTTCTTGCGGATGTCGAAGTTGCGCTCTTCGACCTTCTTCTGCGCGTTCTCGACGCTGCGCGTGACCCAGGGGTGCTCGATCGGCACGCCCTCTTCCATGCCGAGCGTCTCCATCATCCCTTGGATGCGCTCGCCCGCGAAGATGCGCATGAGGTCGTCTTCGAGCGAGAGATAGAAGCGCGAGGCGCCCGGATCTCCCTGACGGCCCGCGCGACCGCGGAGCTGGTTGTCGATACGCCGGGACTCGTGTCGCTCGGTGCCGACGATCTGCAGACCGCCCGCCGCGATGACTTCCTTCTTCTCCGCCGCGCAGATCGCTTCGTACTTCTTCTGCGCCTCGTGGACGGCTGCTTCGAGCGTGTCCTTGTCGGCGAGCAAAGCCTCGTTGCCGGGCTGGCGCGCCATCGCCATCACCTCGGCGCGACCGATCATCTCCGCGTTGCCGCCGAGCAAGATGTCGGTGCCGCGGCCGGCCATGTTCGTCGCGACGGTGATCGCGCCCTTGCGGCCCGCCTGCGCGACGACGTACGCCTCGTTCTCGTGCTGCTTGGCGTTCAGCACGTTGTGCGCGACGCCCGCCTTCGTGAGCATGCGCGAGAGCGCGTCGCTCTTCTCGACGCTCGTCGTGCCGACGAGCACGGGCTGGCCGCGCTCCTGACACGTCATCACGTCGTCGAAGACCGCCTTGAACTTCTCGCGCTCGGTCTTGTAGACGAGGTCGTCCGCGTCCTTGCGCGTGATCGGCTTGTTCGTCGGGATGACGACGACCTCGAGGTTGTAGATCTTGTGGAACTCCTCGGCCTCGGTGTCGGCCGTGCCGGTCATGCCGGAGAGCTTCTTGTAGAGGCGGAAGAGGTTCTGGAACGAGATCGTCGCGAGCGTCCGGTTCTCCGGCTTGATCGCGACGCCTTCCTTCGCCTCGACGGCCTGGTGCAGACCATCGCTCCAGCGGCGACCGGCGAGCGTGCGCCCGGTGAACTCGTCGATGATCACGACCTCTTGGCCGGGCGTGACCATGTACTGCTGATCGCGCTTGTAGAGCGTGTGCGCGCGCAGCGACTGGTTGAAGATGTGCAGCGCTTCCAGGTTGGCCGGATCGTAGAGGTTCCGGTTCTTGATGATCCCGCGCTCGACGAGCAGCTGCTGCGCGAGCTCGCTGCCCTCTTCGGTCAGCGCGACCTGGTGGTTCTTCTCGTCGAGCGTGTAGTGGTCGTCCTTGCGCAGGCGCGGGATGACGGCGGCGATGCGCGTGTACTTGTCGGACGGGACACTGTTCTCGCCCGAGATGATGAGCGGCGTGCGTGCCTCGTCGACGAGGATGGAGTCGACCTCGTCCACGATCGCGAAGTTCAGCTCGCGCTGCGCGTACTCGTGGATCGAGAACTTCATGTTGTCGCGCAGGTAGTCGAAGCCGAACTCGTTGTTCTGCCCGTACGTG
>CAYSCF010000688.1:0-2417 GCA_964429305.1 uncultured Sandaracinaceae bacterium | reverse complement strand
AGTCGACGCCGATGCCGAACGTGATCGGGAACGCGACGAAGTTGATGTAGTTGATGCGGGCCCCGATCAGGCCGAGCGCCCCGGCCATCCAGACGACGCCCAGCACGAGCGCGCCCAGCGTGAGCAGGCGATCCCGCATCGATCGGAACGAGAAGAACACCAGCAGCGTGACCGCAACGAAGGAGAGGCCGATCGCGCGGAGGCCGTCTCGATAGATCGCTTCGAGCAGATCGGCGAAGACCGCCGGGACCCCCGCGACTGCGGGCGAGCGCCCATCGGCCGTGTGCGCGCTCCGCACCGCCGCCGCCCACTCGATCATGTAGCGACCGTCCCAGAGGTCGTGCGAGATCACGTGCTCGGCGAACACGAGACGCCCGCGCGTACCGTCGCGCTCGGTGAATGGACGCGCCACGCTCTCGGGGAGATCCGCCGCCGTGATCGGCGTGACGTTCTCGGGCGGGAGGTTCTCGTCGACCTGCGTCTGCTGCTCGTCCGTGAGGTGCGGCCGCACGTCGAGCAGCAGCTGCCGCAGCTCGCGCAATACCGGGATCTTGGCGTCCTGATCGGCGGGCAAGAGATCGGCGATCGTGCGGATCTCGCCGAGGATGTCCGGGTGCGCGTCGCGATAGGCGACGAGCTCGGTTCGCAAGAGCGGGACCTGGTCGACGCTCGGCGCGAGGATCGCGAGGGCGCTGCCGCTCCGCGTCTCCTCCACGGTCTCGCCGACGAGATCGCCGACGAAGTTCACGCGGCTCTCCGGATTGCGGCGCGCCTGCAGCTCGCGGAAGTCGTACTCGAGCAGATCGCCCGAGAGCCGCATGGCGACCGCACCGATCAACAGCACCGTGACGAGCCCACCGATGGCGAGCACCGCGCCCGGCTGACCGAGCGCGAGGCGCGCGCTCCACACGCCGTAGAAGCCTTTGGTCTGCTTCTCGCGATCGCCGAACACGAGCGGTCGCATGCGCTCGGCGACGACGGCGAGCGCGGGCAGCACCGTGTACGTCGCGATCCAGCAGAGCACCATGCCGAGGCCTCCGATCACACCGAAGTCGCGGAAGCCGCGCACCTCGGTAGCGATCAGCGAGCCGTACGAGAGCGCGGCAGCGAAGGCGGCCGCCATCGTCGCGGGCCACGTGCCGGTGTGCGCGCGGAGCACCGCGTCGTGGACGCCGAGCCCTTCGCGCCGCTCTTCGAAGTAGCGACCGAGCCAGATGACGGCGGAGTTCACACCGTTGCCGACGACGATCGATCCGAGGAACGCCGTCGACGCGTTGAGGTCGTGCACGATCGGCTGCGCGAGGCCGAACGTGAGCAGCACCGGCGGCACCAGCACGAGCGCGAGCAGGCTGAACGCGCGGGCACGCAGGAAGAACGCGTAGATCACCACCGCGAGCAGGACGAACGTCACGATGGTCGAGCGCTCCACGGCGTCTTGGAGCGCCTCGGTCTCCTCGCGCACGTCCATCAGCTCGCCGCCGAAGTCGATGCGGATTCCGGGCGCGGCGAAGCCGACGCCGCCGTTCGCGCCACGGCGCTCGCTCGGCGTGACGTGCAGGATCTCTTGCGCGGCGTCTTCCACCGCCGTGATCAAGCGATCGGTCGACTGCGTCTCACCACCGCGGATGCCCGTGCGCAGGAACACCAGGATGATCGGCTGCGTCGGGCTCTGGTAGAAGCCCTCCGGAAAGCGATCGAGCTGATCGCGCGCATGCTCGGCGTCGTCCTGCATGCGCTGGATGACGGTCTCCGGATCCGGCGGCGGCTCGTCGTCGAGGTCGACGTAGAACGGATTGGCGCGCGCCCGCTCGTAGTCGAGACGCTCGGAGAGCGAGGTGCGCATCTCCTCGAGGTCGCTGAGATCCGCGTAGAGGAAGCGATGCGCCTCGACGAATCGCGCGAAGTCGTCGACGTTCCAGTCGACCGACGCGACCTGCAGATCGGTGCGCAACGCCAGACGCGGCGCGAGCGCGCGGATGAAGGTGCGGACCTCTTCGATCGAGCCGCCCTCGGTGACCTGCACCGCGAGCGTGAGCGTGGACGTTCCGCCGAAGCGTGCGCGGATCTCGTCGAGGTCGCGCACGCTCTGCGCGTTCTCGGGCAAGAGCGCCTGGAAGTCGCTGTTCAGGCGAAGCGACGTGACCCACGGCAGCGCGGCGAGACCGAGCCCGAACGAGACCACGAGCCAGAGCCACGGTCGGGCGTGCTGACTTCGCGCAAACGTCTCGAGCAAGCCCTTCATCCGCGCGCGGGGTTATCGCGAAAGAGCCCGTGTTGCCAGGGGTTTGCCGATGTCACGTCGCCGCGGTCGCCGCGACCGGGCGCGGCCGCCACAGGGTGCTGACCGTGAGCGCGGTCCCGGCCAGGAAGAACTGGCAGAGCCGCGCGATGAGCGCGATCCCGATCGCGCGGGCAGG
>CAYSCF010000687.1:0-2418 GCA_964429305.1 uncultured Sandaracinaceae bacterium | reverse complement strand
CCCATCTCGTACCAAGTGACGTGCGGCTCGATGCCGACACCGCGCATGTACTCCTCGAGCTCGTGCACGTACGCAGGCCGCATCGGGCCCGGATCGACCGTGCCGTGGAACATGCGGAAGTCGGTGTTCAGCGAGTTCTCGATGAGGTGCATGCCCGACTGCATGAGCATCACCGTCGTCTCTTCGTCCGTCGGCTGACCGCCCGTGTACTGCAGCCAGCTCGGCGCGCCGGCCATCGCCGTCACCATGCTGAAGCGCGACGCGTGACGCGTTCCGACGGCGTAGGTGCCCACGCCGCCGTTCGAGATGCCGCCGAGCACGATGTGATCGGTGTCGATCGAGTAGTGCTGCTGCACGTCGGCGAGCACGCGCAGCACGTCCTCTTCGCCCATCCAGCGCCAGAGCACCTGACCGAAGCCGTCGGGCGTGACGATGATCCACTCGGGCGACCAGCGCGGCTCGTAGTCGTCCCAGAGGTGCTGGTTGTAGGTCAGCCAGTCCATGTTGTTCCCGAGCACGACGCCCAGGAACAGGTTCCCGTTGCTCGATCCGCCGTGGAGGATCACGAGCAGCGGATAGCGACGCGACGGATCGTAGTCGGGCGGGATGTAGATGCCGTAGCCCTGCCGGATGACCGATGCGGGGTTGTCGTAGCCGCGGTTGGTGATGGCGCCGCGCTGCTCGAGATACGGATCACGCCCCTGCTCGGTCGCGTGCAGGAACAGCGCGGCGCGATGGCGCCACGACTCGTTGGCGACGGGGAATCGCTCCTCGATCCGCTCGGCCACGTCGATCGTGTAGGCGATGCTCGTGAAGACCCCGGGCGGAAGCTCGGGATGCGCGGCGCGCGCGGTCGTCAGTCGCTCACGCAGCGTGCCGACCGACTCCTGCGCGACGGCGGGAGCCGTGACGAGAGTGCTCAGGAGAAGGAGGTACGCCCAACGTCGCATGGCCCGAAGAGACACCAGGGGAGCAGCAACGCGCCACTTCCCGGACAGCCCGGCGCCTCAGTGGATCAGACGTGGCGAGGTGTCGAGCGATTCCTTCGAAAACGCACGCTTGGTCGCTTCACGGTGCGTCGGACGGCGGCGCGCCGTGCGGCGGATGGGCCGGCATGCACGCGTTGCCCTGCGGGGTCGTGCGGCAGGTGCCTTCGATCGTGTCGCCGCGCGGCGTGTCGATGGCGCAAGCGTCGCCGACCGCGATGCCGGAGCATGCGCTGAGCGCTTCGGGCGGCGGCGCGTGCGGGCCGTGACCTCCCGGGCCGCCGGCGGGCATGCAGGCGAGCGGGAGCGAGGCGTCGGGCGAAACGCACGTGCCGGTGAGCGACTCGCCACGGGGCCCGGTGAACGAGCACGACGCGCCGCGCGCGTGCGAGGTGCAGGCCGCGAGCGCCTCCGGCGGTGGGCCTCCGGGCGGCGGGCCACGACGGCCGTCTTGCGCGGCCAGCGGTGCGGCGAGCGCGAGGATCGAGAGCGCGAGCAGGATCGAGGTTCGTTGCATGACATTTCTCCGTGACGAGGTTGCGAAGCGATCGCGCGCGCGGGTGGCTCGACCCCCTACGAGGGGAGGGGGGCATGGCTCGGAGGGTCGAGCCGCCCGCGCGCGCGATAAGAGCGAGAGCGAGAGGCCCCGCCTTCTTCAGATCGAGATGCCGACGCGGAGCGTCGCGGTGATGCCGTTCGTGACGTCGCCCGTGATGCTCGGGATCTGCAGCGAGGTGCCGTCGCTGAAGACGTTGTCCGACGCGAGGCTGACCATCGCGAGGTTGTTCACGCTCGCTTCGTACCCGCTGCTCGCGAACACGGCGCGCGCCGTCGCCTCCGGCATCGCGAGCTGCGAGGTCTTCACCGCGTTCGGCGATCCCGTCGCGGCGGCGAGGCTCGGATAGATCTCGAAGTGGATGTGCGGCCAGCGACCCGAGTAACAAGCCGGGAAGATGCTGGTGAACGTGACGTTGCCGCTCGCGTTCGTCTCCTGCACGCCGCGCAGGTAGTTCTCGTTGACGGCATCGCCAGAGTACATCGAGTAGTTGCCGGTCTGGTTGCAGTGCCAGACGTAGACCGCGTAGCCCGCGAGGCCGACACACGCGGAGTCGACGACCGAGAGCGTGAGCGTGAGCGGGATGCCCGTCGCGGTGCCGCTCGCCGTGCCGATGCTCGAGCGGATGTCGCTGCGCACGATGCCCGATTGGGTGAGGATGTTCGGTCCGTTCGATCCATCTCCGGGGTAGGGCCCGCCGGTCTCGGTCGGGACCTCGTAGCACGTGTTGGTGTTGCCGCCGCTGTCGCCGCTCGGGCCGCCATCGATCGATGCGAGCTGCGTGGCGTTGCACCCGACGATCGGGATGACCGACGCGCCCGCGAGCCAGCCGAGCATCGCGCGGCGGTTCGGTCGGAAGCGCGCGAGCGCTGCGAG
>CAYSCF010000686.1:0-2419 GCA_964429305.1 uncultured Sandaracinaceae bacterium | reverse complement strand
TGTCCGGCGTCCCGTCGCTGCCGATGACGACACGCCCGCCACGCACGCAGCCGCCGTAGGTGCCCGCGCTGCCGTTGCCGTCGTGCCGCCAGACCCACCAGATCGTGTGGTTCGGGTCATCCCACTGTACCGTCGCCGCAGGCTGATCGACGACGCCGGACGCGCAGTCGCCGACAGATACTGCGCGCGTGCGAGTGAACTGCTGACCGCCGTCGATCGAGACGCTCGCCATGACCAACTGCGCGCCGCCGCAACAACCCGCTCGTGTGTCGAGGCTCGTGTACACGGCGACGCCAGGCGACGGTGATACGATGACCGGATCGCCGGTCCATCCCTGCTGCCCTGGGATCGTCGGAACACTGTTGCCGCCGCCGCCGCAGCCCGGAACGCCGGGGCTCGCCACGAAGTTGCAGTACGTCCACGAGAGCCCGTTGTCTGTCGATCGAAGCAGCCCGTTGAACGTCGAGCCGCTCGTGTCGTTGAACGCGATCAGGATGGTCGGCAGGATCGAGCCGGGAACACCTTCGACGAACGTCGTCCAGTTCTCCTGCCCCGGCTGGCCGGTGTCCTGCGGCGTGCCAGGAGTCAACGTCGTCGGACAGCCCGAGAGCATGAGCGTCACGAACAGCGCGAGAAAGATCCCCACCGACGAGCGAAATCGGATCATCGCGGCCCCCTTTTGCGCCGTGCGGCGCTCGCTTGAGGTCGCCAGGGTAGCACGCGAGCGGGTGCCAGTGGTGTGCCCGATTCGGGTCGGATCGGTCCATCTGCGCTCGTCTGCGGCCGGGCGATGAGCCCGGATGCAGCAGCTTGCGACTCGGACCGGAGCGCTCCCGACGCGCCGCAGCTCTTCAGAGTGCGCGGCCCGATGAGGCGCAGCCGTTGGACGACAACGTGAAGCGCTTCCTCGATGCCCTCATCGACATCGAGGTCGGCTCGTGAGCCGAGCGGCGGTTCCGTCACGCATCGATCTCGCGGGCGAGCGCATCGCGGTGTACGCGCGCTACTCGTCCGATCGACAGAACGACACGTCGATCGACGATCAGCTTCGCGAGCTTCGCCTCTTCGTCGAGCGACACGGCGGCACGTTCTCCGACGCCCTCGTCTTCACCGACCGCGCCAAGAGCGGCACCGGGGTCGCCGGGCGCGAGGGGTTCAGTGGTCTGATGACTGCCGTCGCCGAGCGGCGCGTCGATGTCGTCGTCATCGAGAATACCGAGCGCCTCTCGCGCGATCTCACCGACTTCGCCATCGCGTTCCGCGACCTGGAGGAACTCGACGTTCGACTGCTAACGCTCGACGGCCTCGACTCGTTCAAGGAGGACGCGGCGTTCGACATCGGACTGCGAGCGGTGCTCGGGCAGCGCGACATCGCGAAGCTGCGTCGGTACTCCACGCGCGGCCAGACTGGACGCTTCGATGCGGGCTTCGTCGTGTCGAGCGTGCCGTACGGCTACCGCATCGAGGAGGCATCGAGGCCGGTCGCCGCGTCGGGAAGCGCGCCGTCATCTTCGAGCCCGAGGCCGCCGTCGTGCGGCGCATCTTCGCCGAGTACCGCGGCCGAGCGAGCTACCGCGCGATCGCGGCCGGGCTCACACGGGATGAGGTGCCGCCGCCGCGCAACGGTCGGCCGCGCAAGAGCGGCGAGCCGGGCTGGTCGCACGTCACGATCCGCCACCTGCTCACGGTCGAGCAGTACGTGGGTCGGTGGATCTACAACAAGTCGAAGTGGACGAAGTCGCGCGCGACGGGTCGGCGCAAGAACGTGACACGCCCACGATCGGAGTGGATGACGCGCGAGGATCCGACCACGCGCATCATCGACGACGAGACGTGGCTTGGCGTGCAGGTTCTGCTTCGCCCACGTGCACCTTACCGATCGTCCGAGTCGAACGAGGCTCCGGCCCATCGCGGTCGCGGAGGGCGCCCTGTGCGGTACCCGTTCAGCGGCCTATTGATCTGCGGCGTGTGCGTCGGGCCGATGGACACGGACGGCGGGGCCGCGGGGCGCCGGTACTACTGCTGCAAGACGTTCAAGGAAGAGCGGTGCGGCAACGGGCTCCGCGTGCGCGAGTCGGTCGTGCGTGAGCACCTGACGCGCTCCATCGTGATGCGTCTCCGCACGAGCGCCGTGCGGGACTACGTGCTCACGCGCGTGATGACGCGGATCGAGCAGACGCGGGCGCTTGCCGACGGAGAGCGGTCGGCGCGAGTCGAGCGCCTCCGCTCGAACGAGCGAGCGCTCGCGAACCTGATGCGCGCCGTCGAGGACGGCGACATGTCGAGGACGATCCGCCAGCGGCTGAAGCAGCTGGAGGACATCGTCGATGATCAGCGCGCAGAGCTGGCGGAGATGCAGGCGGTCACGTCCCTTCCGGTCGACCGCGGGGCCATCGAGCAGGCCGTGCAGCGCGTGCTC
>CAYSCF010000685.1:0-2433 GCA_964429305.1 uncultured Sandaracinaceae bacterium | reverse complement strand
CTCCATCCGCGAGGCCCGCGGCGCGTGTCGACACGCCGCCCGTCCTGCCACGCGGTCCACGTCCAGCGCGCTCCGACCCGCGCCCGGACATCCTCTTGTTCACGATCGACAGCGTGCGCGCCGATCACGTCTGGTCCTACGATGGCTCGCGTCACACGACGCCGACTCTCACGCAGCTCGCCAGTCGCGGCACGCAGTTCGATCGCGCGTACTCCGCCTCGAGCTGGACGGCACCGGGCATCGTGTCGTTGCTCTCGGGCGTCGTCCCGAGCCAGCACGGCGTCGTGCACGGCCTGCTCGTCGACGACGAGCGCGTCGCAGGTCAGGAAACGATCTCGGACGGTCTTCCGCTGCTCGCGACGCTGCTTCACGACGCCGGCTATCGCACCGTCGGAGTCACTGCGGGCGCGCACCTCGCCGCGGAGCTCGGCTTCGCCCGCGGCTTCGACAGCTACCGCTCGTTCGGTGAGAGCACGCCCTGTGAGGATGTCCTCGACGAAGTCGATCGACACCTCGCCGCGCTGCGAGGAGGCGACACGCCGTACTTCCTCTGGGTCCACGTCGTCGACCCGCATGCACCGTTCCAGCCGCGAGAACCGTACTTCGGCACGTGGTGGCCCGCGGGGGAGCCGCGCTACGACGAGATCGACAATCTCTCCTTCGAGGAGATGCTGCCCTTCGTATTCCGGCGCGATTCGATCCCGCCGGAGACCGGGCTCGCCTACGTCGTCGCGGCCTACGACTCCGAGATACGCGCCGCCGACGCTGCTCTGGAACGCCTCCTGCTCGAGATCGACCACGAAGGGCTCGCGATCGTCGTGACTTCCGACCAAGGCGAGGAGCTGATGGACCATGGTCGCTTCGGCCAGGGGCACACGGCCTTCGAAGAAGTCGTTCGCGTCCCGCTCGTGCTCGTCCTGCCGGACGGATCACCCGAGAGTGCGCGTCGTGTCGAGACCGCCGTCTCCACGGTCGACGTGATGCCGACGCTGTTGGAGCTGGCCTCGGTCGCGGCGCCGGACGGAATCGCGGGACGCTCGCTCGCCCTCGCCGCACGCGGCGAGGAGCTCACCGCACGCGACCTCGTGATCGAGACGGGGCGCGGCTCGGAGGTCGTGCGCGCCATCGTCTCCGATCACATCAAGTACGGGGAGCTCATCGCCCCGTTCGAGCTCCACGGCATGTTCGATCTCGACGCGGATCCGCACGAGCTCTCCAACCTCTTCTTCGAGCAGCCGGAGCGCGCCGAGGCGCTGCGTGAGCGTCTGACCCGCATCGTCGATGCGGCCGCGGCGCGACGTCCACCGACCCACATCGTGCCGATCGAGCTGACCGACGAGGAGCGCATCCGCCTGCGGCGCCTCGGATACGGGAACTGAACGGCATGGTAAGAAACCCGGCCGTGCAGAAGTACGTTCGTGGCGCGAGCGCCCTCCTAGCGCTGTCCGCGCTGGCAGTCGGAGTGTTCTACGCGGCGACGCGGTCGACCGAATCGTCGGCATCGAGCGACGCAGTCGAGACCACCGAAGAGAGCGCCGATTCGGCCGCGATGCTCGCGACACGCCGTCCGAACATCCTTCTCTTCTCCATCGACACGCTGCGCGCGGATCACCTCCACTCGTACGGCTACGCGCGCGACACCTCTCCGACGATGGACGCCCTCGCGGCGCGCGGCACACGATTCGCGCGCGCGTACTCGACCGCGAGCTGGACGCTCCCCTCGGTCGTCTCGCTCCTCACCGGCGTGCTGCCGAGCGAGCACGGGGTCATCCACCACGAGCCGCGCCCCGACGGGACGATCGAGCAGGATTTCCTCGGCAGCGATCTGCCTTCGCTGCCGACGCTGCTGCAGGACGCCGGGTACCGCACGATCGGCGTGACGGCGAACGCGCATCTGCGCACCGAAGGCGGCTTCTCTCGAGGCTTCGACGACTACCTCTGCATGGACATGGCCGACGCGGAGGGGATGCGGGCGGAGATCTGGTCGCGCCTCGATGCGCTGCGCGAAGGGGATCGCCCCTACTTCCTCTGGGTCCACGTGACGGACCCGCACGTTCGCTATCGGGCGCGCTCACCGCAATTCGAGCGCTGGTGGGGCGAGTCGCGGCCGCGTCACGCGGAGCTCGAGCAATCTCTCTTCCTCGTGGGAATCCAGCCGGTCGCTGCCACGAACGGCTTGCCCGTTCCCGAGGCCATCGAGTACGTCGATGCGGCCTACGACTCGGAGATCCGCGCCGTCGACGACTTTCTCTCGGATCTGCTCGCCGCGCTCGACGACGAGCAATTGGCCGTCGTGGTCACCGCCGACCACGGTGAGGAGCTCAACGACCACGGTTGGATGGGCCACGGAATGACGCTCTTCGAGGAGACCGTCCACGTGCCGCTGATCGTGACGATTCCCGGCGTCGCGCCGTCGGTCGTCACGACACCGGT
>CAYSCF010000684.1:0-2434 GCA_964429305.1 uncultured Sandaracinaceae bacterium | reverse complement strand
ATCGAAGTCGATGCCCTACCGATGATCGGCAACCCGATCCACGCGTCGGCCACGCCCCCGACCTATCGACGGCGCCCGCCCGAGGTCGGCGAGCACGGCGCCGAGATCCTCGCCGAGCTGGGCATGTCGGCGGCCGAGATCGTTCAATGGATCTCGATAGGCGTCGTTCAGGGCACGACGAAGACGAACGGATAGATCACTTCCGACGCCTGACCGCTCGGCGGCACCGGGAACGTCCAGCTGCGGACCGCATCGAGCACGCACGTCGTGAGCGACGGAACGCCGGGCTCGTCTTGCTCGGTCGTGGCCGCGGTCACGTGCCCGTCCGTGCCGATCGTGAAGCGAACGCGGATGGTGCCCGCCGCGCGCGGATGATCGGCGCGCGCCGTCTCGTAGCAGTGCGTGATGGGCGCGGTGTGCTCGTGCGCGACGCGGCGCACCGATTCTTGCGGGTACTCGGCGACCACCGCCGCGTGATCGACCTGCATGTCGGGGTCGGCTGCGGGCGGCTCGAAGCGCACCAGCACGACGAGCGGAGACTCGCGGATCGGCGGCATCTCGGTGCGCGTGATGGCCGCCTCGATGCACGTTCGCAGCGGCTGCGACGGAGCCGGCTCGGCCTCGAACGGTCCCGTCTGGATCGCGCTGATCCCGCCCGATGCAAAGCGCAGCGTGACCTGGGTCGTGCTCGCTTGCCCGGCCGTGTGCGGCGCGCAGCGCGAGAGCGAGCCCTCGATCTGGTGCGAGAGCCCCACGATCGCCTGTCGCGTCTCTCGATTGGTGGTGCGGAACTCGACGTGCCATCGCCCGTGCAGCTGTGCAGCGACGGGCGTTGCGAGAAGCGCGAGAGCGAGCACGGCGACGGACGAGCGAGCGATCGAAGAAAGCATCCGAATCCCCCGATTCATGAGCCCAGGATAGCGCGCTTGAATCGGCGGCGCTGCATCTGGTACGCAGGTCCCGCGTGACGAGCTCGACCGAGACGCTGTGTCCTCGCTGCGGCGCGCCGATCTCGCCGCCATCGGCGGTGCGCACGCAGCGCTGCCCGTACTGCCGCGTCGTGCTCTCGCCCGCGAACGGCGTGTGGCGGCCGCAGAGCGCGGGCGAAGACGACGCGTTCGGAGACATGCGCGAGCCGCGGCTCTGGCTCGGCGGGCATCGCTACGCGCTGATCGGGCGCCTCGCGCGCGGCGAGGGCAGCGACGTGTTCCTCGCGCGGCGCGACGAAGCGATGGCGGCACGCGTGATCGTGAAGGTGCCGCGCTCGCAGCGGAGCGCCGATCTCTTCGCGCACGAGGAAGAGGTGCTCGCCTCGCTCGCGGGCTCCACCGCGCAGGGCGCGTCTCATTTCACGCGCCTCGTGCCGGAGCGCGTCGCGTTCGGCCCGGCCCGGCTCGGAGCGAATGGTCTCGATGGATCGCGCCTCGTCGCGATCCGTCGATGGCGCGCAGGCTTCGTCCACACGCTCGTCGACGTGCGACGCGCGCACGGCGATGCGCTCGATCCGGCGCACGCCGTCTGGATCTGGAAGCGCATGCTCGAGTCGCTCGGCTTCGTCCACGCGACGGGATGGATCCACGGGGCGGTGCTGCCGCAGCATCTGCTGGTGAACGCGCGCGATCACGGCGTGGTGCTGGCGGGATTCTCGCGCGCGGCGCGACCAGGCGAGAAGCTGCGTGCGATCACGCGCGATGCGCGCGCGTTCTATCCCGACGTCGTCGCCGCGGGTGGCCCCGCGAGCACGCGGACCGATCTCGCGATGAGCGCGCGCGCCGTCCTCTCGCTGCTCGGCGGCGCTCCGCTGCGTGCTCCCTCGCACGTGCCGCCTCCACTGGCGCGCCTGCTCGAGACCACGGCCGTCACGCCATGGGCGAGCGAAGCCTGGGCGCTCGTCGAGGACGCCTCGAACGTCGCGCGCGACGTGTTCGGACCGCCGAAGTTCGTTCCGCTCACCATGCCCTGAAGGAGCCTCGAGATGGGATACGGCAGCTACAGCTACGCAGCGCACCAAGCCATCACGAACGCGCGCGCGCAGATGCCTGCGCAAGCCGTGTTCGCGCAGCGCGAGTGTCACCCCACGATGAATCCGAAAGGCGTGAAGGCGCGCCAGTCGCGCGACAGCGTCGAGCATCCCAACACCGTCTCCGTCGTGTTCGCGCTCGATGTGAGCGGCTCGATGGGCGCCGTGCCGGAGCAGATCGCGCGGCATGCGATGCCGACCTTCATGAAGTCGTTGCTCGACGCGGGCATCGCCGATCCGCAGGTGCTCTTCATGGCGTTCCAGGACGCCGCCGGCCCCGAGGCGCCGCTGCAGGTCGGTCAGTTCGAGTCGACCGCCGAGCTGATGGATCAGTGGCTCACGCGCACGTGGATCATCAGCGGCGGCTACAGCGAGTACGAGTCGTACGACCTCGCGATGTACTTCGCCGCGCAC
>CAYSCF010000683.1:0-2446 GCA_964429305.1 uncultured Sandaracinaceae bacterium | reverse complement strand
ACCTTGGTACCTTGGTTCCTCCACCCTGGGGCCGCGCGGCCGGAGCGCACCCGAAGGGCAGTTCGAAAGAGAAGCTCGAGATCGCCGCGCGAACGCATCCGCAAGAGAGCGAGCGGCGAGAGGCGGAGGCGAGAGGCGGAGGCGAGAGCGAGAGGCGAGAGCGAGAGGCGAGAGCGAGAGGCGAGAGCGAGAGCTTAGGCTCGCAGTAGGCGGCCTAGGTTCGCCTTCTCCCACGCGATCGAGCGCTCGTACTCCGGATACGCCTTCTCGCGCGCGCGAAACGCCGGCGTGTGGAACTCCGTGCGGGCCTCCGTCACGCGCGCTGGCTCCACGTGGTGCAACATCTCGTGGAAAACGATGAAGCGGATGAAGAAGCGCGGCACCCACGCTTGATCGAGGCTCGGATGCACGCGGATCACGCGCTCGTCGTGCGAGTACGTTCCGAGGCGGATCGATCGACGACGGCGACGCGGTGAGTGGCCGTGGCGGCCCCACGTGATGCCGACTCCCGCGAACTGCCCGACGAAGTGCTCGCGCTCGAGCTCCTCGAAGATGCCCGCGAGGTCGTGCGTCTCGCCGCGTGCTTCGAGATTGCGTGGTGCCGCCTTCGCGATCCCATGGCGGTTCGCGTCGACGAACCGCGAGATGGCCGTCGAGGCCTGGCGATCCCCGTTCACCAGATAGCGGCCGATCGCATCGACCAGATCGTCGGGCGCCGCCGCGAAGATCCGGTGGATGCGCACCACCATGCGCCCCTGCTGACGCAAGCTCGAGAGCACCGTGCGCCGGTTGTCCGTCCACACGACGTGGCAGGCGCCCACACGCGGCGTCAGGATCATCACCACGCGATCCTCGGCGGGCACGACGACCGGCGTCGGCTCGGGCTCCGGGAGCGCGAGCACGGCATCGAAGTCGATCGCGATCTGACGCGGATCGATCGAGACACGACGCTTCGCAACGGAAGGAGTGCTCACCAGGCAGGACCCGAACGGGAGCGGGCGTCGCGCCCGCGGACGGAAGGGGCCGGAGGGGTGAGCCGATGAAGGTTCGCGATCCGGTCCGCCACGGGCCCGATAGTAGAAAATCGATCGATCGCGTCAAGCCGGCTGGCCATCAACGGATCGCACGCACCACGCGACCGACCTCGGCTTCTTCGGCCTCGGAGAGCGATCCGACCGCGACCACCTGAAGCGTCTCGGGCCGGAACACGTCGCGCGCGATGGCGCGCAGATCGTCCAGCCCCACGCGCTCGATCTCTTCTGCGAGCTTGCCGAGATCGCTCTCGACGCCGAACAAGATCCCGGTCGTCGCCAGATCGGCGAGCGCCCCGCTGTCGTCCTTGGCGGCGCGCAGTCCGAAGAGCGCCCGCGTCTTGGCCTTGGCGATCTCGCTCTGCTGGATGGCTCCTTCGCGCAGCGCGAGCACCACCTCGAGCAAGCCCGCCGTCACGGCGGCCGTGCTCTCCGGCGCGGCGCTCGCACCGAGCACGTAGAGGCCGGTGTCCTCGTACGTGACCAGCTCGCCGAACGCCTCGTACGCCAGGCCGCGGTCTTCCACGATCGTGCGGAACACACGCGCGCTCATCCCATCGTCGACGATCCGTGCGAGCAGCGAGATCGCCGGATGTCGCGGATCTTTCTCGCCCACCGAAGCGAACGCGAGGCGCACGTCGGTCTGCGCGCCGATGCTGTCGACGTATCGGAATCGCGGGCCGATCGGCACCTTCGTGAACGGCGTCGGCGTGAGCACGCGGCCGCGCGGCAGCCCGGAGTACGCGCGCTCGATCGCCGCGAGCGCTGCCTTCTCGTCGAACGCGCCCGCGACCGAGAGCACCGAGCTCTCCGCGACGTAGTGCGCGGCGTGCCAGTCCGCGAGCATCGCGCGATCGAAGCGCGCGAGATTCTCTTCGGAGCCCAGGATCGGCTGGCCGAGCGGGTGATCGCCGAACGCCGCGACGTGGATCTGATCGTCCGCATCGACGTTGCGGCCGTCTTCGTCGAGATGTTCGAGGATCTCCTCGCGCGCGACGCGCTTCTCGATGTCCACGTGCGAGAGGATCGGCTCGAAGATCTCCGCGAGCAGCGCGATCGCCGTGACGACGTCCTCGGGCGGGACCGTCACGTCGTAGAGCGTGTGATCGGCCGTCGTCGACGCGCTCAGTGTGCCGCCGAGCCGCTCGAACGCGTCGTTCCACGCGTGCGACGTCGGATGCCCCTTCGTCCCGCGGAAGAGCATGTGCTCGAGGAAGTGGCTGATGCCGTTCTCGCTCGGGCTCTCGTAGCGAGAGCCCACGCGGACACCGAGCGCGATCGAGGCCGTCGAGAGGTGCGGCGCTGGGTGCAGCGCCACACGCAGGCCATTGGGAAGGACGTGGATCGTTCTCAAGGTCGCCAAGAGTGCTCGCCGTCGGGCGAGCCGTTCAAGACGGAACGTCGGCAAGAGTGCT
>CAYSCF010000682.1:0-2447 GCA_964429305.1 uncultured Sandaracinaceae bacterium | reverse complement strand
GTGCTGAAGAGCGACAAGCTGCTCGAGCTCCAGGTCGAGCTGGGCGAGGTGCAGTCGTGCATCATTTTTGTCGGGATCGGTGAGTACTATGCGTCGGAGGCGCTCGTCGGTCGGCGCATCGCAGTCGTGGCCAACCTCGCGCCGCGGACCTTCGCGAAGTTCGGCAAGACGTCCCACGGGATGGTCTTGGCCGTCAGCGACGCCAATGGCCTGTCGGTGCTCTCGCCCGACAAAGAGATCTCCCCAGGCGTACGACTGAAGTAGTAGTCTCGCATCGGCGCGTGTTGACACGCGCCGTGACGTGACAATACGGTACCATCTACGTTGGTCCTGAGCAGGGAGGACGACATGGCGAAGGCGAAGAAGAAGGCAGCCCCGAAGAAGGTCGCCAAGAAGGCGGCTCCGAAGAAGGCCGGCAAGAAGCCCGCAGGTAAGAGCGCCCCGAAGAAGGTCGCCAAGAAGGCGGCCCCGAAGAAGGCGCCCGCCAAGAAGGCTGCTCCGAAGGCTGCTGCTCCCAAGGCCGCAGCGACGAAGAAGGCTGCTCCTAAGGCTGCGGCCGCTCCGAAGGCGCCGCGCGCTCCGAAGGCGCCGCCGCCGCCGCCGACCGAAGCCGCGACCCCGTCCACCGATCTGCTCTCGCCCTGAGCAGGTTCCGGGGCTAACGGATCTCGCGCGCGAGCAACGCCGCGAGCACCGCGTCGTCCATGCGTACGCGCGTGGTCGTCGAGGTCCGCATGACGACCGCACCCGGTGCCTTGCCTCGCCGCAGCTCGCGCCTCACCGCGCAGCTCACGTCGACGGCCGTGTCTGCGCGTGATGCCGAGAAATGGGCCGCGAGCCGCGCCGCCGCATCGAGCGCAGATGGCGTCGGCGATCGGCCCGGCACGCTCCGCAACACGACGTGCGCCCCGCTGTTGCCGCGGGCGTGGAAGAAGAGGTCGTCGGGCGCAGCGTGCCGGAACGTGAGCGCGTCGTTGTCGCGAGCTCCGCGCCCCACGAGCACGATCGATCCGTCCTCGAGCGAGAACGTTCGATAGGGCGCCCGCTTCGGCTCGACCGGGGCGACCTCGCGTCGTGCGGGCGTCTTCAGCAACGCTTCCGCACCGTGCGTGTAGTTCGCTGCCAACGCGGCGCGCGCATCGTCGAAGCGTGCGAGCTGGGCGCGCGCTTCCTCCAGGCGTTGCGTGGCGATCTTCGCGCCGCGATCGAGCTTGCGCGCGCGCACGAACCAGCGCTCGGCGTTCTCCGTCGCCGAGAGCTTCGGATCGAGCGCGATCTCGCGCGCGGCATCCGTCTCCGGATCGACGAGCGTGACGCTCGCGCGATGCGCGGCAATCGAGCCGAGCGACTGCAGCACGAGGGATGCGTCCGCGCGGAGCTTCGGCGCGATCGATGTCCCCGCGAGATCGCCTTGGATCGCGAGCAGACGTCTCGCGACGCGTGCCCGCGCCTTCACGAGGCCGCGTCGGAGCTCGGCGTGGTGGTCGCGCTCGCCCTCCCCGCGACGCCGCGCGATCAGCGCTTGGCCCGCGACCGTCAGCTCGTCGAGATCACGCGGCCACGCGTCGGCGTCTGCCGGTGCGCGCGCTGGCTCGGAGATCGACGCGGGCCCGCGTGGCAGGCCGCCGAGCGCGCGTCCGTCGACGTCGAGCAGCACGACCGCTCCGGCCCGTCGCCGCACGCTCACGTGCAGGCTCGCGCGCTCCGCTCCGCGGGCGAAGCCGAAGATCACGTGGTCCTGCCCCGGGCTCGTCGCGGCGACGATGGCGGCGCCCACGAGGTGCTTGCGCAGCAGCTGCGCGAGGCTACCGGCCGGCGCGCCGCGGGGACGCTCGTCGACGAGACCGATCCCCGGCGCTTGCTCCGACGCGGACAGGACCAGGGTCGACGTGCGATCACGCCCGATCGCGAGCGTCAGCGCGACGAGATCCGGCTCCGGCACGTCGACGCGACGAACGCGCGCTCCGTGCAGGAACGTCAGGACCTCGATCACTCGTCGTCGTCGGCGTCCGCGTCGGGCTCGCGGTCTTCTTCGCCGTCGCCGTCCGATTCGCCCGCGAGGATCTGCGCCAGACGCTTGGCGCGCTTGGGGCCTTCGCCCGACTCGATCGCGACGTAGACGTCGGCAGCGTCGAGCGCGAGCACCGCTTCGGCGATGCGCGCGAGCGTCCCGTCTCCGAGACGCGCGTGCACGCCGATGGCCCGCACACGCGCGTAGGCGACGGGGCCTTCGAACGGGACGGGATCGAGCGCATCGATCACCGGCACGACGCCGATCTTCTGCGCGAACGCGACGGCCTGCTCCGACTCCCACGGACCGCCGGCGTGCCATGCGAGCTGCGGCGCTCCGGCCTCGCGCAGGCGTCCCGCGAACGCCTCGAGCGCCTCGCGATCGCGCGGACCGGGCGTGAGCTCGACGCCGCTCGAGAGCACGAGGAAGCGCGGCG
>CAYSCF010000681.1:0-2461 GCA_964429305.1 uncultured Sandaracinaceae bacterium | reverse complement strand
CGACGAGCCGGCCGACGAGACGAAGCTCGTCACTTACCTCAAGACGATTCTGCGCTGATGGATGGTGCTACGCCGATAGAGGATGCCCGGAGCCGGGACGAGATCCAGCGGCGCGTCGCGTCGGTCGTGGGGCTCGGGCTGGCACGTGAGGTCGAGGAGTACTTCGAGCATGGCGCGCGCGTGCGTCCCGGCGACGTCGTCGTCGACGTCGGCGCCAACGTGGGAGCGTTCGCGGTGGCGGTCGCGGCGCGCACGGGCAGCGATGTCTCGATCCATTGCTTCGAGCCGGCGCACCCGATCTTCGCGCAGCTGGAGAAGCACTTCGCCGATCACGCGATCTTGCGTGCGACGCGGCACGAGCTGCACGCGGTCGCGCTCTGCGGGCCGGAGCAGCACGGACAAGTGCGACCGTTCTATTACTTCCGTCGGTTTCCGACCGACAGCACGTACGACCTCGAGCACAAGCTGCGTGGGTTCCGCGTCTACTTCCGCCGCGCGGCGGCAGACCTGCTGGAGCGCACGTCGACGCGCTCGCTTCCGACGCGCGCCGCGGCGTACGCCATCTCTCGAACGCTCCACATCCTCACGCGCGACGAGAGCAAGCTCGGTGTCTGGCTCACCAAACAGGTGACCGACATGCGAGAGCTGCGCTGCGAGCTCGCTTCGCTCGATCACGTGCTGCACGAGCGCGGCATCACGCGCGTCGACTTGCTCAAGATCGACGTCGAAGGCGCCGAGCTCGACGTGCTCCGCGGATGCGGAGACGCATGGCCGATGATCCAGCGCGTCGTGGTGGAGACGGACTCGCGCGGTGGGCGAGCCGACGCGGTCACGCAGCTGCTCGTCGATCGTGGCCTGCGCATCACGTCGTCGCGATCGCCGAGCGTGTCGATCGAAGGAGATCGCGATCTCGTGCTGATCTGCGCCGAGCGCGGCTGAGCGAACGCCGCGCTTTTTTGACCGGATCACGCGCCGGCGTGTATTGCCAGATCCTCTGGAGCGTACGGCGATCGGGCGGGCGAGCTCGATCGTGTTGCTGCGTTCCTCTCGGAGGATGCGATGACGAGCAAGCTCGTGGGCGTAGCGGTGTCTTCTCTGTTGGCTCTCGCGGGATGCGCCACGGCGGCGTCCAGCACGAACCGAGCGTCGACGCTCGCGTCGACGACGATCACCGAAGGTGCGGCGATGTCCACGCCGTCGACCGCGACGGAGGCGAGTCAGACGGCGCCCATCGCGACCGAGGCGATCGAAGTGGCATCGCTTCCGAGCGCGCCCTGGTCCGCGCCGCCGATGACGGCGAACGAAGCGCCGCGCCAGATCCTCGCCGCGTGGGAGAACGCGGACAATCGCGAGAGCTGCGCGCCCATCGCGACGCGCTCGCTCGGACGTGCGACCGGCGCACGAGCACGCACGAGCCCGCTCTCGGGTGGATGGCTCGTCGAGTTCGATCGTCCGGGCCTTCCGGGCATCGATCGTCAGGGTCGTGAGTGCGATACTTGCGGACGCAGCGTGTTCGGCATCGCGGGCACCGCGGTCGCGCCCGCCTCGCTCGATCCCGAGAGCGACGCGCTCACGCCGACCTACAGCGACGGCAGCCACGCCGAGGTCGAGGTCACGGACGCCGACGGCGAGAGCGTCGCGTCGGTCACGTTCACGGTGAACGGACAGAGCTGCGTGTACGAAGTGTGGAGCCTGCTCGGTCCCGATCACCTCGCCGAGCTCGTGAGCGGCCTGCGTTTCGTCGAGCCGCCGGCCACGCGCGGTGGCGTGCTCGCTCGTCGTTGAAACGAAAAGACTGCTTCTCGTGCGAGGGCGCGTTGCAGCGATGCAGCGCGCCCTTGCTGTTTCAGCCGGCGCGCTTGAAGTACTGCACGGCCTTCTCGTGCTTCTCGGCCGCCGCGCGCGACTTGAACGTGCCCAGATTGCGGCGCTTCTTGGTCTTCGGATCGACCTTGCGCGAGTAGAGACGGTAGCCACCGGACGGGAGCTTCTTGATCGTCATGCGGTCTCCTCTCGGTTCCCCTTCCGGTGCGCGCGCGCGAGCGCGCCCATGTGGCCGATGAACCAGCGCTGCGCGAACGCCGCCGCGAGCGTGAGCGCCCCGGGCTCCTCGAAGAGATGCGTGGCGCCGGGCACGAGCGCGAGACGCCCGAGACCGTTCATGCGCGGGATGGCCGAGCGGTTGAGCTGCAACACGTCCGTGTCGGCGCTTCCCACGACGAGCAACGTCGGCACCTGGAGCACATCGAGCGCCGCGCCCGCGAGATCGGGCCTGCCGCCGCGAGACACGATCGCGTGGACGACGCTCGGCCGCTCGGCTGCTGCGACGATCGCCGCCGCCGCGCCGGTGCTCGCTCCGAAGTAACCGATCTCGAGCAGCGGGAGCTTGTCGGTCAGCCAGTCCGTCGCCGTGACCAGCCGTCGAGCGAGCAGCGGGATGTCGAAGCGCAGCGTGCTCGAG
>CAYSCF010000680.1:0-2462 GCA_964429305.1 uncultured Sandaracinaceae bacterium | reverse complement strand
CGACGGCGCGCAGCGTTGGCCGGCGGTGCATCGCCTCGACGCGGCGCGCTTGTACCGACTCGCGATCGAGAAGGCGCCCACAGGGTCACGCCTCCACGCCGTCGGTGACGAAGGCATCCCTATGCGCACGCTGGCCGAGGCGATCGGCGCGCAGCTGGGCATGCCCGTCGTCAGCAAGAGCGGCGCCGAGGCGGCCGAGCACTTCGCGTTCCTCGCAGCGATCGGCGCGATCGATCAACCGTCGTCGAGCACCAAGACGCGCGCGCTGCTCGGCTGGGCGCCACGCGAGAACGGCCTGCTCGCCGACTTGAAGGCGCACGTCCGATAGAGAGGTGTCCTCGACCGACCCCTCTTGCGCACGACACGCGAGAGGAAGTCGACCGTCAGAGACCGCGGCCGATGACGCGGCTCGCGCCGAGCTCGAGCGCCGCCTCGCTCGGGAACGGGAACCAGCGCAGCTCCTCGAAGTCGTCCGAGACCTTCTCTTCCGGCTCGCGCGGCGCGAGATCCACGCCGGCGACCTTCACGAGCCGGCGCGCTTCCTCGACGTAGCCGGGCAACACCCACTCGGGCTCGGTCGCATGGCGCGAGCGGTACTCGAGCTTGCCGGTCGTGTAGCGGACGTCGTCCAGCGTCATCAGGGGCAGCGCGCGCGCGTGTCGGTGCGTCCAGCGGCCGCTCTCCGCGTGGAAGTCGTACTGCGGGAGCAAGCGCCATCCATCGCGTGCGACGAGCTCGACCGCGTCGAGGATGTACTCGAACACGGTCTCGCTGATGAAGTAGTTGAAGTTCACGCGCACCCAGCCGGGCTTGATGCCCTCGCAGCCGCGCATGATCTCGCGCTCGAAGCTGCGACTGCGCTCGAGATCGATCCCGAGCAGACGATGCCCGTACGGGCCCGCGCACGCGCAGCCCGCGCGCGCCTGCACGCCGAAGAGATCGTTCAGCAGCTGCGCGACGAAGTTGTGGTGCACGTAGCGCTTGCCGTGGCGCACCACGAACGAGACGATCGAGAGGCGCTCGGCGTCGGCGTTGCCGAGGATCTCGAGGTTCGGGACCTTCTGCCAGCGCGCGATCGCGCGACGGATGAAGCTCTCCTCGCGCTCGCGGATCGCGGCCACGCCCACCGCTTGCTTGAGCTGGAACACGAGCCCCGCGCGGATCGACTCGATGATCGCGGGCGTGCCTCCTTCTTCGCGGTGCTCGACGACGTCGTCGTACTGGTGCTCGACCTCGTTCACGTACTTCACCGTCCCGCCTCCCGGCATCGCGGGGACGCGGTTCTTGAAGAGCGCGCGCTTCGCGACGAGCACGCCGGGCGTGCCGGGGCCGCCGATGAACTTGTGCGGCGAGATGAAGATCGCGTCCTTGTAGGCCAGCGGATCGCTCGGAGGCGCCTTCATCGACATCTCGACGTAGGGCGCGGCTGCCGCGTAGTCCCAGAAGGAGAGCGCGCCGTGGCGATGGAGCAGCGACGCGACGGCGTTCGTGTCGGTCGCGATGCCCGTCACGTTCGACGCCGCCGAGAAGCTGCCGATGCGCAGCGGGCGCGCCGCGTACTTCACGAGCTCGCGCTCGAGCTCGGCGAGATCGACGTGGCCGTCGGCGTCCTCGTGGATCGTCACGACGTCGGCGATCGACTCGCGCCAGGGCAGCTCGTTGCTGTGGTGCTCGAACGGGCCGATGAAGACGACCGGGCGCGCGTCCGCGGGGATCTGTGCGCTCAGCTTCCACTGCTGATCGAGCTCGCGCGGGATGATCAGGTTCAGCACGTCGACGAGCAGGTGGATCGCGCTCGTCGCGCCCGCCCCGCAGAACACGACCGCATCGCTCTCATCGGCGCCACACGCCTCGGCGATGATCCGGCGCGCGTCCTCGCGGAAGCGCGTGGTCTGCAGGCCCGTGCCGCTCGACTCGGTGTGGGTGTTCGCGTAGCGGGGCAGCACCTCGGCGCGGAGGAAGTCCTCGATGAACCCGAGAGAGCGGCCGGACGCGGTGTAGTCCGCGTAGGTGACGCGGCGCGGGCCGAAGGGGCCCGAGATGACTTCGTCGTCGCCCACGATCGAGGTCCGGATGGTCTCGATCAGGCGATCGGTGCGGGGATCCATTCCTCGTTTCTGTCTGCGTCCGCCCGCCCGTCAATGGCCCTGGGCACCCCGTCCGTGCGTACCAAGGGCGCCGTTACCGAGCTGACGCGTCGCGTCAGCGTGACACGCAGCGTGTCGGATCTGGCGGCGGGTGTTGCCACTTTGCCGATCCGCCAGAACTTTCGGCGCCAAGAAACGTCGTACTTTCGTAGAAAACACGAAATGCGGGGCCCGGCACGCGCGTTGCTTGGTCATGCGGCAGGAAGTCCAGATGGGTCCCCTCAGTCAGAGCACGTTGGTCATCGTCGAGTCGGGCGCGGATGCGTCCGGTATGGCGGGCCGCGTCCTGGCCCAGGCCGAGGGCGAGACCCTGTC
>CAYSCF010000679.1:0-2467 GCA_964429305.1 uncultured Sandaracinaceae bacterium | reverse complement strand
AGCGACTTCAGCGGGCGCTTGTTCGGGCCCGTGATGGTCTTGCCGCGGCGGCCGTTGTCGAACAGCGCGTCGACGGCCTCCTGAAGCATGCGCCGCTCGTTCCGGATGATGATCTCCGGCGCGTTCAGCTCGATGAGCCGCTTGAGGCGGTTGTTGCGGTTGATGACGCGGCGATAGAGATCGTTGAGATCCGACGTCGCGAAACGGCCGCCATCGAGCGGGACAAGCGGGCGGAGATCCGGCGGGAGCACCGGGATCACCGTGAGCATCATCCACTCGGGGCGATTGCCGCTCTCCTTGAAGGCCTCGACGACCTTGAGGCGCTTGGCGTGCTTCTTCCGCTTCGCCTCGCTGGTGGTCTCCTTCATGTCGGTGCGCAGGACCTCACCGAGCGCGTGGACGTCGACCTCCTTGAGGAGCTCGAGGATCGCCTCGCCGCCCATGCCCGCCTTGAAGCGGTCCGAGCCGTACTCGTCGAGCAGCTCTTGGTAGCGCTCCTCGCTGAGGATCTCGGTCTTGGTGAGCGACGTGTCGCCCGCGTCGATGACGACGTAGGACTCGCAGTAGAGGATGCGCTCGAGATCCTTGAGCGTGATGTCGAGGATCGCGCCGATGCGCGACGGGAGCGACTTCAGGAACCAGATGTGCGCGACGGGCGTCGCGAGCGTGATGTGGCCGAGGCGCTCACGACGCACCTTCGACTGGATCACCTCCACGCCGCACTTCTCGCACACGATTCCACGGTGCTTCATGCGCTTGTACTTGCCGCAGATGCACTCGTAGTCCTTCACCGGCCCGAAGATCTTCGCGCAGAAGAGCCCATCGCGCTCCGGCTTGAAGGTTCGGTAGTTGATCGTCTCCGGCTTCTTGACCTCACCGTGCGACCACTCGCGGATCTTCTCCGGAGAGGCCAGCGAGATCTTGATGGCGGAGAAAGAGAGCGGATCCTTCGGCTTCTCGAAGAAACTGAAAATGTCCTTCATCGGATCACTCCTCTTCCGCGACGAGCATCTCGTCGCCAGGCTTGCGGCCACCGGGGGGGCCTTCGACGAGCTCGACGTTCAGGCAGAGAGCCTGGAGCTCCTTCATGAGGACGTTGAAGCTCTCGGGGAGCCCCGCATCCAGTTGGTACTCGCCCTTGACGATCGACTCGTACATCCGGGTGCGGCCCTGGACGTCGTCCGACTTGACGGTGAGGAACTCCTGTAGCGCGTAGGCCGCGCCATAGGCTTCCATCGCCCAGACTTCCATCTCGCCGAGACGCTGGCCGCCGAACTGGGCCTTGCCGCCGAGAGGCTGCTGGGTGACGAGGGAGTACGGCCCGATGCTGCGTGCGTGGATCTTGTCGTCCACGAGGTGGTGCAACTTCAGGATGTACATGACGCCGACGGTGACGTCGCGGTGGAAGGCCTCGCCGGTGCGCCCATCGAAGAGCACCGTCTGACCCGAAGTGCGCGAGCTCGTGTGATAGAGCGGCGACTTCATGTCCTGCGCCTTGGCCGTCTCGCTGACGATCGAGAGCAGGTTCTTGATCTCGAGCTCGTGCGCGCCGTCGAAGACGGGCGTCGCGAGCTTGAGACCGCCACCCTTGAGCTTGCCGGCGAAGAGGAGGACCTCTTTGTCGTTGAGCTCGTCGATCAGCTTCTTCGTCTCGGGCTGACCCTTGCCGAAGATCTTGCCGAGCTGCTTGCGCACGTCGTCCGGACCGAGCTTCTTCTCGGCCATCAGATCGTCGAGCTGACGCCCGAGGAGCAAGCCGGCCCAGCCGAGGTGGACCTCGAGGATCTGACCGACGTTCATGCGGCTCGGGACGCCGAGCGGATTGAGCACGAGGTCGACGGGCTGACCATCGGGGAGATAGGGCATGTCCTCTTCCGGAAGGATCCGGGAGACGACGCCCTTGTTGCCGTGGCGACCGGCCATCTTGTCGCCGACCTGGAGCTTGCGCTTGATGGCGATGTAGACCTTCACCATCTTGATGACGCCGGGCGGAAGCTCGTCGCCCTTGGAGAGCTTGCCGATCTTCTCCTGGAAGAGCGTCTCGACGGCCTGGACCTGCTCTTCGAGCTGATCGAGGACGGCGACGACCTTCTCCTGGCCCTTGTCGACCTCGATGTCGCGCCAGTACTTGCGCGGCACGGGCTCGAGCGCTTCGGCCGAGAGCTCGACGCCCTTGGCGAGCAGAACCTTGCCCTTGTCGTCGACGAGCTTGGCCTGCGTGGTGCGGCCGCCGAGCAGCTTCTTCACACGGGTGTAGGCGGACTCGCGGATGATCTTGATCTCATCCGCCATGTCCTTCTCGAGCTTGGCGCGCTCCGCGTCCTCGATCTCTCGGGCGCGGTCGTCCTTCTCGGTGCCCTTGCGCGAGAACACGCGCGCGTTGATGACGACGCCACCGACGCCCGGCGGAACGCGGAGGGACGTGTCGCGCACGTCGCCCGCCTTCTCACCGAAGATCGCGCGGAGG
>CAYSCF010000678.1:0-2477 GCA_964429305.1 uncultured Sandaracinaceae bacterium | reverse complement strand
ACGGGCCGCGCCGCACGACCTCGGCACGCACATCGATCACGCCCGAGCGGATCATGTCGATCGCCTCGGCCGCGGCGCGAGAGAGATCGAGGATGCGCGGGCGCGTGCGTCCCCACGGGCCGCGATCGTTGACGCGGACCACGACGGAAGCGCCCGTGTCGGGGCGCACGACGCGGATCAACGTGCCGAAGGGCAGATCCCGTGACGCACACGTGAGCGCATGCGGATCGTACGACTCGCCGTTGGCCGTGCGATGCCCCGCGAGCGAGTCCGCGTAGTAGCTCACGCGCCCTTCGAGCGTCTCGAGAACGGGCGCATGCGCCCACTCGCTCTCGTCGACCACCGGCGGCGGCTCCGTCGTCGCAGCGGCAGCCATCGGCTCGGGCTCGCGCTCGCGTGCAGGCTCGGGGCGTCGCTGCACCGGCGCCTGCGAGGCCATCGCGGGGTCGCGCGTGCGATCGATGACGCCGCCGCAGCTCGACGCGGTCAGCAGGCTCGTGGCCAGCGCGATCGCGAAGATACGATCCACGTCACCCGCCCGTGCTCGGCATTCCGTGTCCCGGCGCGATCATCATGCGTCGGTAGGCATCGTACACGAATCGGTCGCTGTGCTCGGGCGTGTGGCAGCGCAAGCAGGTGTCCTCGCCCATGTCGGCGGCGATGTGGCCGCCGGTGGGATCGTCCGAGTGGAGGCTGCCGGGGCCGTGGCAGTTCTCGCAGCCGACGTTCTGCAGCTCGCCGTGCTCGCCGACGTGCGCGACCGTCGAACCGCCGGGGCGGTTGTAGCCGGTGACGTGGCATCCCACGCACGAGAGGTTGTACTCCTTGTGGACGTCGACGAGCGTCTGGTACGCGTGCCCGTGCAGCGTCGTGAGCCACCACGTGTGCGCCTCGGCGTGGCACGAGCCGCAGCGCTCGCTGCCGACGTACGACGCTTGGCCGTCCGCGACGGGCGGGGGCAGCACGCTCGCGAGCGCGACGCGGTTGTGCTCGTTCACGCGCTGCGAGTAGCCGTCGAGCAGCGCTTGAACGTCTCGATCGCGCGGTGAGTCGTCCGATAGCGGCACGTAGCTCGCGACGAACGCGCGGCCGTGCACGTCGGGCGCGCGCGCAGCGTTCACGGCCTCGCGCTCCATCCCGGCGAGGCGCTCGCGCTGCGCAGCGAGATCTTCCGCGCTCGTCGTGCCGTCGTGCTCCCACTCGGCGATGCGTGCGCGCAGTGCGTTCGCCTCGCGGACGTTGCGATCACGCTCCTCGGTGCGCGACCACGTGCTTGCGTCGGTCCAGTCGCCTTCGCTCGCGATGCCGTAGAGCTCGATCACGTCGATGCCCTGGCCTTGTTGCCCCGCCGCCGCGACGATGGCGCCGTTGATGGCCGGTGGATGCGCCGCGTCTTCTTCGAGCCCGCCGGCGACGACGAGATCGATGCCCGCGATGCTGCCCGCGTAGCGGCGCGCGTCTCGACGCGTTCCGTCGACGAGCGCGATCACGACCTGCGCGCCTTCGGCTCGCGCCGCCGCCACCGCCTGGGTGAGCGCGGCGGCGGCATCGGCCGGAACCGTCACGCCCTCGCTCGCAGTCCAGTCCGCGAGGCCGACGATGCCCACGTGGAGCGGTCCGGCTTCGATCACGACGTGATCGCGAACGACGGGTGGGCTCCCCTCGGGGGCGGCGACGCTGGCGCCCGCCGCGAGCAGCGGAAAGTGCGCACGCGCGGCGAGCGCGGCGAGCGTGGCCGGCCCTTCGCGGAGATCGCCTGGACCCGGCGCGGCGGCGGCGAGCCCGATGCGCGTCAGCCCGTCGGCCACCGTCTGTGCGCGCCACTCCTCCTGCGTCGCGGCCATCGCCGCGTCCACGCCGTGACGATCGGCGTCGTAGAACAGGTTGCCGGCCGCGACGAACACCGTGGGCACGCCATCGGATCGGATCGCCGTCATGCGCGCCGCGAGGCGATCGATGCCCCCGAGCGGGTGGCTCGTGCAGCCGCACGGCTCGAGATAGCCCTTCAGATCCGTGAGCGCGACGACGCGCAGCGCGGGCGTGCCGAGCGAGGCGGCTTGCACGTCGGGCACGCTCGGCGTCGTGGGCTCGTGGCGGCCCTCGGAGCAGGATCCTCCCGAGCCCGTCAGGACGAGCACGAGCAGGACCGCGGGGATCACCAAGCGCTTCTCGATGCGGAGCCGATCGCCGTTCACGGCGGTGTCTTAGCTCGATCCATCGGATCGGGCCGCCTCGGCGGGCTCGGCTTGCGCCGCCCAGACCAAGACGAGCACCGTGAACGGGACCGAGAGCGCGGTGAGCTCCATCTCCAGCGCCCAGCCGCGCGGCTTGAGCTCCCCGAGCAACCCGATCGCCGCGTCGATCATCGCGTGCGCGACGAGCGCGATCACGAACGGCCACGCGCGCCGACGACGCAGCGAGGCCATCACGAGCACCGAGCACGCGAGATGGAACGGGATGGTGATCGCGCGCTCGAA
>CAYSCF010000677.1:0-2492 GCA_964429305.1 uncultured Sandaracinaceae bacterium | reverse complement strand
ACGGGCACCGGCACGACGTCGCGACACAACGAGATCCAGATGAACCTGGTCTCGCTCGGCGTGGACATCTTGTACGAGCACATGATCGGCCGCTTCTCGTTCCAGTACGGTGGATGGCTCGACATCGTGCAGGACCTCGACGGAACCGTCGACCGCGGGCGCTCCCTCAGCACGAGCTCGCTCCGTTACATCCGCGAAGCGACCCTCGGCGCGCACATCGACGAGCTCGAGGGGATCAACATCGAGGCCGGCATCTTCATGTCGTACATCGGCCTCGAGAGCTATCTCGTCGGCGAGAACTGGAACTACGCGCGATCGATCGTGTGCGAGCACACGCCCTTCTACTTCCAGGGAGTGCGCGCCCAGATCTTCTTCCACAACGTGAAGATCGAGCCCTGGCTCATGAACGGCTGGCAGACCTACGGGCATTGGAACTTCGAGCCCTCGGGCGGGCTCGCGATCCGATGGCAGCCGTGGGAAGAGCTGGCGATCATCGCGAACTTCTACGTGGGCACCGACACGCGCGGTCAGCCCGGACGCGTCCGCGCGCACCACGACCACAGCGTGGTCCTGCGCTACTTCAACGACCCTCGAGGCGCACTGAATCGGCTCGCGTGGAGCATCAACACCCATCTCGGGTTCGAGGCGGGCGGCGACGGTCTCCCCGGTCCCGACCAAGCCCACATGATCGGCTTCGCGTTCGCGCATCGCGCCTCGTTCGCGGGCGACCTGTTCCACATCGCGGTGCGCATCGAGGCGATGAGCAATCCCACCGCCTATCTGGCCCAGTACGCGCCGCCCGGGTTTCCGACCGGCGCGGGCGCGAAGCTCGACATCTGGGGCTTCACGGCGACGCTCGATCTCACGCCGCGCGACATCATGAGCATTCGCGCCGAGTTCGTGTATCGCGCTTCCAATGCGCCCTATTTCGCCGGGCCGGGAGGGACGACCTCTCCCGATGGCTTCCGCGACACGCCGCTCGGTACGTGGGTGCCGGACACGCGCTTCGATCAGGTGACCTTGAGCTTGTCGGCGAACTTCCGGCTGTAGCGCTCACCGCGTCCAGCCTCCCGCATACCCGTACTGGGAGTGGACCTCCGGCATGTTCTCGAAGTTCATCCCGTACACACCCACGATGAACGTGATCGGCAAGAACACGGCCGACGAGAGCGCCAGCAGGCGCATGACGTCGTTCGTCCGGTTCGCCGCTAGCGAGAGCTGAACGGTCAGCAGGTTGTCGAGATCGTCGTCGAGGCTCTCGGCGAAAAACGAAAGGCTCGCGATTCGCTCGCGGAGCTCTTCCGCGAGCGGCTGGTTGACCGACGCGCGCGGCACGTACTTCTGCGTCGCGTTCTGCGTGTGCCAGAGCAGCCGCTTGAACGTCTCGATGCGCACCTTCGTTCGGAAGATCTCCTTCCACGCGATCGGCGCGGAGCCGGATTCTTCGAGCAAGCCCGCCTCGAATGCATGGACGCGGAGCTCGGCTTGCTCGAGCCGCGCGTGGAAGGTCTCGACCCCAGCCAGCAGGATGTCGAGCATCAGGACCTGGAGACAGACGGGATCTCGGCCCGAGCGCGCTCGCGCCTTCAACACGTCGAGAAGAGGAAGCGAGCGACGATGGACGGTGACGAGCACGCGCTCTCTTCCTGGGTCGGCGCAGTCAGGTCGATCCAGACCGGCCCGTCCGCCGCTCCTCCGAGCACCTTCTCGATCATCTCGGTCTCCTCGACCCGAACTCGCGTCCGCGCTCGGGTCGCGCCTACCCTCCCCCCGCCGTCGCCACGAGTCGAGCCCGACGCAGGATCTCGTCGGCGGCGGCGCGGTCGCGCGAGGTGAGGTCGATGTGGAACGTGGGCCCCAGCGCGCGGATACGGATCTCGACGGACGGAACCGCCAGAGGGCTGCTGGACCGACCCGGCTCCGACTCGGCATCGTACTGCGCGCGACACTCGAGCACGCGGTCGAGCCACTCGATGGTCGTGCCGCGCTCGGCCAAGACGACGACACGCGCGCCCTCGGGAACGTGCAGGGCCGAGTGACCGACCACATCGCGCCGCACGAGCGGCTCGACGGAGACGACCGGCGCCGTGAACGGCTCGTGCGCGTGCTCGTCCGTGGACAACGCCGCGCATTCCGCGCGCGAGGCGCGGGAGTGCATCCCCGCACCTCCGCAACCTGCGAAGACCGCGCACGCAGCACACACCGCCACCGTCCACGACACCTGCCTCACGACCCACCTACCGATTCTTCGAGAAGTTTCGAGCCACCTCGCCCGACCGGTCAGAGCCGGACGAGGAATGCCACCGTGAACCGATCTTCCGTGTAGGCGAGGTCCGGGGCCCAGCCCATGACCATCGAGCCCAGTCCGCCCGAGTTACCGCCCGGCGGCGTCACGCCTCCATGGCCGCTGAAGTAGGGAACGCTCGCGGCGCGGTGGTTGAACTCGCCGCGGAAGGTGATGTACTCGAAGGGCATCCAGTCGAGCGTCAACT
>CAYSCF010000676.1:0-2499 GCA_964429305.1 uncultured Sandaracinaceae bacterium | reverse complement strand
GTCCTGATCGAGCGAGACGCGCGAGCCGCTGAGCGCGGCGATCACGTGGTGGTCTCCGTCGCGCGTGACCGCGATCGGATGCGTGGGTGAGTACACCGACTGGATCGCAGTGCGCGATGCGAGATCGGCCTGGATGCTCAGCGTGTCGAGCGTCGCGCCGTAGGCCGCGCCGGCGCGCAGCGGATAGTGATAGCGAACGACGCTGCCCTGGTAGTCGAGCGTCTGCGTGAAGCGGATCTCGATGCGCTGCTCGGCGCCCGGCAGGATCGGATAGACGCGCGCGCGGAAGAGATTGTCGCCGATGTACTCGACGAGGCCCGGGTCGCGCATGCGTGCGACGATCTGCTCGTAGACGGTGCGCGCGGTTCCCGCATCGAGCAGCTCGCCGTCGACGCGCTGGCCGTTCACCCACATCGCGAAGCCGCTGACGCTCGCGCCTTCGGGGACGGGAAAGACGTAGGTCGCCTCGAGCGTCGAGGACGTCGAGTTGAGGAAGACCTGCGTGACGCTCGTCTCCGCGATCCGCTCGCGAACACCGACCGAGACGTGGTGGCTGCGGATCGCGAGCGGTGGAATCGACGTGTTCGTCGGCACCAGCCAGCCGAGCGCATGCGCCGGCGCGGGCACGGCGAACGGGGCCAGACAGCAGGTCAGCGCCGCGAGGACGAGGCGGATCGATCGCTCGGAGGGTCGTCGCATCGCCTCTCGGACGAGCGAGCTGCAGGGCGGGTCTACGCGAAGTGCGCAGCGACGAAACACTGCACAGAACTTGACGGGTATACGGATGTCACGTAACGCTCCCTCTCACCTGTTCAGACGTACAGGCGCCCACACAGAATTTTGCTCGGTTTTTTCCGGCGGGGAGACACGATTATGAACGGCATCACGGATCGGCAGCGCATGGTCCTCGAGTACATCTGCGGCTCGATCGACGAGCGCGGCTATCCCCCGACGCTGCGCGAGATCGGCAACAAGCTCGGCATCCGCAGCACGAACGGGGTGAACGATCACCTCCGCGCGCTGGAGCGGAAGGGCTACCTCACGCGCGAGGACATGAAGTCGCGCACGCTGCGCCCGACCGACGCGACGCTGGACCTCGTCGGTCATGGCGGCGGCAACCGCAACGTGGGGCTGCGCAGCATCAACGGCGGGCTCCGTCCCTCGTCGGCAGGGCACAACGGCAACGGCAACGGTCACGTCGCGTCGGCGGCGAACGACTCGGGCGCTTACGCCGACATGGTCGAGGTGCCGATCCTCGGTCGCGTCGCCGCGGGCCCGCTCGGGCTGACGAACGCGTTCGAGTCGCCGAGCGACACGGTGCGCATCGATCGGATGCTGCTCGGCCAGCGCGGTGGCGACGTGTTCGGCCTGCGCATCAAGGGCGACTCGATGATCGAGGCCGGCATCCACGACGGCGACTACGTCTTCGTGCGCAAGTCGCCGACCGCCAACCGCGGCGCGATCGTGATCGCGATGGTCGGTGAGGAAGCGACCTGCAAGTACTTCTTCCCCGAGGCCAGCCACGTGCGCCTCGAGCCGGCCAACCCGTCGATGGCGCCGATCCTCGTGCCGCGAAGCGAGTGGCGCGAGACCAACATCCTCGGGATCGTCGTCGGCATCTATCGCAAGATTTGACGGCCACCTGGCCGGGTTGGCGTACCGACGCCGCGCCTCCACAATGAGTGGGTGCGCGGCGTTCTGTTTGGCGCGATGTGCGCGTCGCTGATGGGGTGCTCGGCGCCCACCGCGTACGCGCCCGAGCAGGATGCGAACGTCGATTCGCCGTACGACCCGGACGGGTACCACGGCATCGGCGGGATCGTCGGCGGCGGCGGAAACGACGCCGGGCACGACACGGGAACGATCACCGTCGGCTGCACGGCGCGGGTGCTCGTTCTCTTCGATCGATCGTCGAGCATGGCGACGGAGTGGACGGGCGGGAGCACGAGCGGTCCGCGCTGGCAGATCGCCGAGATGGCGCTCGCGAGCGCCGTCATGCCGCACGAAGCGCAGCTCACGGTCGGCGCGATCCTGTTTCCCTCGAGCGAAGAGCCGCTCCCGAGCGCGATGTGTGCGCCCGTCGATCCGATCGCGAGCCAGATCCCGTTCCAGTCGGGCGCGTCGTTCCTCTCGGTCTGGGCTGCGCGGTGGAGCTCGGCCGATCTGCTCGGCTCGACACCGATCGATTCGGCGTTCGACTCCGCGGACGCAGCGCTGAGCGGTGCGGGCGCCGAGACGGTGGTCGTCCTGCTCACCGATGGCGAGCCCACGTGCACCGGAACGATCGACGCCGCGACGCGCGCGTCCAGCTGGCGGGCGCGCGGCATCCACACGTGGGTCGTGGGCCTTCCCGGCTCGTCGGCGGGTCAAGCGCGGCTCGACTCGATCGCCGCCGCGGGCGGCACGACGACGATCTCGGCCGACGATCCCAGCGCGCTGTCCACGGCGCTCTCCAGCATCGCGAGCAGCCACGTGCAGAACCAGTGCGCTCCGTAGGCG
>CAYSCF010000675.1:0-2512 GCA_964429305.1 uncultured Sandaracinaceae bacterium | reverse complement strand
AGATCGCACGAGGCGCGCATCGCCCAGCGCTGCGTGCTCTCGACGGCGCCCGTGTGCTCGCCCGCGATGCCGGCGTACGGCACCAGCGCGTCGGCGGTGCCGTGCACCTGCAGCACGGACACGGGTCTCGTCGGCACACAGTCGGTCGCGCTCGGGAAGTCGGCGCCGGCGAGCGTTCCGATCGCGGCGAGCCGTCCCGAGATCTCGCACGCCATGCGGTACGCCATGAAGCCGCCGCTCGAGTGGCCGAACACGTACACGCGGCTCGTGTCGACGGGCAGCATCGCCTCGGCTTGATCGAGCACGCTCGTCAGGTACGCGACGTCGTCGGTGCCCGTGTGGCCGAAGTAGTTCCACGTCGGGTTGCCGTCCGCGTCCATGGAGCCGCTCGGCAGCACGGTGTAGGCGCCACTCGTGCGCGCGGCTGCGGAGAAGTGGAGGTACGCGTCCTCGACCGCGCCCGTGATCAGATCGCCGTGCAGCATCAGGATGAGCGGAAGCCGCGTCGTTCCGTCGTACGCCGCGGGCAAGATCACCGGCGCGGGCCGATCGGACGTCCCGAGCGTGAACTGGGGCCCCGCGTCGTACGGCGGCCGATACGCATCGGGCAGGGTGGGCGCGTCGGATCCCGCATCCACGGGCAGGGTCGGATCGCCACACGCGAGCAGCGAAACGAAGAGGAAGAAGGACGCACGCTTCACGGGGCCGAGGATGAACTAAGCTGCGCGCGATGCCCATCGAGCTCACGCGAGGAAACCTGCTGACGGCCGACGTCGAAGCCCTCGTCAATCCCGTCAACTGCGTCGGCGTCATGGGCAAGGGCCTCGCGTTCGAGTTCAAGAAGCGCTACCCGCGCACGTTCATGGCGTACGCCAAGGCGTGCGAAGCGGGCGAGGTCCAGCCGGGCCGCATGCTCGTCATCGAAGAGGACCGCGCGATCGTGCACTTCCCGACGAAGCGCCACTTCCGCGACGAGAGCCGGATGGAAGACATCGAGTCGGGCCTCGAAGCGCTCGCGAGCGAGATCACGCAGCGCTCGATCCGATCGATCGCCGTGCCCGCGCTCGGCTGTGGCCTCGGCGGACTGTCCTGGGACGACGTGCGCCCGCGCATCGAGCACCACCTCGGCGCGCTCGACGACGTCCGCGTACTGCTCTTCGAGCCGGACTGAGCGATGCGCATCGGCCTCGCCGCACTGATCGCCGTCGCGATGTGCGGATGCGCGCTCGCGCATGAGAGGCCGCGCCGAGAGACGCCGGTCGTGCGGCCGATGGATCTGAATGGCGACGGCTACGCGGACCTCGCGGTCGGGTCGCTCGGAGCGGTGTACGTCTATCTCGGCGGACCGAGCGGTGTGTCGAGCGATCCTGACGTGGTGATCAACGCGCCGACGAGCCGCGGTTCGTTCTTCGGTTACGTCGCGTGTGCGGGAGACGTCGATGGCGACGGCTTCTCGGACCTCGCTTTGTCAGAGGGGGGCGCGCCGTTGGGTCCGCCCACGTCCGTTCTTGTCGTTCCGGGGGGGCGAGCGGCCCGGACATCTCACGCGCTCGACCGATTGTTGATCCTGCGGCGATGGACCTCGGCCTCCCGATGGGGCTGGGAGACTTCGACGGGGACGGGATCGACGACCTCTTCGTGCAGCATCGTGTCGCTGTCGACCAGCTCGAGCCCGGGATCTTCCTCGGCGCGCGAGGCTTCTTCGACGGCGCGGCCGTGCAGAGCATCGAGCTCCCGGACTATCCGGCGGGGAGCATGGCGTCGTTCACCGCGAGCCGGATCGGGGACCTGGACGGCGACGGGCGTGCCGACGCGGTGCTCGGAGCTGCACAGAGCACGTTCGTTCTCTCCTCGCGCTCTCCGTCGCGCTTGGTAGCGGTCGAGTGCGCGCCCTCTGCCATGGACACGTACTGCGGCCTGGCCGCCGGCCCGGGGGGTGACGTGGACGGCGATGGCGCCGCGGACCTCCTCGTGCTGGGCCACACGACCGAGTTTCGTCTCCACGGAGGCGTGACCATCCTCGGAGAGCCCATCGATACGCGCCCCCTTGTCGCCGAGACGGCGAACGTCGACGGTCCAACGCTCGCCAGCGGCGGCGATCTCGATGGCGATGGAGCCCTCGACGTCGCCACGGGGCGCCCTTTTGCGAGCCGCGACGCGGGTGTGGTCCAGATCGACTGGGGTGGCGAAGGCGCTCGGACCGATCGCATGGTCGGTGGAACGTTGTTCGGAGACGTGGTCGAGATGAACGGCGATCTGAACGGCGACGGCCGCTCGGATCTCGTCGTCGGTGGCGAAGCCGAGCTCGTGGTCGTCCTCATGTGGATCGACGGCGAGAGCGCGCCGCGCCGCCAAGAGCTCCACGCGCCGAGCGCCACACATATCCAGTTTGGAAACTCGCTGACGACCGGACGATGAGCTGGCCCATGTGAGCGACAGCGTTCACGCGGCTCCCTGTGCCGGAGCTTCGTTCGCGGCAGGCGTCGTCGTCACATCGCTTGCGTCCGGCTGC
>CAYSCF010000674.1:0-2521 GCA_964429305.1 uncultured Sandaracinaceae bacterium | reverse complement strand
AGTCGCTGGGAGCGAGCGGCCCCGTGCGTCGCGAAGCGCAGGCCGTGCTGGATGCCAGCGACGCGACCCCCGCCGAGCGCGGCTGGGCCGAGCTCGCTCTGGGCATCGCCGACGCCATCGATGGCGACACCGTTCGCGCGACGCAGCACCTCGCGAGCGCCGGCGATCACCCGCCGCCCGGCGACTAGCTCTTCACGATCGAGCTCAGCGAGGCGCTCTTCGACGTGGGCCGTCGGCTCGATGCGGCCACGGCCATGGAGCCGCTGGTGAATCCGGTCTCGACCGATGCCTCGCGGCGCGCGCTGCTCACCGCGCGGCACGCGCTCTTCCGAGAAGACATCCCGGCGGCGGCGCGCGCGGCCGAGACGGCGACCGACTCGCCTCGTCGAGCTCTCATGCTGGCACGCGTGGCCGTGGCGCGCGGCGATGCGGCGACGGCCCAGACCTCGTTCGGCACGGCCGAGCACGCGCCGGCGCTCTCGTCGTACGCGCACTTCGGTCTCGTGCAGTTCCTTCTGCAGCAGGGCGATCCGAATGCGGCGCTCGCGTCGGTCGAAGCCGCGCAGCAGGCCGATCCGACGCACCCGCGCCTCGCGGCAGCCACGGCGTACGCGCTCGCCGCGCTCGGTCAGCGGGATCGCGCGTTCGCGGTTCTCGGTCAGGCCGCCGAAGGCCACGAGAACGAGCCGCTCATCGTCGTCGCGCGCGCGCGCGTGCATGCACGCGTCGCCGAGTGGCCCCAGGCGTACGAGGCGTTCCAGGCGGTCGCCGACGCGACGGCGGACGACCCGCAGATCGACAGCGAGCGCGGCCAGGCGGCGCGCATGCTCGGCCATCTCGACGAAGCGCGCGAGGCATACACGGCGGCGCTCGCGATCGATCCGCAGCTCGCGACGGCGCTCGTGTCGCTGCTCGGCGTACAGGTCGAGACGCACGATCTCGCGGGAGCGATGCAGTCGCTCGCGCGCATCGACGAGGCGCACATCGTCTCGCCGCAGATCGATCACCTGCGCGCGCAGACGCTCGTCGAGGGACAGGCCGGCGAGAGCGGCGTCGCGCGCGTCGTCGAGGCGATCGGTCGGAGCCCGGAGGACGGGCCCCTGCGCTTCGCGCTCGCGACGCTCTACGATCAGGCGGAGCGCTGGTCGGACGCTGCCGACGCGTACTACGCGGCGCTCTCGCGCACCGAAGATCGCCGTCTCGCGCTCGGCCGGCGCGCCGTGGCGCTCGCTCGTGCTCATCGCGATCCGACGGTGCAGGCGATGCTCGATCAGCTGCATGCGACGGTCTCGTCCGAGTCACCTCTCTCGCCACGCGACAACGCGATGATCGCCGTAGCCTCGGCCTGGATGGAGTGGGAAGGCGGCGCGTACGGCCGCGTGTCGATCTTCGCGCGCCAGGCGCTCGACGGAGTGCCCGACGATCCCGACGCGACGCTCTTGCTCGCGTACGTCGACGAGAACGCGCATCGCGATCCGACCGAGCGATTGCGCGCGATTCACGACACCTCGATCGAAGCGCGGGGTTGGCTCGCGACGCTGGCATCGACGCCGCTCGATGCGGCCGGATGCACCGATGCGCGCGCCTATCTGACGGCGGCGCCCGCCGGACACTTCGCCGAAGAGCTCGGGCGACGCGTCACGACGTGTACGGATTGAGCGCGATCGCGCTCAGATGCAGCCGCCGTTGAAGCAGACGAGGAGCCCGGCGCACTCGTTGTCGGGATCGGTGTTGTTCGAGACGTTCGCACACGTTCCGTCGGCCTGACCGGTTCGCGAATTCGAGCACGCCTGGCACGTGCCCGCGCATCCGGTGTTGCAGCACACGCCGTCGACGCAGTGGCCGCCCGAGCAGACGTTGTTCCCGCTGCACGCCGCGCCCCCGCTCAGCTGCGGCACGCACATCCCGCCCGAGCAGTAGTTGCCGGACGTGCAGTTGCCGTCGCCCACACAGCTGGCGCCGCAGGACGTGGCGCTCGCACAATCGTACGGCGCGCACGTCGACGTCGTGCCGCCACCGCAAGCGCCGCCAGTGCACGTGGGCGCGCTGGTGATGGAGCTGCCCGAGCACGAGGCGTTGCCGCACGTCGTCCCGTCCGGATAGACCGTGCAGCCGCCCACGCCGTTGCACGAGCCGGTGCGGCCGCACGTGGAGACCGGATCCGTCGGACACTCGTTGTCCGGATCCGTCGCGATGCGGACCGGCCCACAGAGGCCATCCGGCAGGCCAGTGCGCGTCAGCGTGCATGCCTGGCACGTGCCCACGCAGGACGTGTTGCAGCAGACCCCGTCCACGCACGGACCGCTCGAGCACTGGTTGTTGGTCGTGCAGCTCGCGCCCGGCGGGAGCGTCGGGACGCACACACCTCCCGAGCAGTAGTCGCCCCCGACACAGTTCGTGTCGAGCGTGCAGCTCGTGCCGCACGCCGTCGCGCTCGAGCACGTGTACGGAGTGCACGAGCTCGGCGTCCCGACACCGCATGCGCCGCCGCTGCAAGTCGGCGCGCTCGTCACGACGTTGC
>CAYSCF010000673.1:0-2544 GCA_964429305.1 uncultured Sandaracinaceae bacterium | reverse complement strand
GCAATCGGCGCGGGAGCCGCAACCGGCGCGACGACGGACGCGATCATCGGCGTCGGCATTCCGAGCATCGTGCGTTGCCCACGCCCCGTGGCCTTCGGCGCATCGACGATCGTCTCGGCGTTCAGCGCGGGCTCGGCAGCTGCGGCAACGGGCGCGGGAGCCGGCGGCGGCGCGTCTCGCTCGAACGGCGCAGTCGCGATCGGTGCGGCAGCGGGAACGGGGCCCAGGCCGACGCCCATCATCGTACGATTCGCTTCGCGCGCGCGCGTCGGAGCTGCTGGTGCGGGCGCGATCGGCGCCGGCGCGACGGGCGCCACGGGAGCGCTCGGCGCCGCGACGGGCATCTGCGCTTCGTCGGGGATCGTCGTTCCGGGCGAGCTCATGGGGCTCGCGGAGAGACCGATGGTCGAGCTCGCCGGCGGCGGCGTGGGGACCGCGCCTTCGGGAATCGGCAATCCGGTGCGTGGGTCGAACGTGAACCCACCGCCCACGACCGTCCGATGCGGGACGCGCGGGCTCGCAGTAGGCGCTGCGGGCGCGGGCTCCGAAGGCTTGACCGTGGTCGGATCGATCAATGCGCCGAGCATCGTGCGATTCGCATCGATTGGTCGCGGCCGCGCCACGGGAGCCGGAGCGGGGGCAGGCGCCGCCGCCGGAAGCCCAGTCCCCGCTAGCGGAGTGCCGCACTTCGCGCAGAACCGCGCATCGACGCTGTTCGTGTGCCCGCAGCTCGGGCACGACTTCGTCTCGGACATTTCGGCGCGGAGCCTATCACCTCACGGGAAAACGCTCCTTCGCCTCGTGTGATTCGTTTCCGCCGCGGGCCGGTGCGGCTATCATGCAACGCTTTCCTCGAAACCCTCCGCGTCCGAGGCCCCCATGCGTCGTCTTCTTCTTCTCGCGCCTCTGCTCGTCACGCCCGCGCTCGTCAGCTGCGCGCCCGTCCCCGTCGGCGCCGACATCGAGCCCGTCATCAACGGCACGCGCGAGACGGGCTATCCGGAGGTCGTCTCGATCTATTGGTCGGACCCGGCGAACCCGGCGGCGGGTGGCGCGCTCTGCTCGGGAACCGTGATCGGCCCCCACGCCGTCATGACGGCCAAGCACTGCGTCTTCCAGGAAGCGGCTGCGGGAAGCACGACCAACGTCGCGGTCCCCGTGAGCTGGTACTACGTCATCGAGGGCTCCGACATCATGGCGCCGGGCAACCCGGTCCACACCGTCCTCGACGTACGCACGACGCCCGGCACGGACGTCAACCAGTCCGTCAGCGATGGAAGCGACATCGCGATTCTGCTGTTGCGCGATGCGCTCACCGTCACGCCTCGTCCGTATGCGACGACCGCGCCGGCCGTCGGGACCGCGATGACGGTCGTCGGGTTCGGACGCACGATGACGGGGACGCCCGTCGATACCGACTCCGGCGTGAAATACAGCGGCCCCATGTCGATTCGTCGCGTGTCCACGGTCATCCAGGCCACGGGCACGAGCTGGACGTGCCAGGGCGACAGTGGTGGTCCGCTGATCGATCCGGCGGGCAACGTCGCAGGCATCACCAGCTTCGGGACGGACACGACGTGCGTGAGCTCGCGGAGCTTCTTCACCAACGTCGCGTCGTGGACCGCGCTCATCCAGGATGCGCTCAGCTGGACGCCGCCCTGCACGCCGCTCGTCGAGGTCTGCAACGGTCTCGACGACGACTGCAACGGCATCGTCGACGACACGCCCGGCTGCTCACCGCTCGGCGCGACCTGCACGTCGAGCCACGACTGCGTCAGCACCATGTGTGCGACGGCGGGCGGCAGCATGGTGTGCACGCGCCCGTGCCGACCGGACACGATGGTCGACCCGTGCCCGGCGACGATGCACTGCGCGGTCACCGGATGCGGTGCGGGCCTCTGCGCGCCGGGCGCGCCGGGTGCGGGCGACACGGGCGCGACGTGCGCCGCGGACACGGACTGCGCCTCCGGCTACTGCGCGCAGCTGCAAGGTCGCCGCCTCTGTGGTCGTCAGTGCTGGCCGACGGGCGGAAGCGGCTGCAGCGACGGCCTCTCGTGCAATCTCGGCTCGGGATCGGATCCGACGACGGACTGTGGAGCGTGCCTCTCGGCTGCGCAGCACATGGGCCCGCAAGCGTTGGGCGGGCCGTGCACCACGGACGCGGAGTGCGCGAGCATGCACTGCACCGCCGCGGGCCATTACTGCAGCGAGGCGTGCACGACGGAGAGCGACTGCCCGAGCTCGTGGCACTGCAACGGCGCGTTCTGCGCGCCCGGCGGTCTCTCCGGTCTCGGTGGCAGCTGCACGGTGCCGGGCGACTGCTTGCCGGCGGCGCCCGACTGCGTCGAAGGCGCCTGCTCGATCGCGTGCACGATGGGCACGACGAACTGCGGAGACGGCTTCGCGTGTTACGCGACGGACATGGGCGATCACTGTCTGCACGAGGGCAACCCGCTCGGCGGCGCGTGCACGGTGCCCGCGGACTGCCGCAGCAACGTGTGCCTGAGCAACGGCGCCTGTTCGCTCATCTGCGACACCGCGAGC
>CAYSCF010000672.1:0-2545 GCA_964429305.1 uncultured Sandaracinaceae bacterium | reverse complement strand
CCGTCGTGGTCGACCACCGACTCGGCGACGTAGAGCCGCAGGCCCGTGAGCAGCGCGAGCTGGAAGTTGCCGAACATGCCCGGGCCGGCCGGGAGCAACACCCCGATCGCCAGGATGCCCATCAGCGCCGCGGCGTGGCCGAACGTGAGGTCGAGCCCGCACGCGCGCGCGAGGATCCACATGCCCGTCGCGTTCAGGCCCCAGTACACGATCGACTCGCTCACGAACCCGATCGCCAGGCGCGGGCTGGACATCGAGCGGACGCCGTCGGCGATGCCCATGACGCGCTCGCTCACCTTGTCGGCCAGCGACTTGGAGAAGAGCCCGAACGTCCAGTGCACGAGCTTCTTGGCGAGCTCGCGCTGCCAGAGGAAGAGCACCAGGCCGCAGAACGCCGCGCCGAAGCCCGTGACCGCGAGCCAGCCGTAGTACGGCAGGCTGCGCGCGATCGGATCGTCGGTGTGCAGCTGCGGCAGGAACGCCAGGCCCCACACCACGCAGAGGCTCGTGAGCAGACCGTCGAACACGCGCTCGAGCGCCACCGTGCCGAAGCCGACCGAGAGCGGGATGCCCAGGCGCATCTTCGAGACCGCCGGGCGCGCGAGCTCACCGATGCGCAGCGGCAGCACGAAGATCGCGAAGAAGCCGACCCAGTTGATCAGCACGCCCTGCCAGAACGGGACGTCGGCCTTCACGGGCGCGACCAGGAAGCGCCACCGCGTCGCGCGCACGAAGTGCATCGAGAGCAGCACGAGCACGTAGATGCCGAGCAGCTGCGGATCGACGCTCCGCAGCTCGGCGAGCGAGGGCAGCAGCGGCACACCGCCCCGCGCGATCAGCCACGCGAAGACGCCACCGAGGACCAGCGAGAGCAGCAGACGCGGGAGCAGCTTGCGCAGCGTGCTCTCCTCGGTTGTGACGGGGCCGGCCATCGGAAGAAAAGGCAGTCAGCGTTAGCAGCGGGTGCTGGCTAACGCACGCCCGAACCACGCACGCGCTGCGCGACGAGATTCACCACGCGCGGATCGAAGAGCGCCTCGTTGTGGCCGAGGTCGTCGAAGCGGTGGATCTCGGCGTCCTCGATCGCGCCGGCGCTGTCCGCAGGCACGATCATGCGGTCCCGACCGGCGACGACGGCGACGTGGGCCACACCCTTGGCGCGATCGCGCCCGGTCTTGAGGCGCTGCAACATCGTGCTGCCGGGCCGGAGCGCCGCGCCGAGCGAGCCCGGGGCCAGACGCGCCATGTCGGTGCCGGCGTGCGGGCTCGCGATCGTGATCAAGCGGTCGACCGCCCCACCCTGATCGATCGCGCCGCCCAGCTCCTGCAGATACCAGCGCGCGAGCAGGCCGCCGAGCGAGTGCCCGACGATCGTGACCGGCCGCCCGTGCGCCGAGAGCTTGGTGAGCGCTGCGATGCGTCCCGCGATGTGCTCGAACGTCTCGAGCGGGCCGTACGAGAGACCGACCGTCTCGACGCCCGCGACCGACTCGACGTGCGCGCGCATGGGATCGAAGACGGGCCCGCCGGCCATGAAGCCGTGGACGAACACGACCGCGCGCTCGGCACCGACCGGCGAGGCCGTCCGCTTCGGGAAGGCCATCAGCGAGCCCTGACGCACCACGGCGCGGGCCTCGCGGCCCAGCTCGGACGTACGGCGGATCAGGCTCGACACCACCACGACACCTCTAGCGTACTCCGAATCGTGCCCTCTCGCCGCTTCGCGCCGAGCCCTGGGCCCGGGATCAACCGTATCGCGGCGCCCATCGCTCGGCTTGGTACCAGCGGAGCACCTGGCGCCAGCCCTCTTGGAAGCGCGGAAAGCGCGGGGCCCAGCCCATCGCGCGCAGCTTGGACGCATCGACGACGAGGTCGTCGTACAGAAGCGTGAGCGCCTCGCGATCGACGCGCGCGCGCAGCGCCGGCTTGAGGCCATGGCGCAGCACGACGAGCCGCCACGCCGACAGGATCGCGGCATCGAGCCCTTGATACGCCGCCGAGCGCTGGAAGAACTGTCCGAAGCGATCGAGGATCGCGCGCGGCAGCTCGCCCGCCGGAACCGTCGGCAGCCCGTACGCGCGGAACGTCTCCGTCACGCGGTCGCCGAGCGTCAGCGGGTCCTCGTCCGAGACGTTGAGGATCGCGTCGTGCGCCTCGGGCTTCTTCAGCACGAACACCAGCGCGCGCGCGACGTCCTCGGCGTGCACGAACGTGTGCACGGGCCCGCCCGCCGTGCGCGGCAGCACCGGCGTGAAGAGCTTCATCGCCGGGCCGACCACGAGCAGCGAGGCCGCGAAGTGCCGACCGCGACGCCCGTAGAGCGGCGCCGCGCGCAGGATCGTCCACGGCGGGCCCTTCCCTCGGCGCTCTTCGAGCAGCACCTCCGCGTCGCGCTTGCTCCGCGAGTGCGGCCCGCGCGGCAGGATGCGCGCGCCCTCGTCGAGCGCGCCCTTCTGCCCCACGCCGTAGACCATCGCGGTCGAGACGTGCACGAAGCGCTTTCCCCCGCCCTTGGCGAGCGCGTCGTAGAGCGCGCCCACGGCCT
>CAYSCF010000671.1:0-2567 GCA_964429305.1 uncultured Sandaracinaceae bacterium | reverse complement strand
GCGCTGATCGATCGCGGCACAGTGCGCTACGTGTTCGTGGAGCGCGGAGGCGGTCTCTTCGAGCCCCGCGTCGTCGCCTCCGGCGCCCTTCTCGGAGACGAGCGCGAGATCCTCGAAGGCTTGGACGACGGGGACCGGGTCGTCGTGCGCGGCGCCTTCGTGCTCGACTCCGAGAGTCGGCTCGCTGCGGCCGTCGCTCCGGTGAGCGATGCCGGAACGCCCAGCGGGAGCGCGCCGTGATCGCCCGCGTGCTCGAGCTCTCGGCGAAGTACCGCGCGCTCGTCTTGCTGCTCGGTGTGATCGCGGCCGGCGCGGGAGTCGCCGCGATGCAGCGCCTGCAGCTCGACGCCGTGCCCGACCTCTCGGATCCGCAGGTCATCGTGTTCACCGAGTGGATGGGGCGCTCGCCAACGCTCGTCGAGGACCAGGTGACGTATCCGATCGTGACCGCGCTCCTCGGCGCGCCGCGCGTGGTCGAGGTGCGTGGCCAGAGCATGTTCGGAATGAGCTTCGTGTACGTCGTCTTCGACGAGGGCACAGACCCCTACTGGGCGCGCTCGCGGGTGCTCGAGTACCTATCGAGCACGGCCGGCCGCATGCCCGAAGGCGTCACGCCGCGCATCGGACCGGACGCGAGCGGCGTGGGCTGGATCTACCAGTACGTCGTGCTCGACGAGACGGGCACACACGACCTCGGCGAGCTGCGCGCGCTCCACGACTTCTCGATCCGCTACGCGCTCGCGAGCGTACCGGGTGTCTCCGAGGTCGCGCCCGTCGGCGGCTTCGTGCCGCAGTACCAGGTGACGCTCGACCCCGTGCGGCTGCGTGCGCTCGGCGTGTCGCTCGCCGAAGTGGGTGACGCGATCCGCGCCTCGAACGGTGACGTCGGGGGCCGCATCGTCGAGATGTCGGAGCGCGAGTACTTCGTCCGCGGCCGCGGCTACGTCGGGAGCGAGCGCGACCTCGAGTCGGTCGTCGTGCGGACCGGTGAGGACGGCACGCCGCTTCGGGTCGGCGACGTCGGCTCCGTTCGCATGGGCGGCGAGATCCGCCGTGGCGCGGCGGACTGGAACGGCACGGGCGACGTCGTGAGCGGCATCGTCGTGATGCGCTACGGCGAGAACGCGCTCGACGTGATCGGGCGCGTGGAGGCGCGACTGAGCGAGATTCGCGACTCGCTCCCCGAGGGCGTCGAGATCCGCCCCGTGTACAGCCGCGCGCCGCTCATCACGCGCGCGATCGACACGCTCGTGCACGCGCTCAGCGAGGAGATGATCGTCGTCGCGCTCGTGATCATGATCTTCCTGCTCCACTTCCGGTCGGCGCTGCTCCCGATCATTTCGCTGCCGCTCGCGGTGCTCATCGCGTTCATTCCGATGGCGCTCTTCGGCATCCCGGCGACGATCATGTCGCTCGGCGGCATCGCGATCGCAATCGGCGCGACGGTCGACGCCGAGATCGTGATGGTCGAGGCCGCGCATCGCGCACTGGAGCGGGCGCCGAAGAACCTCACCGAAGAGGCGCGGCGCAAGTTGCTGGCGGAGGCGGCGCGCGAGGTGACGCCCGCGATCTTCTTCTCGCTTCTCATCATCGCCGTCTCATTCCTGCCCGTCTTCGGTCTCACCGGACAAGCGGGCCGCCTCTTCATCCCGCTCGCGTTCACCAAGACGTGCGTGATGCTGTCCGCCGCGCTGCTCTCGATCACGCTCGCACCGGCGCTGCGCGACTACCTGCTGCGCGGCGAGATCCGCCCGGAGAGCCAGCACCCGATCTCGCGCGCGATCCGGCGCGTATACGAGCCGTTCGTCCACGTCGCGCTCGGCAACCCGCGCACCACGATCCTGATCGGGCTCTTCGCGATCCTCTCGGCGCTCCCGCTGCTGCCGCGGCTCGGCTCCGAGTTCATGCCGCCGCTCGACGAGGGCGACCTGCTGTACATGCCCACGACGCTGCCCGGGATCTCAATCGAGGAGGCGCGGCGCGATCTCGAGACGCAGGACGCGATCCTCGCGCAGGTGCCGGAGGTGGTGGCCGTGCTCGGCAAGGTCGGCCGCGCCGAGACGCCGACCGATCCGGCGCCGCTCTCGATGGCCGAGACCATCGTGCGGCTGCGTCCGCGAAGCGAGTGGCGCACACGCTACGAGCGCCGCTGGTGGGCGGGGGCGCCAGCTTGGATTCGTCCCGCGCTCACGCCGCTCTGGCCCGAGTTCCGACCGATGACGCGCGAGGAGCTCATCGAGGATCTGAACGGTCGTCTGCGCATGGTCGGCTGGACCAACGCGTTCACGCAGCCGATCCGAAACCGCATCGACATGCTCGCGACGGGCATCCGCACGCCCATCGGCGTGAAGGTCTACGGCCGCGATCTCGGGGAGATCGAGCGTGCCGGCATCGCGATCGAGGGCGTGCTGCGCGGTGTTCGCGGCACGCGCAGCGCGTTCTTCGAGCGCCAAGAGGGCGGGACGTATCTCGACATCACGCCGGACCGGGACGCGCTCGCGCGCTACGGCCTCCGCATCGAGGACGTGAACGAGGTCGTCGAGACGGCGCTCGGCGGCCGCATCGTG
>CAYSCF010000670.1:0-2579 GCA_964429305.1 uncultured Sandaracinaceae bacterium | reverse complement strand
GACGACGACGACCGCGCGGCGATGCGCGGCGTCATCGAAGCGATCGAGAACGACACGCCGATCCCGCCGCCGAGCCCGCCGAAGACGAACGTCGTCCCGCCGCATCCGGACCCCGAGGTCTGGTGGCAGGCGATGCGCGCCGCCTACTCCGCCGGCCAGCTCCGCGACGACGACCTCGCGCTCGACCCGACCTACGACGCGCTCACGGGCACGCACGTGCTCGGCGACATCCTCCGGATCCGCAGAGACTTCTGATCCGAACGACGGGAGCGAGCGGGGGATGTCAGGGATGAGCGGGATGCCGGGGATGCGGCCCATCCCCTCGTCCCGTTCATCCCCGATATCCCTAGCCCGTAGCCGTCTGCCGGACCGAGATCAGTTCGCGTCGATCGGATCATCCAGGTACGCGATCGCGCGCACCAGCCCGACGACGTGATCGCGCTGATCGAGATCGAGCGAGACGAAGCGGATCCCCATGCCGGGGTTCGGGTTGTCGTCGTTGCGGACCGGATTGATCCACGCAACCTCGCCTTGCAGGACGAGATCGCTGTGCTCGAAGCCGAGCTTCACGCGCGTCCCGATCGGCAGGGGACGATCGGTGCGCACGAAGACGCCGAGCTCGTGCAGGTTCGCGACGTACGCGAAAAGGAACGTCTCGTCGTCGCTCGTCTCGACCGTCAGGTCGGGGAGCGTCGTGTCGAGCCGTTCCGCCGGCAGGCTCATCATGATCCGGCCTAGCACGGCCTCCGCGTCACGCGCGAGTCGATTCATTTTCGTGCTCGACGCGCGGCGTCAGCGCACGTGGATGGTGCCGGCGATGCAGCGGTTCACTTCGTCCTCGGGACCTTCGAGGATCTCGAGGCGCGTCTCGCCGCTGTAGAAGCCGATGTAGTACTGGTAGTCGCCCGCCGGGAAATTCGCCGGGATGCGCATCTCTTGGCGGTCGACGACGATGTCGCCCGTGTCCCAGAGCCGAACCGGATAGTGGCCGGTGACGGGCTCGTGATCGCCGTTGAGACGCTGACCGTAGCCGTCGACGTGCAGGAAGATCTGGTAGCCGGCGGGGACCGGTGCGATCGAGCGCCAGTACCACGTGACCGCGATCTGCTGGCCGGGGCCCGCGGTGTCGGGGTGTGGAGACTCGAGATCGTAGCCGACGAGCTCGACGCGTTGATCGAAGTTGCAGTGCACCTGGTGCTGCATCGTCGCCGGCACCGCGTCGAGGATCGCGCCGTCGAGATAGTTCTCGTCCGCGCGCCCCGCGATCGGGGAGTTCGTCGCGAGCAGAACGCGCGCGCTGCGTGCATCGGCGACGAAGAGGTGACGGCCCGGATGGCCCGTGACCGCGGTGTTGCGTCGGTACGCGCGATCGAGCGACGCGAGATCATCGGCACGGAACGCGAGCCACACGCGGCCCGGGCGCTGCAGGAACGCGACCGCCGCGCCTTCGTCGGCGAGCTCTTCGACCGCGCCTTGCGCGTAGTACGCGGCCGCGCGGCCACCGACGCGGTACTCGCCGAGCGGCTCGTCGTCGTGCGCGAGCGCGTTGTAGGTGTCGTAGACCTCGCGCGGCGAGAAGTGCTGCGAGAGGTCGGGCTCGAAGACGAGCGACACGTAGCCGCCGACCGCGAGCGAAGCGACCATCATCGGCGCGAGCGCGAGATCGCCGAGCTTGTAGAAGCCGAAGCGGAGCGCGCGAATCGCGCCGTACGCGAGCACGACACCGAACGGCACGAAGAGCAGCGCCTTGCCGACGCGAACGCCGAGACTCGAGATCGCGGGCGAGCTCAGGATCAGGCAGCCGATCGCGAAGCCGATCGCCAGCCACGCCACGAGCGCCGCCCATCGACCGACCGGATGGCCGGGCCGACGGAACGAGACGACGAGCGCGGTGGCACCGGCCAGGACGAACACGCCGCCGATCACCGCACCGACGATCAACAAGGTCGCGAACGGGCGCTCTTCGGGCACCGCCCACGCGAGCACGCCGAAGCCGATGCACGCGGCGCCCAGCAGCGCGATGATCATCATCCACAGGCGCGTGCCCCAACCGAGCTCCCACTGCGCACGCCAGAGGCGCACCGGCCCGCCGATCTCTTCGCGCACCGGCGCGAACGTCTCGCTGCGATCGGTCGCGAGACCGAGGAACCCGAGGCCCGCGAACGCGCACAACACGATCGCCCAGCGGCGGCTCGGGTTGAACGGCTCGGGCGCGACGAGATCCGTGAGCGCGAGGCCCGAAGCCGGCGTGCCCGGGTACTCGGCGAAGTCGCGCACGAGCAAGAGCGCGAGCAGGCCCGTCACGATGCCGGCGGCCCACGAGCCGCGGCCGTCGCGCTCGACGGTGCGCAGATAGGTCGCGACGATGATCGCGAGCGCCATCATCGGAAGGAACGGTGCGCTGCCGTAGCGCGACTCGAACACCGTCTCGGCGGCCATGCCGGCGGCGGCCCACATCACCGCAGCGGCGCCGAGCGCGCTCTCGGTGTCGCGCTTGCGGTGGTGGGTCTTCGGGCGGGTCATCAGGCTGCCGATCGCGAGCGGCAGCACGGCGCTCCACGGCGCGAACGAGTGGAAGA
>CAYSCF010000669.1:0-2585 GCA_964429305.1 uncultured Sandaracinaceae bacterium | reverse complement strand
TGCCCAGCGTGTCGCCCTCGACCTGCCAGACCTCGCGGATGCCGAAGCGCTCCGGCGCTTGCGCCACCAGCGCGCCGTGCGTGAGATCGAACTGGCCCACGATGAACGCGGCGACGTCGTCGCGCCGGTCGTCGAGGAAACGCAGCGTCGCCAGCGCGTCGGCCAGCGTCTCGGTGGGAAAGCCGGTGAAGCACATCGCCTCGGCGGCGATCCCCGCCCCCGCGAGGTGACCGATGACGTCGCTCACCACCTCCACGGGCGCCCCCTTGTCGATGAGCGCGAGGACGCGCGGGCTGCCCGACTCCACGCCCAGCGCGCAGGCGACGGCGCCGCCTCGCCGCAGCGTCTCCGCCCGTGCCGGGGTCAGGTAGCGCTCGGGCTTGAGGTCGGTCGCCCAGCGCAGCTCGAGGCCGGAGTCGGCCAGCGCGCCCGCCAGCTTGACGATCGTCTTGGGCGCGACCGAGTCCTGCGACAGGTAGAAGTGCCGCGTGCCGTGCTTGGCCGACAGCGCCGCCAGGTGCGCGACGCAGGTCTCGACCGCGCGCTCGCGGTAGCTGGCCGTGCCGACCTCGGCGAGCCCGTAGTGGCAGAACGTGCACTTGCCCCAGTAGCAGCCGCGCGTCGGATCGTAGGGGAGCGTGAGCCGTGGCGAGAGGTAGCGATCGAGCGGGAGGCCGTCGAAGTCGGGTGCCGGCAAGGCCCGCAGGTCCTCCATGCCGTGCCCAGCCAGGAACCGAGCACCCATGAGTGGATCGCGCAGGACCAGATTGGGAATCTGCCGCAGCGAGGCGCCGTCGCGAACGTGCTTCCAGAGATCGAGGAGCGTGTGCTCACCCTCGAAGACCACGGCGGAGTCGAACGGGCCGAGCGCGTTCGCGAGCGCCGATCCCGTGAGCCGAATCATCATCTGCGTCAGACCGGGACCGCCGGCGGTGAGATGAACGCCGGGTAACGCCGTCTTCAGCTTCCACGCGAACGCATACGCGGGCTGCAGCTGGCCCGGGAAACAGACGGAGATGCCGACGATGCGGGCCCCCGACTCGCGCAGTCTCGGCACCAACGAGCGCTCGACGTAGTCGTCGAAGGGATCGAACGCCGGCGCGCCCATCCGCTGGATCTCGTCCTGGGACAGCAGGCCGAACGGCGTGCGGTACGCCGTGAAGTCGAGGTGCAGCGGGTGATGCGCCGCCGAGATGGCGCGCAGCGCGGCGTCGATGGTGCGCGTCGCCGTGTCGTAGGCCTGGGGATCGAAGAAGCGTCGATCGTCGCGGAGGATCGCCTTCGCCTCGGCGATGTGCTGCGGGACGGCGCGCGCGTCGGCTCGTGCACGTTGGAGCGCCAGATAGCGCAGCTGATCTTCGTGGCCGAGCTGCGCCTCGCGCTCGAGATCGGCGATGGCGGTCTCGATCCGAGTGGCGATCCGATCCAGCGGCCCGCGCTCCAGCAGCGCGTCGAACGCCTCGAGGTTCGCGTCGATCGGCAACACGCGCACGCCCTCGCTGCGCAGGAAGCCCGTGAGCATCGGGACCGCGAGGTAGGGCGCCGTGGGGTCGCACGTGGGCGGATAGACGAGCGCGACATCGATGCTCATGGAGCGAGCACTCTTACCCCGAAGGAGTCCGCGATGCTCGTGATGGGCTCACCCGACCGTCCGCGGCGACCGCGCCTCGCGCAGGTCACCTAGGAGCGACTCCAACACCTCTTCGAGGGTGATGAGTCCCTGGACGTCACTCTTCGGCCCGCGAACACAGCCCACGTGTGCCTTCTGGTCTTGCAGCACTCCATCCTGACCCATCGACGCGTCGATCCAGGCGATCGGTCGGCAGACGGTCTCGAGGATCTCGCTGCCGCGCGCTTCGGTGAGCAGGGCCACGCGTCTTTCGTGTTCACGATCCCCGATGACCGAGGACATGCCTTCCCGGCACGAGGGCAGGCGCGCACGTCGAGACCCCGCAAAGACGGCAGTCGCGCGCGTCGCTCTCGGTCGGTGAGCGCGACGCGCACGATGCCGACGCTCGCAGGATGACGTCCGAACACCATCCGTGTGGCGGTACGAATCTGCGCGCGAATGGCTGATTTCGTTGCCGCCCTTGTTCGGCCCGTCGCCGCGCATACGTCAGCGCGACCAGGGGGCTCCATGGCGTCGTCGCGTCTTTCGTCCACCATCGTCGTTCTCGGGCTGGGCCTGATCGGCAGCTCTGCGCGTGCACAGGACGCCGACACGGCGCCGCCATCGGCGACAGAGATCGCGCCCGAAGCCGATCCGCGCGATGTGCGCATGCGCGAGCTCGAAGAGCGCCTCGCGCGCGTCGAGGCCGAACAGGCTGCGGACGAAGCGGCCGACGAAGCGGCCGTGATCGCTGCGGCGCCGGCGACCGTCGTCGCGCCAGCGCCGTCGCGGCACACACCGGAGCCGTTCGCGTGGGGTGATTTCTCGTGGGCGCCGGGCAACTACGCGCCCGTCCATCCCGCGCTCTCGCATACCGACGGCGAGCTCTCGATCTCGGGCGAGATCCGCATGGATGCCGCCTACCACTACAGCCTCGCGGATCCCATCGACGACACCATCTCGGGGTCGAGCGAGG
>CAYSCF010000668.1:0-2586 GCA_964429305.1 uncultured Sandaracinaceae bacterium | reverse complement strand
GGGCGCTCGGCGCCGAGATCCGCTGGTCGATCCTCGAGGGCTGGCTCTCGCGCGACTGGGCCGTGCCGGACATCGCGTTCCGTGGTGCCGTCCAGACCGTCGTCGGCGACCAGGAGTTCAACGCGACGGTCGCGACAGCAGACATCTCGATCTCCAACTCGATCATCCTCGGCGACGCGTTCGAGCTCACGCCGATCACGGGCGGTCAGATCGCGTGGACGTGGGCCGACAGCGAGCTCGTCGATCTCACGCCGGGGACGAACGCGTTCCAGCAGTGCCAGCCGAGCTCGGCCACGCCGACGATGCCGGGCGATCCCGCGTGCGCCCCCGGCCACAGCGGCGCCGACTACAACAACAATGCGGTGTTCGCGAGCATCCGCACGATGCGCCCGCGCGCGTTCGTCGGCCTGCAGGCGCGCTACGAAGCGTTCACGATCATCGGCACGTTCTCGGGCGATCTGATCCCGCCGACCGACATCGGCAGCAATCACCTCGTCGACGTGACCGGCGCGCCGCTGCACATCGATCGCCAGTGGCGCATCGATCTCGGCGTCGGGCTGTCGTACTAGCGCGCGCCAACACGAACGGCCTCGCCGTGTGGGACGAGGCCGTTCGAGCAAGGACCAGCGCTGCGGCGATGATCCGCACTCTGCGCGGACCACGCGGCTCGCTCGCGAGCGCAGCGAGCGGAGCCGGGGTCAGGAGGATCCGGCTCCGCCGGTCCGACGAGGGCCGCGCTCAGCGGCCCTGAAGAATCAGACGAGCTTGTCGAGCGGCGTGTACTCCATGTTCACGCCCTCGGCGACCGCGCGGTACGTGATCGCGCCGTCCCACACGTTCACGCCGAGCGCGAGCGCGGGATCCGCCTTCACGGCCTTCTCGACGCCGAGCGACGCGATGCGCTCCGCGTAGCGAAGCGTGACGTTCGTGAGCGCGAACGTGCTCGTCTGCGAGACGGCGCCCGGCATGTTCGGCACGCAGTAGTGCACGACGCCGTGGAGCTCGAACGTCGGATGATCGTGCGTCGTCGGCTTGCACGTCGCGATGCATCCGCCCTGATCGACCGCGACGTCCACGACGACGCTGCCGGGCTGCATGCTCTTGATCATCTCTTCGTCGACGAGCTTCGGCGCGCGCGCGCCCGCCACGAGCACGGCGCCGATGACGAGGTCGGCCTCGCGCACGGCCTTCGCGATGTTCACCGGGTTCGAGTAGAGCGTCTCGACGGACGCGCCGTAGATGTCCTCGAGGTAGCTCATGCGGTTGCCATCGACGTCGAGGATGGTGACCTGCGCGCCCATGCCGATCGCGATGCGCGCCGAGTGCGAGCCCACGACGCCGCCGCCGAGGATGACGACCTTGCCGCGACGCGTGCCCGGCACGCCGCCGAGGAGCAGGCCCTTGCCGCCGCGCTCTTTCTCGAGCGACGTAGCGCCGACCTGCGTCGCCATGCGGCCGGCGACTTCGCTCATCGGGCGCAGCAGCGGCAGCGAACCGTCGGCGAGCTGCACGGTCTCGTACGCGATGGCGCGGACCTTCTTCTTCATCAGCTCGCTCGTCAGCTCGGGGAGCGGGGCGAGGTGCAGGTACGTGTAGATGATCTGGCCGGCGCGGAAGTACTGGTACTCCGCGGGCAGCGGCTCCTTGACCTTCATCACCATCTCGGCGCCCCACGCGTCGGCCGCGGTCGGGACGATCTTGGCGCCCGCCGACGTGAAGTCCGCGTCCGAGATGCCAGCGCCGAGCCCCGCGCCCTTCTGGATGCGCACCTCGTGGCCCGCCTTCGTCAGCGCGAGCACGCCTCCGGGATTGATGCCAACGCGGTACTCACGAGTCTTGATTTCGGTGGGAACGCCGATGATCACAGGGGCCTCCAGTGGTTGGACGGCGCGTTCTTACCGCGCGCGATGGGGGGATCCAGAGGAGATCGACCGACGCGTCGCGTCAACGTGAGCGACGTCCATCACTCGGCCAGGCGGAGCTGACCGAAGAAGACTGGCGAGTCCGCGGCCACGCGCGGCGAGTCGGCAGGAACGATCGAGAACTCGAACGAGACGAACGTCTGGTGACCATCGTCCGCGAACAACCGGACGGTGCCGGTGTAGTCGCCTGGGAGTTCCGGCACCCACCGCGCGAGCGGCAGTCTCGCTGTCTCCTGCGCTGCGACTCCGAGGTAGCCGCCGCCGGTGCCACAGCCGCTCTGCGTGTCCGTCGTCCGAGCGCGACGCTCGTCCAGAGTCCAGGACGGGTCGGTGCGCATCGGATCGGTCTCGTAGTGCAGCAGTCGGTCCTGCGCGAAGGCCCGCCAGCCCGACTCCGTCGCGTTGTGCACTTCCAACGCCCAGCTCGATCGCACCAAACGCGCGGTGACGCGCGGGTCGGCCACCGCGACGTTCGAGAACATGGATCCGCAGACTGCGACGACGACGTCCAGCTCGGTGTCGTAGGTTCGGAACGACGACGTGGATCGCTCTCCGTCGTCGGTCGTGGCCTCGAGTCGGTACACGCCTGGCCCGTTCCACCAATCGAACAGGGGGTAAGGATGGATGCCGCCGTCGGTATGCGCGGAGATCGACGTGCCGTCCG
>CAYSCF010000667.1:0-2588 GCA_964429305.1 uncultured Sandaracinaceae bacterium | reverse complement strand
CCATCGCCGTTGAAGTCGAAGACGCTCGATCCCGTCGTCGCGGACGAGCCGTCTTCGGTGTTCGCCTGCCAGATGATCCCGGCTTCCGAGCAATACGGGAACGGCGTCTGCGGTCCCGTGCAGTCGTGATCGTAGACGCCATAGGCGGACCCGTTCGCGACGCCGATCTCGGGACGACCATCGCCGTCGAAGTCCGCGATGGTCGGCGGGCCGCCCGCCGAGTCCACCGTGCCGCCGACCTGCGCCTGCGACCAGAGCGTGCGGCCCGTGGGACCGGCGATCACGTAGATGTACCCGACCGAGACCAGCACGACCTCGGGGCCGGGCGAGGTCGAATCGAGCTCGGCGACCCCGCAGAACCCGTCCTGGGCGTCGTCGTCGACCCACATCGTCGTGCCGTTCGCGCGAATCGCGCTGCGCCCCGCGACGACCTCCATCACTCCGTCGCCATCGAGATCGGCGACGCAGGAGATGGGTCCCAGGATCCCGTTGGCGCCGCGGCTCGTGTCCGGACCGCCGGTCCAGCGGACCTCGCCCGTCTCGCCCTCGATCACGTTGCGCCCGGCGATGACCTCGATGTGCCCGTCGCCCTCGAGATCGGCGATCGACACCGCGCCGCCGATCGTGCGTTGGCTCCGCAGGCCGCGGTCGACCGCGGACGGCGCCCACGTCTGCCAGAACGGCGTGCCGTCGGCGCGATACGCGTACGTGCCGGCCGAGACGCCCATGCCGACGATCTCGTTGATGCCGTCGCCGTCGAGATCGCCCGCGGCGAGGTTCGTCGACGCTTCGAGCGTTCCGGTCATCGAGCCATCGGCTGGGAAGCTGACCGTCGTGTGCGCTTCGGGATCCCAGATGCGGAGCGTCCCGTTCTCGTTCGCCTCGCCGACGACGTCGTACGAGACGAACACCACGACGGGATGCAGGTCGCCATCGGTCGGGTCGAGGTCGATGACGACCGGCGTCGCACACACCTGCGTCGAGCCCATGTTCGAGATGTTCGCGGGAACGTCGGGCCAGTGGTTCTCGAGGATCGGCGTCTGGAACGGATCGATCACGGGCGTGACGCGGCACGTCGACGGATCGGGCGGCGGCTCGAGCGGCGGCGGCGCATCGGGCATCCACGCGTCGATGCCCATGTCGTCCACCACGAAGGCGTCGATGCCGGTGTCCATCCCCACGTCGGGGATGAAAGGTGCGTCGGCGTCGGCGAACGCGTCGCCCTGCCGGAACGGCGCGTCGCGTCCCATGTCCGGCATCTGCGGGCGCCCGCCGTCGGGAAAGACCGCGTCCTGGTCGACCTCGTGCGCGAGGTAGCAACCTCCGAGCATCGACACGAGAGCCGCGAGTAAGAACGGACGCATGAGCAGGGCCTCTTACACAAGGGCCGTGCCATCGGCCGCAAGGGAAACGAAGCGAAATCGCGGGGCAGGGTGGCGCGCCTGTCAGAAAAAGCACGCCGAATCGTGCGGATGACTCACGATCCCTCAGGGGGCGCTGAGCGCGCCCCCGCGGACGCCCGGCAAAGACGGCTCGTCCTCACCCTCGGCTCGGTCTCGGTCGCGGCTCCCTCGACTGCCGAATCGCGAAGAAAGCTCACGCCGGAGCGGCGACGACCGTGTTCCGCAGCGTGGCCACCGTAGAAATGGCCACCTCGACGACGTCTCCCGGCAGCAGCGGTCCGACGCCCGCCGGCGTCCCCGTCAGAACGACGTCCCCGGGAAGCAGCGTCATCACGTGGCTGATGTACGAGAGCAGCTCGTCCACCGGCCAGATCATGTCGGCGACCGATCCGTTCTGACGCTCGACGCCGCCAACCCGGGTGACCACCCGGAGGGCCTCGAGCGGTCCCGGCTCGGTCTCCAGGCTCGTCCCGATGGGACAGAACGTGTCGAAGCCCTTGCCGCGCGTGAACTGGACGTCCTTGCGCTGCAGATCGCGCGCGGTGACGTCGTTGCTGGCCGTGACGGCGAAGATCGCGGCGGCCCCATCTGCGCGGCTCGCGCGCTTGAGCGTCTTGCCGACGACGACGCAGAGCTCGCCCTCGTGCTCGACGCGCTCGCTCTGCGGCGGCAGCTCGATCGCCGCGCCCGGCGCTAGCAGCGCGCTCGGCGGCTTCAGGAAGAGGAGCGGCTCCTTCGGCACCTCGTGCCCGAGCTCCTTGGCGTGCTCGCGATAGTTGCGACCGACGCACACGATCTTGCTCGGCGTGACCGGGCACAGGATCGCGTCCTGACGCAGCGGCACGAAGCGATCGGTCTCACGCCCGCCCGCGTAAGGCGCGCCATCGAAGAGCCGCGCCGTCGACGCGTCGACCTCCCGAGCCCAGTAGTCGATGCCGCCGTGCGTGAGCCGAAGAAAACGCATGCCGCGAACGTAGCATCGAACTTCGACGTGAAGCCCTCTCCCGCTTCGGGCTGTTCGGGCGGGAGAGGGTGGGGTGAGGGCACGGCGCCTACTGCGCGACGATCCTCACGACGCCATCTTCGTCGAGCCGCACGAGCCCACTCTCGCCCGCACGCCCGACCGCGGTCGACCAGCTCACCGACGTCCGCTCGCGCGGCACCGGCGTGATCGCGACCGGCACA
>CAYSCF010000666.1:0-2614 GCA_964429305.1 uncultured Sandaracinaceae bacterium | reverse complement strand
CGGCTGTGGCGCGAAGGGCTGCGGCGCGAAGGCCTGCGCTTGCGGCGTGAAGGGCTGCGCCTGCGGCGCGAAAGGCTGCGGCTGCGCGAAGCTCTGCGCCTGCGGCGCGAAAGGCTGCGGCTGCGCGAAGCTCTGCGCTTGCGGCGCGAAAGGCTGCGGCTGCGCGAAGCTCTGCGCTTGCGGCTGCGGCTGCGGCTGCGCGAACCCTTGCGGCTGCGGCTGCGGCTGCGCGAAGCCCTGCGGCTGCGGCTGCGCGAAGCCTTGCGGCTGCGGCTGTGCGAGCCCTTGCGGCTGCGGCGCGAATCCGACCTGCGGCGCGCCGTATCCCATCGCCTGCGGCGGCCCTGCGAAGCCCGCTGGTCCGACGGCCATCGCGCCAGCGGCCACCGGCGCGAGCTGGATGCCCATCGCGCCGAAGTCGACATCGGCGAGCACGTTGCGCAGCGGTGCCGGCGCGAGCGCCGGATTGACACCGCGGTTGCGCTCGCACTCGCGCGTCCACATGTAGAAGCACGTGTAGTACGTGCTCTTGAGATACGCCGCGACCGCCCACGTCGCGTTGATCACGACGAGCGAGAACGCCATGCCGAGCAGCGGGCTGATGAGCATCAAGATGCGCGCGCCCACGAACGACACGAGCACGAAGCCGCCGAGGCTGATGAGCGACGTCACCAGGCCGATGCCGATGTAGCCCACGCCGATCTGCGTCGGATCGTTCCCCGCCAGCTCCTTGCTGCGCTTGAACGCCGCGCCGAAGCCGAGCCCTTCGATGATCATCGAGGGCATGATCACGAACGTCGCCGTGCTCCAGAAGCTGCGGACGATCACGAGCAGCGGCCGCAGCATGTGCAGGCGCCGCTGACTGAGCACCTGCACCGCGAAGTCGAGCGCGCCGCTCACCACCGCGAACACGACGATGCCCACGACCGACTTCAGCGTCCGCTTGAACGCCGACGCGAGCGTCGCGTTTCCGGTCGTCTGCTCCTCGTAGACCATCGCGGTGTTCAGGCCGCCGGCGAAGTAGTCGATGAAGTAGAGCGCCGAGAGCCCGACCGGCATCAGCATCGTCGCCACGCCGCCCGGGACCAGCAGCGAGAGCACGATCAAGACGGCGTGCACGGGCACGGCGAGCGCGATGTTCATCGCGAGCGGAGCGAACAGAACGGGCTTCTTCCGCGCGGCAGCGAGAACCTGCTCTGCGAACCCGAAGACGCGCGTGTGATGGCCGAACATGAGCTCCTCGATCGAGCCCTACTACGGCTCGAAGGAGCGGAACATACCCCCGGATCGGCGCGCGCTCGCGCCGTGCGCGATCTACATCGCCATCTCGGTCTTGTACTTGGACTCTTCCCGATCCTTGATCGTCTCGAGGATCATCGTGGCCGTCTCTTCGATCGCGCGGCTGCTCACGTCGATGACGGTCCACTCGGGGTGCTGGGCGAAGAGCTGATCGGCGAAGTCGAGCTCGGCGCGGACGTGATCGCGCAGACCGTATGCAGCATCGGCGGGCATGCCGAGCTGCAGCAGGCGCGAGCGGCGGATCTCGAGCAGGTGATCGACGCCGATCGTGAGCGCGACGACCTTCTCCGGCGGCAGGTCGTGGATCTCCGCCGGCGGCGGGACGCCGAGCACGAGCGGGACGTTCGCGACGCGCAGGCCGCGGCCCGCGAGGTACGTCGAGAGCGGCGTCTTGCTGGTGCGGCTCACGCCGACGAGCACGAGGTCGGCCTTGCGCAGGTTGCGCGGCTCCTTGCCGTCGTCGCTCTTGACGGCGAACTCGATCGCCTCGACGCGCCGGAAGTACTCCTCGGAGAGCGGCATCGTCGCCGACGGCTGGTTGAGCGGCTGGGCCTCGATGTAGCTCGCCACCTTGTGGATGAGCGTGCCGATGACGTCGACGGCCTCGACCTTCTCGCGCGCGGCGATCTCGTGGAACTTCTCGCGCATCTCGGGCGCGACGAGCGTGAAGACGACCATCGCGCCGGCCTCGCCCGCCTTGCGCAGGACGTCGGTCGCCGCGGCCTCGTCGCGCACCCGCGTGAAGAGCCGCAGCCGCACGCGGTGGTGAGGGAACTGGAGGAGCGCGGCGCGGACGACGCGCTCGGCCGTCTCACCCGTCGAGTCGCTCACCACGAAGATCTGCCGGTCCATCCCCTCGTCCTACCACGATCGCTCACGCGACGAACGGCCAGAGCGGGCGAGAGATGTCGAGGAAGAGCGGGATGTCGAGGATGGGCTCCATCTCGGAAATCCCTCCATCCCCGATAGCCCCCAGCAATATTCTCGGTTCGCTCCCCGACGACGAAAAAAGGCCCACGCTCGAGAGAGCGCGGGCCTTCATCGTGCGAGAAACGGTGAGGTCTTACTTGCGGCAGACCGAGCCGCTGCGCCCGAGCTTGCGGTTCGCCATGCGGTTCACGCGGCGGCGGTTCTTGGCCTTGTGCGCGGCCGTCTTGCGCTTGCCGCGCGAGCGGTCCTTCTTGCGCGGATTCTTCGAGATGACGAGGTACATGAAAGTTCTCCGGATGGATCGGCTCGCCCGTGCGGTCCCTACCGTCCGCGCGCTCGACGCGCGCTTCCGTCCGGGCCCTCCGTGGCGAGCACTCTTGCCGAG
>CAYSCF010000665.1:623-2629 GCA_964429305.1 uncultured Sandaracinaceae bacterium | reverse complement strand
ACCCGTGGGCCGACGAGCCGCTCACGCTCGTCTCGCCGAAGGACACGCTCTTCTCGAACCCGCCGCAGCTGACGCAGGTCAGCTTCGATGCGAACAAGCTCAACGCCGATCTCTCGGGGCGCCTGCAGGCGCTCTACACGATCACGTCGCGCGTGCTCTCGATCAACTCCGTCGACGAGCTCTGCACCGAAGTGCTCGCGATGATCTTCGACGTGATGCCCGCCGATCGCGGCGCCGTGCTCTTGCTCGAGGGCAGCGAGCTGACGAGCCGCGCCGTGCGCACGAAGGTGCCCGGCACCGAGGCCGACTTCCGGCCCTCGCGCACCGTCGCGACGAAGTCGGCGCGCGAGAACGTCGCCACGCTGACGCTCGATGCGGCGACCGACAGCCGCTTCCAGTCGGGGCAGTCGGTGATGGCGCAGGCGATCCACAGCGTCGTGTGCGCGCCGATCAACAACGCGAACAAGGTCTTCGGCGTCGTGTATCTCGACACGACGATGCAGGAGCGCGCGTTCGGCGAGCGCGACGTCGACTTCCTCCTCGGCATCACGCGGCAGATGGCCCTCGCGATGGAGAAGCTGCACCTGCTCGAGATGCAGAAAAAGACGTTCGAGAGCACGATGCGCGCGCTCGCGCACTCGATCGACGCGCGCGACGGAATCACCGCGGGCCACTCGAGCCGCGTCGCGAAGTACTCGCAGGCCATCGCGCGTCACATGGGCATGGACGCCGCGGGCTGTCGCCTCATCTGGTACGCGGGGCTGCTCCACGACTACGGCAAGATCGGCACGCGCGAGGCCGTGCTCTGCAAGCCCGACAAGCTCACGCCCGAAGAGTACGAGCACATCAAGGAGCATCCGCGGCACACGCTGAAGATCCTCAGCTCGATCCAGTTCTCGCCCGACATGGCGGACCTGCCGCGCATCGCGAGCTCGCACCACGAGCGCATCGACGGAAAGGGCTATCCCTTCGGCTGGAAGGGCGACGAGATCCCGATGGGCGGCCGCATCATCGCCGTCGCCGACTTCTTCGACGCGCTCACCGTCAAGCGCCACTACCGCGAGCCGATGCCGCTGCCCGAGGTGATGGCGCTGCTCGAGCAAGGGCGCGACACGCAGTTCGACGGGACCGTGCTCGATGCGTTCAAGCGCTACTTCGAGGCGGAGTATCTGCCCAACGCGCAGCGCATGGCCGAGCGCAAGTCGCGCGAGCCCGCGTCGAGACCGGGCGACGAAGGGCCCACCAAGCCGCCGACCAGGCCGTGAGCCGTCCGGTCCATCACTGCCGGCGGCCCTCGAAGCGCTGATCGATCGTGTCCATGCCGTCCGTGCTCTGACGCGAGACGCTGAAGTCGAACACGGTGTTGTTGCTGGGCAGCACGGCGTTGGCCATCACGTGGATGTCGCCGCACCACATGTCGCTCTGCTGCTCGAGGTGGTCGGTCACGAAGACCATGTCGAGCGGCGGGCACTCGGGGATCGTGCTGATCGCCACCGAGAAGCCCGTCGCGGTCGCGACGACGGTCGCGATGGCCGGCTCGCCGTCCGAGAAGGGAGCATCGTTCATCGAGATCGTCGAGAGCCCCGAGTAGGTGCCCGCGTAGCTCGGCACGCTGCTGCATCCCGCCGCGAGGCAGCCGGCGAGCGCGATCTTCGTCCAGTCGGTCGTGCGCATGTCGGCGCGAGAGCTACCAGCAGGCGGCGTCGGTTCAAGCGCACGCGCCGTTGCGACGTGCGTCAGGGCATCGAGCCGCAGATCTCGGGCGCGTGAGCGGAGAGCGGCAGGATGTCGACGAGCGACGCGCGCGCTGGCGCGCCCAGCTCGAGGGTCTCGCAGCCGAGCAGTACCTCGGGGCCGCCGAGGTCGCGCGGCCCCCATGCCTCGATTCGCGAGACCTCGAGCAGATCGAAGCGCGCGACGAACACGCCGTCGATCGTCGTTCGATCGTCGTCGACCACGATCGCGGCGGCGTTCGCGTAGCTCACTCCCGTCATCGCAGGAGTGGA
>CAYSCF010000665.1:0-613 GCA_964429305.1 uncultured Sandaracinaceae bacterium | reverse complement strand
GAGAGCGGCAGCTCGCGGCCCAGCGCATCGAAAGCGCGCACGTGAGCGCGATGAACGGCGGCGCCGGCACAGTCGCGCACTCGTCCGAGCGCCGTGCTCCACGACGCCTGGAGACTGAGCCTGGACAGGGTCCCCTGCGAGAGGACAGGGACGAGGAGGCTCGTCGCGCCGTCGGGGACGGTGAGCCCGACGATCCACGTCGGCACCGAGGCCTGCGTCGGATCGACGCTCATGCCCCCGGAGGTCGAGAGCCACACGCGTCCGCCGCGCAGCGTCATCATCGCGTGCCCGGTCGCGTCGCTCACCGCCTCGGTGCAGTCGGGAATCACCCTGCAGTCCGGGCTCGTTCCCCACCCGCCCGCCGATGCGGCTCGAACGTCCAGGCCCACGTGCGGGTGATCGTCGACCCAGTCGCGCAGCTGGACGGCGACGGGCATCGGGACGCCGACCGGCTCGGCAGCCCCGAGGCACGTGTAGTCCGCCGGCGTGAGATCGGGGCCGACGACGACCGGCCCGCGCGGCCGATTCGCATCGAACGGCGGCAGCACGCCGGGCGTGGTGTCGACCAGCGGCGCTGGATCGCCGCTCGACGTGCTGCACCCGCTGAGAGCGA
>CAYSCF010000664.1:0-2667 GCA_964429305.1 uncultured Sandaracinaceae bacterium | reverse complement strand
GACGTGTCCTGCATCCGTGCCCGACCCGGGGTTGCTGTTCCGGCAGCCCATCGTCCCGAGCGCGAGCGCCGCAGACGCCATCATGACGACGCGAAGCATCACGCAGCTCCCCGACGACGACGCGCGATGACGACGCCGAGAACGAGCAAGAGCAGGTAGCCGCTGCCCGACTGCGAGGCCGAGCCGACACGACACCCGCAGCCCGTCGTGCGACGCGGACCGTGACCCGCATCCGCGTTGCCGCTCACGCCCGCATCCATGCTGCCGTGCGTGCCGGTGTCCGTGAAGTGGATCACGGCCGCGTCGATGTCGCTCGTCATCCCGGCGTCGATCCCGTCGAGAACACACTCGCCCAGCGTACAGTGCTGGTTGGCGGGACACATCGCCCCCGCACAGGAGTCCATGCAGGTGCCCCCCTGGCAGTACTGCCCGGGGTCGCACGTGACGATGTCGCATCCGCTCGGCGAGCACGTCCCGTCCGAGTTGCAGACGTCGCCGTCCGGGCACGGGTTGCACGGGCACTGGCCGACACACATGCCGTCCTGGCACACGTAGCCGCTGTCGCACGTGAGCACGGCACACAGGTCCGTGCAGCGACCCGCGGCGCACTGCTGATTGTGCGGGCACACGACGCCCGTGCACGAGTCCATGCAGCTGCCGTGGATGCAGCGCTGGTTGGCCGGGCACGAGACGCCGACGCAGTCGTCCTCGACGCACTGACCGTCCGAGCCGCAGGTGAAACCGGTCGCGCACGTGCCCTCGAAGCAGGGCGCGATGCAGCTGCCGAGCACGCAGATCTCGCCGGCCGGGCAGAGGCCCGAGCCGTCGTCGACCGAGCCGTTGCAGTCGTTGTCGATGTTGTCGCAGGTCTCGGGGGACGCGGTGCCTACCGACTGACACTGCACGCCGGTCGCCTGACATGCGTTCACACCGATCGCGCACGCGCCCATGGCGCCGGGCACGGTGCACGTCGAGCCGCCGCCGGTGCACTGCACGCGGCCGCCACGAACGCCGAAGTTATAAATGCCAGGCGTCGCCGGCGTGTTGTTCGAGTTGATGCAGACGTTCTCGATCGCGGGCATCAGCGACTCCATCAGCGTGACGAAGTGCGTTCCGTCGTCCGCATCGAAGCCGACCTGCGCGCAGGTGCCGCCGTGACCGTCCGTGCCGCCGCTGACGTCGCCCGTCGTGAAGCCGCAGACGTTGTAACGGAACTCGACGTCGAAATCGCCCTCACCACAGCCGGAACCGTTCCGGATGATCATCTGGAAGCTCATCCGGTGGTTGTACTTCGACGCGAAGTAGCCGACGTCGTACCAGGTCACCGTCACCTGACCGGGGCGCAGGTCCCAGTAAACGCGGTTGTGATTCGCGGTCGTGCTCGCGCGAGTGTCGATGTCGCTCCAGTACGCTGCGATCATCGGCGCGGGCATCGTGCCGCCGGTCGGCGCCGGAAGCGGGAATGCGCTCGGCGTGTACGTGCCGAGGATCCCGTTGAACGTGACGTTGCCGTTGTTGTTGACGTACATCGTGTGGTACGGGCCGCCGTAGAAATTGAGGCCCGACGGGAACGCGGGGTCGAGGCTGATCGCCGCGGACGAGTTGTCGTCGTTCGCCGTCAGTACGCCGGTGCCGAAGTCAGCCGGGCCGCCGAGGCCCGTGTTGAGCAGAGGGCAGCCATCCGTCGAGCCGGACGTGCCGGCGTTGGCCCAATGGTTCGTCGCGCCGCCTGCGGAGACGTTCATGTTGCACGTCTGGGCGGAGGACGACGCCGTGGGCAGCAAGATGCCGGCGGCCAGGAACAGCGATGCGAAGCGGCGCATAAGAACCTCGCTTGGGGGAAGAGACAGTCTGCCAGAAAGTGGAGCCGGATCGTGAAAACACTCGCCACCCCCGCGGCGAGCCGCGCACGTGCGCGTCTCGGAAGCAACGAAACACGATAGTCGACCCGACCAACCCATCGCTACTCCGACGCGCCGCGTCGATGCAGAAAGGAAGGCGGATGTAGGCTCAGGTCGGCAACACCGCGGTCGCTTCGATCTCGACGAGCGCGCGGTCTTCGAGCAGCGCCGCGACCTGTACGAGCGCCATCGCCGGGTAGTGGCGGCCCATGTACGTGCGATAGGCCGCGCCGATCGCCTTCGTCGCTGCGAGGTACGCATGCTTGTCGGTCACGTAGATCGTCAGCCGCCCGATGTGCTCGGCCGTGCCGCCAGCGGCGAGCACGACCTCGAGCACGTTCCCGAGCGCCCGCTCGAACTGCGCGGCCATTCCTTCTTCGAACGTTCCGTCGACGCGCCAGCCGATCTGGCCCGCGACGAAGAGGATGCGCCCGTTCGGGTACGCGAGCCCGTTGGAGTAGCCGCGTGGGGCGGCGAGCGTGGGCGGGTTCACGATGGTCGCGCTCATCAGGCGGCGAGCTTGCGCGATCGCGGCGCGGGCCGCACGTTCGCGCGCATGGCGACCGAACAGCTCGACGACACCAACTTCCAGACGCGCCTGGCCGAGGCCGATCTCGCGATCGTGGACTTCTACGCCGGCTGGTGCGGCCCCTGTATGTTGTTCAAGCCCAAGTTCGCGCGCATCTCGGAGAGCTATCCGAACGTCGCGTTCTTCGTCTGCGACGGCGAGAAGGCACCCGAGAGCCGCAAGACGATCGAGATCCCG
>CAYSCF010000663.1:0-2669 GCA_964429305.1 uncultured Sandaracinaceae bacterium | reverse complement strand
GCTCATCGTCTCGATCGCCTCGTCGCGGATCTGGATGATCTGCACGTCGGCGCTCGGGACGGGCTTGCCCACGCAGATGCCCTCGCCCGCGTCGGTGCCGGTGCGCGTGCCCTCTTGCTCGTGGCTCGCCGCATCGATCCCGCGGCCGAGGATCGTCTTGTCGTCGATCGTCGCGATCGGCAGCGCCTCGGTCGCGCCGTACGGCGTGTGGATGCGCGCCTCGTTCGGCAAGAGCTTACGGAAGCGCTCGAGGATGCGCGGATGCACCGGCGCGCCCGCGCTGATCACGCGCCGCAGCGTGTCGAAGCGCACCTTCCTGCCCTCGCCCCAGCGCGCGACGCGATCGAGCACCGCGGGCGAGCCGAACATGTTCGTGACGCCCCAGTCGGCGATGGCCTCCGCGATGTTCGCGCCGTCCACCGTGGCGGGCTTGGCGAAGTCCATCTCGGGCAGCACCGTCGTCATGCCGAGCGCCGGATCGAAGAGCGCGAAGAGCGGGAACGTCGGCAGATCGATCTCGCCCGGCGCGATGCCGTACATCGTGCGGATCGCCTCGACCTGCGCGAGGAAGTTCCCGTGGCTGTACACCGCGCCCTTCGCGATGCCCGTCGAGCCACTCGTGAACAAGATGGCGGCCGTGTCCTCGGTCCGGACGCGCTCGATCTCCGAGTGCACGGAGAGCCCGCGCTTCTCGACCGAGTCGAGCGTGTGCATCCACGGGCCGAAGAGCATCGCGAGGCCACGCGAGCCGACGATGACGTTCGTACGCACCGTCGATCGCGCCCAGCCGAGCGCCACACGTGCCGCATGCGCCTCCGGCACGCCGATGAACGCCTCCGGCCGCGCGCGACCGAGACACGTGCCGAGGTTCTTCGTGCCCATCCCGGGATCGACCATCACGGGCACCGCGCCGACCTTGAAGAGCGCGAACGTGAGCGCGAAGAACGGAAGGCTCGGTCGCACCATCAAGACGGTGCGCGTTCCTTTCGTGATCCCGATCTGCCGCAGCCCCTCGGCCATCGCGTTCGATCGCTCCTCGAGCTGAGCGAACGTCACGTTCTGGTAGCGACGCTTCGCGCCCCGCGCCTTCGTCAAAGGCATCACGATCGCGAGCGCGTGCGGTCGCGCAAGCGCCATCCGCGGAAGATGCTCCGCGACGTTCCCGAACGTCTCGGCCGACCGGTACGCGCTCATACCCCGGCGGAGTGCGAGCGGATGAACTGCGCGATCGCGGGCACGAGCACGCTCTTCTGATCCTCGAGGATGTAGTGCCCCGAGTCCGCGAAGCGATGCACCTCGGCCTTGGGGAAGTGCTTCTCCCACTCGGCCAAGAAGTGCGCGTCGAACACGAAGTCCTTCAGGCCCCAGCCGATCAGCATCGGCTTGTCTGCGAGATCCCCGAGCAGCGACTCCGTCTCGGCGACGATGGACCACGCGCGATCCCGCGGCGAGAGCGGGATGTCCTGCACGAAGCGCAGCGTCGCGACGCGATCGGCCCACGAGCCGTACGGAGCGAGATACCCGGCGCGCACTTCGCGCGAGAGCGGCGCCTTCGTCACGCACACGCGCGCTGCCGTCGCCGCGAACGCGTTGCCCCCGCGGACCAAGAGTGATCCCAGCGGCGTGCGCGTGAGCGCGAGCGGCGCCGGAAAGCGCTTCGACGCCGGGAGCGGGAACGCCGCCGTGTTCAGCACCGTGAGCGAGGCGATCCGATCGGGATGCTTGGCCGCCCACGCGAACCCGATCATCCCGCCCCAGTCGTGCACGACCAGATGGATCTTTCGCGAAGGCTCGAGGCGATCGATCAACGCCGTCAGGTCATCCACGCGCGACTGCAGCGTGTAGTCGTACCGATCGTCGCGCGGCTTGTCCGAGAGCCCGCATCCGATGTGATCCGGGACGATGCAGCGATGCGTGCTCTCGAGCGCCTTCACGACCTCGCGGAAGTAGAACGACCACGTCGGGTTGCCGTGCACCATCACGACGGGCTCGCCGCTGCGCACCCCCACGTCGAGGTAGTGCATGCGCGCCGCGCCGCGATCGAAGAACTGTCCCGTCCAAGGATAGAGAGCCGGAGAGACTCCCTGCATCACCAGACGATCTCCGCCATCGCGCAGTTCAACCCGGAGCCGATGCCCATCAGCGCCACGCGGTCCCCACGCATCAATCGCCCGGCCTCCTCGGCCTTCGCGAGCACCATCGGCACGCTCGCCGGCCCGATGTTGCCGTGCTCGGGATAGATCGCGAGGATCTTCGAGAGGTCGATCCCCAGCGCGCTCGCGAGCTTCTCCGTGTGGTGCCGCGAGACCTGGTGGATGACGACCTCGGCCAGCTCGGCCGGCGTCCATCCGAAGACCTCGACCGCCCGCGCGAACGTGCGCTGTGCGAGCTCGACGCCCGCGACCAGCAGCTTCTGTCCGTCCGTGATCATCCCGTCGATCTGCCCGCGGCAGAGCAGGTTGTGCTCGGTCGCCGCGAGCGAGACGCTGCCGCGGTACGCGTGCCCGCTCGGCCCGACCAGATCACTGCGCCCGAGCACCATCGCCGCCGCGCCCGAGCCGAGCGTGAGCGTCGCGAAGTTGTCGGCGAAGGCGCGCGCATCACCGCTCGCGTTCAGCCGATCGATCGTGGCGCCCACCGCGTGCCGGCTTCCTTCGCCATCCACGACG
>CAYSCF010000662.1:0-2675 GCA_964429305.1 uncultured Sandaracinaceae bacterium | reverse complement strand
GCGCGCAGCAGCTTCACCTGCATCTCGAGCGGCATCTCGCCGATCTCGTCGAGCAAGAGCGTGCCGCCGTGCGCTTCGAGGAACAGGCCGCGGCGCGAGGCCCGCGCATCCGTGAACGCGCCCTTCGTGTGCCCGAAGAGCTCGCTCTCCAGCAACGCCGCTGGCACCGCTGCGCAGTTGATCGCGATGAACGGCCCGTCGCGGCGGAGGCTCTTGGCGTGGATCGCCCGTGCGATCAACTCTTTGCCCGTCCCGCTCTCGCCACTGATCAACACCGTGGCGTTCGTCGGCGCGATTCGCTCGACGACGTCGAAGACCTTCCGCATCGCCGCGCTCGCGCCCAGGATGTTCGACGAGCCACTCTTCGCGGTGGCCGCGCTTCGGAGCAGGTGCACTTCGCGCTTGAGCTGGTGATGAGCGACGGCCCGCTCGAGGGTGAGCGCGACGACATCGGGGACGAGCGGCTTCACCACGAAGTCGAACGCGCCTGCCCGCATCGCGTCGACCGCGGTCGGGATGCTCGCCTGCCCGGTCATCACGACGACCGGTAGGTCCGGGCGCGATGCCGCGAGCTGCGTACAGAGCGCGATACCGTCGATCGGGGTCATGCGGAGGTCGGTCAGGACCGCGTCCAGACCGTCGTCCTCGGCGAGCCGAAGCGCGACCGCAGCGTCGGTCTGCGACGTCACGCGAAACCCGAACAGCTCGAGGCTCAGCTTCAACGTCTCGGCCGTCTCGGCGTCGTCGTCGACGATCAGGATGTTTCCATGCATTGGACACTCCTCGTGTACGCGCGGGCCTCGGCGCCACTGCGCGACGGCTGGGTGACGATGCTGCTTCGAGCTGAACCCGATCGAGACTCGCACATCTTCGTGCGATGCGGTGTCAGGCTGCTCGGAGGCAGGCCTGCCGAGCGTATTGCTCCGCGATGCGTTGCTGGACGAAGTCCACGCAGAGCTCGTCGAGCGTGCGTTCGCTGCCGCGAGCGAACGCCGTCATCGCATCCATCAGTCCCCGTACGCCTTCGATCACGGCAGCCTCGAGGTCGCCCGCGTCGAGCGAGCGAGCGTTCTGCAGGATCAGGTCACGATGCGTCGCGAGCAAGCAGCGAAGCGTGCTCGACGCAGGCGTCCCGGCGGGCCGAAGCGCTCCCCCGCGCGAGCGCGTAGGCCCGTCGATGCTCTCACTGCTCCGCGCCTGCGCGCGCCCCACACGAACGGTACGGCGAGCCTTCTCGATTCTGGTCATGCGTCCTCCCTTTCGAGGCGGCCGGTTTGCAGCGTCCGTGCCGTGGCGGATCGCGAAACGTTCTTCGCGAGATGTCGCGTCGATGCGCATCCCTTGCGCGTACACCGCACGCTTTGCGGCGACGAGCTCGCTGATTCGGCGGCATCCCCCCATCGCGCCCGTGCGCGACGTGCATAAGGATGCGCTCATGTCGAGACGAGACCTCATCGTCGTCGGTGGTGGCGTCGCCGGCCTCGCGGCGGGTTGCTACGCGCTGATGAACGGGTTCCAAGTTCGCATCCTCGAGCACGGCCTCGCCGCGGGTGGTGTGTGCACCGCATGGAAGCGCGGTCCGTACACGATCGACGGCTGTGTGCATTGGCTTCTCGGCAGCGGACCGGGCGGGCCCTTTCGTCCGCTCTTCGAAGAGCTCGGCGTGGTGCGCGACACCTCGCTGCGTCCCATCGAGCACTTCACGCGCTACCAGAATCTCGAAGACGGATGGTCGATCGACGTCACGTCGGACCTGGGTGCGCTCCAACGCGCGCTCGTGGACCTGGCGCCGGAGGACCGCACGCTGATCGGGCAGATGTTCGAGGCCATCGCTGCGATGTCGGACTTCGTTTGGCCGGTATCGGACCCGCCCGAGACCGTGCCGCTCACAGAGCGGCTGGGACAGCTCTGGGAGATGCGTCGCGCGGCGCCCGCGTTCGTCCGTTTCCATGGCGACGTGGCGACGTTCTCTCGAGAACGCATCGTGAGCCCACGGCTGCGCGAGCTGCTCGGGGCGCTCATCGCTCCCGAGATGCCGCTGTTCTTCTTCTTGATGCTCATGTCGCAGCTGGCCGCCGGCCAGCTCTCGAGACCGGTGGGCGGCTCGGCGGCGCTGCGTGACGCGCTCGTCCATCGCTTCACGGAGCTCGGGGGCGAGCTATCGCTGGGTACGACGGTGGAGGAGGTCGTCGTCGATGAACACCGCGTCGCAGGCGTTCGCATCGAAGACGGTCGCATCCTGCGCTCCGATCTCGTGATCAGCACCGCGTCGGCGTACGAGACGGCGCTGCGCTTGCTGGGTGGACGCTTCCTCGACGGGGCGACGCGACGGCGACTGGACGACTGGCCGAAGTACGAGGCGGTCGCGCTCGTGAGCTACGGTGTCGAGCGCCCGCTCGCGGATGCGCCGTGGTCGCTCATCGTTCACCAGCGCGAGCCGTTCGTGCTCGGCGGACGCGCGCAGTCGCAGCTCGCGTTCCGTACGTACAACGACGACCCTGCGTTCGCGCCGCCCGGACACACGGTCGTTCAGTCGATGCTCGAGACCGATTATCGATTCTGGGCCGAGCAGGGCGATCGGTATGCGGCGACGCGTGATGCCGCGGCCTCGGCGCTCCTCGATCGTCTCGAGCAATCCGTGCCAGGCATCCGCGCCGACGTCCGCGTCACCGACG
>CAYSCF010000661.1:0-2681 GCA_964429305.1 uncultured Sandaracinaceae bacterium | reverse complement strand
TGGATCTGACGCGAGCGCGCGAAGTGAGCGCCGAGGCCGCGCAGGCGCGCGATCAGGGTCGAGCTGCGGATCACACGCACACACGCGTGCAAGGCTGGTTGCGTGACCTCGGCAAGGCCCTCGGTTTCGACGTCTGGATCGCGGCCAACGACAAGAGCCGCGACCTCGACGGGGCGCCACTCGGCACGGGCTGCGTCGACGAGCTCCCGACGCCGATCGCGACCGCGCCGGGCTCGGACACGGTGCGGCTGATCGACGTGCTCTGGCTCGATCGTGTGACCGGCGCGGTCACTGCGGCGTTCGAGGTCGAGCACACGACGTCGATCTACTCCGGCATCGTTCGGATGCTCGACCTCGCGATGGGCGCGCCCGAGGGAAGCGTGCATGGGCTCTACGTGGTCGCGCCCGACGAGCGGGAAGAAGAAGTGCGCGCGCAGCTCGCACGGCCAGCGTTCCGCGCGATCGGAACACTTCGCGTTCGCTACCTCGCCTACGGCGAGCTCGAGAAGAACCGCGAAGCGATGATGCGCTTCGGCTCCGGCACCAAGCCGCTCGAGGCCATCGCGCGAACGCTCTGATCGCGTGGCGTGGCGAATCGACCGAGGGACGAGTCGTCTCGCCGCGCGCATCACGACTACGGCCGCGAAACGCTTGATCGCGATCGGCACGGTGCGTGCTGTATGCGTGCTCGACAGGCGAGCTCGATGACGCGCGACGAACCCTACGTCGCAACCGTCGCTCGCACGGGGATGGATTCATGCTGCGCTCAGGCGTTCTGCGCTCTTCGTTCGTCGCGCTCGTCGCGCTTCTCGGCCTCGCAGCACCGGCCGCTGCGCAAGACAGCGCGCTCCGCATCGCAACGCTCGAGCGCGGCTCGTGGCCCGAGACCGTCGCCGCGCTCGAGGCCGATACCGCCGCGCAAGGAACGACGCTGCGAGCAGTCGTGTTCGACGAAGGCGGCCACCTCGCGCCGTGCGGGCACTACGCGCTCACGTTCGACGACGCCGGCACGCGCGCGTTCGCGCTCGGCGCATGTGACCCGACGACGAACGCGACCAACCTGACGTTGGTCTCTCGCACGAGCCTGTTCGGACACGACGGTCCGGTGCCGCGCCCGCTCGCGATCCGCATGTTCGCGACCGAGGTACGTCTGGGCGACTCCTCCGGCGGTGCCGCGATGACCGGCGGCGCAGCGCTCGATTGCTCCGTCGGCGTACGTCCGTACCTCGACGACCTCGAGCACGGTGGCGTCGTCTATCTCTCGCCCGATCGCTACGAGGTGCGTCCGCGCGACACGTCGGTGCGCGTGGACACCGCGGCGTCGAACTGGTCACTGCATGCGCGAGCCAGCGCGTCGATGACCATCCAGTACGACGTGATCGAGCGCGCGACGGGCACGGTCGTGCTCACCGCTCAGGCGACGCTGACGTGTAGTGATCTCTCCACCCCGTCGCCGAGCTCCGCGACGCAAACCGCGGCGGTCGCGCCAGCGCCGAGCGTGGGCTCACGCGCCGACCACGTGGTGATCCTTCAGGGAACGGACCTGCCGCAGATGGCCGAGGTCGTGGGCGTCGTCGACGTACACGAGCCGGTCGGCGACGAGGCGACGGCAATGCGCATGATCCGAGAGCGCGCCGCACAGATGGGCGCCGACGCAGTGATCGGCGTTCAGTTCCATCACGGTGAGGGTGGGCCGACGCACTTGTCGGGGCTCGCGGTTCGATTCGTCACGCTGCGTACCGCGAGCTGAGCTCGCACGAGGGAGATCGCCATGTTGACCAAGCATCGATTCGTTCAGCTCACCGCCATCGCGCTCACGCTCGTCATGGGCGGCTGCTCCAGGTACGCGTATGCGCCGGGGCGCTCGACCATGGCGCGCATGTCGTCGCCACGTCCCGCCGTCATCGAGCAGCCGCCCACGCCTCCCGCGGCGCCGCCCGTGGATCCGAGCCACGTCCTCGTCCTGCAAGGAAGCGCGGAGCGTCCGTCCGAGGTGCTCGGCCTCGTGGATGTGCATGGACGAATGGGCGAAGAAGATCAGGCGCTCGGTCGCTTGCGTGAGCGCGCGGCGCAGATGGGTGCCGACGCGGTGCTCTACGTGGAGTTCCATCATGGTGGCGAGCACCACCACGAGGACGGTGAAGCGGAAGACTCGGACAGCGCGACGGACGAGTCCGCCGCCGAGGCCGATCCGATGGCGCTCCACCTCTCGGGCGAGGCCGTGCGCTTCCGCGATCTGATCGGAGGCCGTCAGTACCAAGTGATCTCCGAGCTCGACGTGGAAGCGCCGATGGGCGACGAGGCCCAGGGCCTCGCCGAGCTCCAGCGCCGCGCCTCGGAGCTGCACGCGGATCTGATCGTCGGCGTGCGGTTCATCCACGGAAGCGGCGAGACGCCGCTGCATGTCGACGGATCCGCCGTGCGCTTCGTCCGGTGAGATAGCGCGGTGCGGCAGATGAGCGGAGTGTGACCGGCGCCACCACACGGCACTTCGGCGGCGTTGACCCGCCGCCGAGGTGCGTCCACGAGAGTTGAACCGAGCCGCGTGTCGGCTCCAAGGAGTGCCCATGGATCTGCGACGTTCGATCTGGTTGGCAGCTGCGGCTGCGCTCGGCGTCTCTGCCACCGCGTGCGGCGGCTCCCCCGCAGCTCACAGCGAGCCTACGACGACTACGACGACG
>CAYSCF010000660.1:0-2696 GCA_964429305.1 uncultured Sandaracinaceae bacterium | reverse complement strand
ATGCGGATCGCACGCTGCTCGCCGACGCGGTGATCCGCGCCGCGCTCGACGCGGGCGTGCGCATCACGCTGCTGCGCGTCGTGTACGAGCGCGCGGGGTTCGGGCGCGTCGTCGAGCACGGCCAGCGGCGCTTCTTCGATGCGCGCGTGGATGATGCGCTCGCCGACGTCGACACGTTGAAGGCTCGTTGGAAGGACGAGCCGCGTGTGAGGGTCGGCCTGGCGCCGCACAGCCTGCGCGCGGTCTCGCGCCCCTCGTTCGAGGCGTGCATTCGCTACGCGGACACCCATGCGATGCCGCTCCATGCGCACGTCTCGGAGGTCTCGCGCGAGGTGCGCGAGTGCCTCGCCGAGCACGGCGTGCGGCCGGTCGAGCTGCTGAGCGCGATGGGCGCGCTGAGCCCGCGCTTCACGGCCGTGCATGCGACGCATCTGTCGCCGAACGAGATCGCGCTCTTCGGCGCGGCGCGCGCGAATGCGTGCATCTGTCGGACCACCGAGCGGGATCTGGGCGACGGCTTTCCCGACGTCTCCGGCCTCGTGCGCGCGGGTGCGGGGCTCGTCACGGGCACCGACAGCCATGCCTCGAGCTGTCCGTTCGAAGAGGCGCGCGCGATCGAGCTCGACGAGCGGCCCAGGACGCAGGCGCGCACGGTCGCGCTGGACGCGGACCGCTTGCTGAGCGCCCTCTCGACCGAGGCCTACGCGGCGCTCGGATGGGGCGCGGAGCCCGACGAGGTGCGCCTCGATGCGAACGACCCCGCGCTCGTGGGCGCGAGCGATGCGCGCCTGAGCGATGCGGTCATCTTCGCCGCCGGCCCTCGCGCGGTTCGCGACGTGATCGTCGCAGGGAACCGCATCGTCGAGGACGGACAGCACGCGCGGCTTCCGCGAGCGCGCGAACAATTCGTGAAGGCCGCCCGCGCAGTGATGCGCTGACGGCCTTCACGAGCACGAGGACGACTCGACCGGGAATCCCGACCGAATCAGCCCTTGCTGATCTTGCCTTCTTTGTGGGCCTTGTGAGCCCGACACGCGGCGCAGAACTTCTTGATCGAGAACTTCTCGGGCATCGTCCGCTTGTTCTTGGACGTGTAGTAGTTCGCCCGCCCGCAGTTCTCACACGTCAGCTTGATGAGGTCTCGCATCGACCAATCTCCAGAAGGGCGCGGATAATAGCGACGGACCGCCCCGCGTCAATCCCAGCAGGGACGTCAGCTCTTCTTCGCGTCGGCGACCGCGATCTTCTCGCGCAATTCACGCACTTCGGTGCGGAGCTTGTCGACCTCGTCGCGTAGCGTCGTGACGTCTTTTCCGCGCGCCGCCCGATCGCGCAGGTCGCGGAGTGACTCGCGGGCGCCGCGCCGGACCCGGCCGTCGAGATCCCGGTCGACCAGGCGCGTCATGGCCGCCGACGAGCGCAGATCCCGCAAGGCGGCGAGCGCGCGCGCTGCACCGATGCGGATGCCCGGATCGAAGGCGTCCAGCGTCCCCTCGATCTTCTGGCGGATCGTCTCGAGCATCGGCTCGTCGGACGTGACCTCGCGCGCGTTCGCGAGCGCCGCGATCGCCGAGCGCCGCACCGACGGCGCATACTTGGCGTCGAGCGCTTCCATCAGCGTCGGCAGCGTCGCGGCGTCGCGCAGCGCGCCGAGGCCGTCGACGTCCGCGGCCAGCACGCACTCGTTCCAGCTCACCGGATCGCTCGCGAAGCGGCCCGCGAGGATCGCGATCGCCCTCGGATCCCGCGTGCGCCCGAGTGCACGTCGCGTCTCTGCTTCCACGAGGTAGCTCGCATCGCCCCGCTCGATCCACGCCGAGAGCGCCTCGGCTGCGGTCGTGTTGCGGAAGCGTCCGATCGCCGAGGCGACCGCACGTCGCACGCGCGGGTGGGCATCGCCGACCGCCGAGACGAGAATCGCGAGCGCGCGCGGCGTGCGCTGCTCTCCGAGCGCCGTCGCAGCCTCTCCACGTACCGCCCAGAACGCATCGCTCGCGAGCGCCTTGCCGAGCGCCTCGATCGCGCGCGGCTCGTTGCGCGTACCGAGCGCGCGCGCCGCACGCCATCGCGGCCGCGCCGTGTCCGCCGACTCGAGCTGCGCGATCAGGAGCGGCGTGCCGATCTTGTTGTCGATCACGCCCACGAGGCTCATCTCGGGGTCGATCACGATCATCTTCGGCGCCGCCTTGAGCGGGATCGCGAACGTCTCGCGCGCCTTGCCGACCTCGAGCGCGTGCGTCGTCGTGCCTTCGTCGTTCGACACCCGCAGCGGCAGCGACACCGCGAAAGGCGAGGGCTCGCCGGGCTTGGCGTTCTTCTCGACGACCGTCACGCGCAGCACACCCGCGTCGTGCTCGGCGGAGACCTCGAGCTGCGGATGACCGCCTTTGCTCGTCCACTGATCGAAGAACGCCTCGAGCGAGCGCCCGGTCGCGTCCTCGAGCGCGCGCATCAGGTCGCGCGTCTCGGCGCCCTGTCCGCGCATCTTGCCGAGGTAGTGCGCCAGGCCCGTGAAGAACGCGTCGTCGCCGAGATGGCGCCGCAGCGCGTGCAGGACCAGGCCGCCCTTCTGATAGAGGTGTCGATCGAAGATGTCGATGGGCGAGGCCCAGACGTTCGTCACGATCGCGCGGCGATACCGACCGCCGTCCTAGTCGAGATAGACCTCGAGGTCCTGCTCGAGCCCGTAGTAGTAG
>CAYSCF010000659.1:0-2706 GCA_964429305.1 uncultured Sandaracinaceae bacterium | reverse complement strand
CATCGAGGTCGGCTCGGCGCGTCCCACCACGATGAGTTCGACCACGGATTCGCCTCGAATCCGAGCGCGGTGCGAGTATTCGAGGAGCTGTCCAAGTGCGCCTCGAATCGCGGCGTGCGCGGTCACGGCGCTCTTGAGTTCGAGCAGGCGGACGCCCTCGTCGAGCAGGAGCTTGATGTCGACCGAGTCCTCTTCGAGCCGCACACGATCCGCTCCGTACTTGCGGCGGAGCAGTTCCGCGACGTCCCTCTGCATCCGTTTCTCGACGAGGTCGTACTCGGTGGCGGCCACAGCCTTGCGCGTGCGGGTACCGATCGAGACGTCAGCGGCCGCTCGGCGGCGGATCTTCCAGATCTGCGTCGCGGGCGAGTCGGTCCCGTAAAGCCGGTCAGCGCGGCACAGGCCGTAGCGCTTCAGCTTGAGCACGCATGCATCGGTCACGTATTCGAGCCGCCCGAGGCCGCTCACGTGCTCCGGCCGGAACCGAATGTCGAACCAGAGGTTGTCGTGCTTCCCGTGCACCTCACGCACGTCTCGCTTCATGTCGGCGAGCCAGCCGCGATCCTTGAAGACCTTTCGCGCGTGCGCGCGCTGATCGTCGGTGATGACCTCGCACTGCTCGATTCGCGCGACCCAGCGGCGACGCTTGCTCTCGTCGATCGCGAACAGCGCGATGTCGATGACATCGCCCGGCGCCGCGTCGTGCTCATAGTCCGGCATGAGGCCTTGCACCCAGCCGTAGCGCCAACCGTCGATCAGGCGGTCGAAGTCGAAGAGCCATTCTTCGTGCGCGAACCCCTTCTCGGCTGCGAACGAGTGAACTTCGAGGCGCGGCGCGTCCCCGGACGGTCGCACCCACCCGAGGGTGTTCCAAGCGATGCGCTGCACGTACTTGATGCGGTTCACGCTCACGTTCGTATCCTCTCGCCCATCATCCGAGTCGGACTGGCCCATCATGGTCCATGGCCCACAGCTCCATCGGCGACGCACCGACGGGCAGGTGTCGGTTCGCCACCTCGCGCACTGCATCGAGGCGAGCCCGAGTCGAAGCACGAGGCTGCGCGGTGCCAAACGCGAGCACGGGTCGGATGCCACCGGCGAGCGTCGGCGTCTCGGGCGGAGCCAGCCCAAGCTCGACGCGCGCGCGAATCACGCGCGCGAGCTGGTCACGCACGGTGTCGAACGCGTTCGCCCACTCGTGCACGTACTGGAGAAGTTGAAGCGGCGCGTCGACGATCGAATCCTGGTTCCCCGCGCGCCCCGCGTCCTTCAGCTCGATCAGAACGAGACGCCCGGCGGGATCGATGGCGAGCTGATCGATCTCGGCTCCGTGGTGACCTGCGACGCGAGGGCGTCCGGCCTCGGCACGCGCGGCGCGGATGGCTGGGAGGTCACGAGCGTTCGTCTTCGCAAGCGGACTCGGGTAGCCGAGCACGCCCTCGCGATCGAAGGGCAGCCATGGCGCGCGAAGCGTCCATGCAGCCTGGACCGCGTACTCGCCGGCCGCCCACTTCGGCGTCACGTTCACATCAGCGAGATAGCGATCGAGCTGCTCGCGGAGCCCCGGCTGCGGCTCATCGACTCGCCACGAGCGAGACAGCAGGCCCGCGCACGCCTGAGACTTGTAGCCCGTGCCCGCCCTGACGTGGACCCGGCCACGTGCAAGCCACGCATCTACGAGCACCGTCCCTCCGCAGTAGACGTTCACGTGATCGCGTTCGCGCAGGTGAACATCGAGCGGGACGCCCGCGATCAGCCGAGGCGCGAGAAGCGGCGAGAGCGACCCGCCCGGCGCGAGGAGCGCGGCCAGCTCGCGCGATGGCGCTCTGGCGTAGCGAGTCATGTGGGCAGCCGATAGCGGGTCGCCATCCAATCGGCCCAGTTGGGGCGACCATCCGCGCGTCCGGCAGCGACCACGTGGGATGCGGCCAGCATCGGCGCGAACTGCTCGGCGCCGAGCACCGCCCGCCACGCGTTCCAGTGCGTTGCGACGTCTGGGTTGTCATCGTGAGCACAGAGCAGGAACCACGAGCGTCTCACGACGCCCCCCTGCACGAGCGCGTTCGCGAGCGCGAGGTTGCGCATCGGTTGCTGCGCGTGCCCGGCAAACGGGCACGGTCCGGTCACATCGGCACCTGGGAAGGCCGCACGCACGCTGCCGTTCGAGCGCTCGAAGATCTCCCAGTACCGACGATCGCGAGTCTTGCCGGATGTCCGTTGGAGGTAGCAGGACGTCGGGGACGCGAAGAACGTCGCTGCCGACGCGCAGACGTCCGTCCTTCCATTCCTCGGGCTGTCGCGCCCACCGCACGTGGTGAAGCCGCCCTCCGTCAGCTTCACCTCGACCAGGATCGCGATAGGCGCGCCGTCTACGTCGCGGCCCCACAGCATCACATCGACGCTCGTGGCAGGTTCGTCGGCGCGCGGCGTGTCGCCATCTATCTCGCCGAGCAGCGCGCCGGGCGGCACCCACTCGAAGCTCACGCGGTCGATCGTCACGCGCGCGCCGACAGCCCGTCCGATCGCATCATCGAGCGCCGTCCGCGATCCTTCCCGCCAAGGGAGGAACAGATTCAGCGCGAACATCTGGGAGCTTGTGATCGCCGCTGCGAAGTCGTGCAGCTTCACGCCATCCGCGGCGACGACGGTTCTTCCCAGCTCGCGAAAGTCAGGATGCACGCCGTCCGCCCAGTCCGAGAAGAGCGG
>CAYSCF010000658.1:0-2715 GCA_964429305.1 uncultured Sandaracinaceae bacterium | reverse complement strand
CGGAATCGGCGAGCTCTTTGCTCGCCTGTCCAAACGCGAGGCGCTCCGCGCCCCGAAGAAGTGATCGCGCTCGAGAGAAGGCCGGTCGCGCGCTCGCGCGTCTGACCGAAGCCTAGGACGCGAGCCGGCGATCCATCGGGTTACCGCCTCAAGTCGAATGAGAGGTTTGGGCGAACGGATCGCGTACTGCGAGCGCATGCGGAGGTCGCAGCACGAGCGCGCCGTGCTGCCCGAGCGCTCGTCCGTTCGTGAGCAGCCGCGTCCACGTTGCAGTTCTCGGCGATCACGATCGGCAACCACTTCATCGGACGAGTGTTGCGCCCCACGCGCGCGCGCGCCGTCATGTCAATTCGACCGCGTATTCCAGGCCGATCCACGGCCGGCGCGTCCGCCCTACCCCACGCCGACCGGTGTTAGCCTTCCCTGGTGGATCCCAGCTGGGTCACCCCGATGGCGCTCGATCTCATCGGCACGGAGTTCATCCTCCTCGCGCCCACGCTCGCGCCCAAGCTCGAAGAGCACTTGTTCGACCCCGTGGAAGACGCGGGCATCGAGCGCAGCCTCGCCGAGCTCGGACGTCGCGTCGACGGCTGGGACATCGACGACAGGACGTCCCTCGCGTTCCTCCAGAGGCTCGACGAGACCATCATCGACACGATGCACGGCCGCTTCGTCGGCCGCATCGAGTCATGTCCGAAGCTGTTCGCGATACTCTCGGACTGGACGTACGTCGCAGCGCGGTCGATCGAGGAAGCGCCGCCGGAAGAGATCGAGCAGCTGCGGCGATGGGCTGGCTACGGCGCCGAGGCGGCGGCGCGGCTCATCATGCTGGCCGCACGCCGCATCCGGCAGGAGGACGAGGTCGTCCTGCGCCTGGCGACGCACCTTCCCGCGCGCGTGCCGCCGACGAGCGATCCCACCGTGCACTGAGCGCGGCGCGAGCTTCGCAGGATCCGCCGTGCCCTCACCCCATCCCCTCTCGCACCGAGCGCACCGAGGTGGGAGAGGGGACCGGGCCCATCGACAGACGGCGGCGGTACTGCCCCGGCCGGCAGGCCACGACCTTGTGGAACGCCACGCTGAACGCGCTCTCGGACTCGTAGCCGACGGCCTTCGCGATCTCGCCCACGCCGCGGTCTCCGCTCGCGAGCAGCTCGCAAGCGATCTGCATGCGCCACTGCGTCAGGTACTCCATCGGCGCGACACCGATCGATCGCTTGAAGTTCAGCGCGAAGCCCGCGCGCGAGAGACCGGCCGTGCGCGCGAGCGTGTCGAGCGACCAATCGTGCGCATAGTCCGACTGCATCGCCGCGAGCGCCTTCGAGAGGCGCGGGTCGGAGAGCGCCACGAACCAGTTCTTCTCGCCCCGCGCCGATGCGAGATAGCTGCGGAGCGTCTGCAGCAAGATGATCGGCGCGAGGTGACGCAGCATCAGCGCGCGCCCCGCGTGTCGGTTGCGCACCTCGGCGGAGAAGCGCTCGACGGTCCAGCGCAGGATCGCCGCCTGCTCCGCGTGCGCCGGAATGTGGATCACCGAGGGCAGACCACCGAAGACGATCTTCGGGAAGTGCCCTTCGAGCAGGAACGCGCACGCGACGCCGAGGTATTGGCCGCCGCCGTTGCACACGACGCGCACGATGCCGTCCTCGGCCGTGCCATGCAGATGCTCGGCGAGCGTCTTCTTCTTCACGGAAGGATCGGACGCGATCACGAAGCTCTTCGCCTGCGGGAGAAGAAAGCAGTCACCGGCGCGGAGCTGCAGCGGCGCAGCTCCGTCGATCGTGAGCCAGCACTCTCCCGCGAGGACGACGTGCAGCCGCAAGATGTCGACCGCGGGGAGCTCGACGGCCCAGCGCCCCGCCGCATCGAACGCCGCCGCCGTGAGCGCCTTCAGCTTCATCTTCGAGAGCGTGGCCGAGAGCACGTCCTCGGTGTCCGCCGCATTCGTCAGCATGCATTGGACTATTCAGCATGACTTTTGGACCAGCAAGCATGGCTCGTCCAACCCCCGATTCACAAGATGGACTCTCGAAAGGAGACAGCTCATGCGAATCTTCGTCACTGGCGCGAGTGGGTTCATCGGGAGTGCGACCGTCCGCGAGCTGATCGAGCACGGACACGAGGTCACGGGGCTCGTCCGCACGGAGGCACAGGCGGAGGCGCTCGCGAGGACGGGCGCGACGGCCCTGCGCGGCTCGCTCGAAGATCTCGACGCGCTGCGCCGTGGCGCGGAAGCGTCCGAGGGCGTGGTGCACACCGCGTTCGCGCGCGTGCGCGACTTCACCGCCTTCGCGAGCGCTTGCGCCGTCGATCAGAAAGCGATCGCGACGATGGGTGACGTCCTCGCGGGATCACAGCGGCCCTTCGCGGTCACCACGGGCACGCCGTTCGTTCCGGGCCGCGCCTCGACGGAGGATGACGTCGGCGATCGGTCGAGCCCCGTGTCAGCGCTGCGTGCGCCCGCCGAGGACATGATGCTCGCGCTGGCCGAACGCGGCGTGCGCTCGTCCATCGTGCGGCTGCCGCGATCGGTGCACGGCGCGAGCGAGAGCGGCTGGCGCGCCGGCTTCAGCGAAAGCGTGATCCAGTTCGACCGAGCCAAAGGAGTCTCGGCGTACATCGGCGACGGCGCGCAGCGTTGGCCGGCGGTGCATCGCCTCGACGCGGCGCGCTTGTATCGACTCGCGATCGAGAAGGCGCCCACAGGGTCACGCC
>CAYSCF010000657.1:0-2720 GCA_964429305.1 uncultured Sandaracinaceae bacterium | reverse complement strand
CGCTTCAATCGAGCGGAAGTGCGATCGCAGAGGCCCCCGACGCGAGCGCCAGATGGACCAGCGCATCGCGGGGAACCTCGATGACGCCCGGGCTGACCGTCCGGAACCACGTTGGAATCGCACGGAAAAACGGCGCTTCGGTGTGCTCGATGGCCAGCAGACACCGAGGCTGCCCCTGCAGATCCGCCGCAGCGGCGCGGGCCTCCACGCGCTGAGTCCGCTGCACGAGGCTGATCTCGTCCGCCTGCGCCACGAAGTGCGGCCCACCATCGAACGGATCCACGCGGCTCCAGTAGCGAAAACCGATGCGTTTCAACATCTTTTCGACGCCTCGCGTCTGCGCGCCGACCTTGCCGATGACGGCTTGGGCCTGAGGCGCGAGCAGCGACGCGTAGATGTGCCCATCCGGAAAGAGCCCGCGGATGAACTCCTTGTTCTTCTTCGAGAGGCGATCGGCCTCCCGGTAGGTCAGCCCCGTGAAATGGCGTCCTACCGCCTCCCAGAGGTGGGAAGTGCCATCGCTCTCGAGGGGCGGGAGCAGCTCGGCGAGGATGCGCGGCTGGCAGCGGTCCCGATGCATCGCGATCCAGGCGAAGCGCACGTACGAGATGAGCATGCCGAGGTGCTCTGGCGCGCGACGCGCATCTGGATGCACCACGAGGCCGCCGATCTCGGTCGGACCGTCGTACGAGTAGCCGATCGACAGGACGTCGTGGCGAAAGTGCCGATCGAGCGTCTGCGAGTAACGCTCCTCGGTGTGGACGTCGAAGTAGATGTAGGGCGCGTCGCGGCGTCCGAGCTGCGCGATGACCATCGAGGTGCCGACGGCGCGCTTTTCCTCGAGATCGCGGAGCACGAACACGTACTCGGCACGGGTGGGATCGCCGATCTGTCCGTTGAAGCTGCGCTCGGAGAGCTCGAGGATCTGCGTGATCGTGTCCGAATCGTTCGGAAGATTGACGGAGTCGAGGTAGCGGGCGAGCTCCAGCAGGTCCGCGTGGTCGGCGGTCGTGGCGGCGCGGATCTCGTAGCGAATCGACATGAGGGGTCTCTCTAGAAGCGCTTGCGGCTGTCGAGCAGGATGGTGACGGGCCCGTCACCCTCGCTGCGCACGAGCATGTGAGCGCGAAATCGGCCTGTCTGGACGGGCAATCCGAGCGCGCGTAGACGGGCGCACGCATCCTCGTAGAGCCGCTCGGCGTCCTCGGGAGGCGCCGCGTCGTCGAACGAAGGTCGGCGGCCTCGGCGGACGTCGCCGAAGAGGGTGAACTGCGACACGACGAGCACGGATCCCGCGATGTCGGCCACCGCGTGGGTCATCTTGCCATCGTCGCCCGTGAAGATGCGCAGGTGGGCGATCTTGCCGACGAGATACTCGAGGTCGGCGTCCACGTCGTCCTTCTCGGCGCCCAAGTAGACCAGCAGGCCGCGCTCGATCGCGCCCACGACGACGCCGTCGACGACGACGGACGCGCTCTGGACGCGCTGGACGACGGCTCGCACGTCGGTCGGTGTACCGCGGGGCGTGCGTGGTAGGAAGGCCTGGTGACCGCGTTCGTCGGCCTGACGGGAGGAATCGCTTCGGGAAAGAGCACCGTCGGGCGACTCTTCCGAGAGCTGGGCGCGACGGTGGTCGATGCCGACGAGGTCGCGCGCGAGGTAGTCGAGCGCGGGAGCGAGGGGCTCGCCGAGATCGTGACGGCGTTCGGCAACGACGTGCTCGCGGCGGACGGAACGATGGATCGCAAGAAGGTCGGCGCGATCGTGTTCGACGACCCGGTGGCGCGGAAGAAGCTCGAGAGCATCACGCACCCGCGGATCTTCGCGCGCAGCATGCAGCTCATGGCCGCGGCGGCCGCGCGGAACGAGGCGCTCGCGATCTACGAGGCCGCGCTGCTCGTCGAGAACGGGTCGTTCAAGATGATGCAGGCGCTGGTGGTCGTGGCCGCGTCGGAGGCGACTCAGATCGCGCGTATCTCGAGCCGCGACGGAATCGACGAGGCAGGAGCGCGTGCCCGGATGGCGGCGCAGATGCCGCTCGAGAAGAAGATCGCGGTCGCAGACTTCGTGATCTGGAACGACGGCGATCGCGCGGCGCTCGAAGCACGGACGCGCGAGGTCCACGCGGCGCTTCTCGCGCGCTTCGGGCGATGAGAGGATCGGGGGACATGACGAAGAGCTCGCGCGTCACGCTCGTCACCGGATTTCCGACGAGCTTTCTCGCCGTGCGGATGGTGCGGAAGATCCTCGACGAGGAGCCGACTACCGAGCTGCGCTGTCTCGTGCAGGAGAAGTTCAGCGCGCGCGCGGACCTGTTGATGGCCGAGCTCTCCCCTGCGCAGCGGGCGCGTGTGCAGCTGCTCGAGGGCGACGTCGCGTCGATGGATCTCGGCTTGTCCGGCAAGGAATTCCTCGCGCTCGCGGGCGAGGTCGACGTGATCCACCACTGCGCGGCGGCGAGCTATCTCGGCGTCGAGCGAGACGTGGCCGAGCGACTGAACGTCGAGGGCGTGCGCGAAGTCGTGGAACTGGCACGTGAGGCAGCGCATCTCGAGCGGCTGGTGCACTGGTCGAGCGCGCTGGTGTCGGGCCGGCGGCGCGGCACCGTGCGCGAGGACGATCACGAGCGCGGGCCCTTCCGCAACGTGGTGGAAGAGACGCGCTGGCGCGGCGAGCGGCTCGTGCGCGAGGCGGGCGCGACGCTTCCGGTGACGATCCTG
>CAYSCF010000656.1:0-2733 GCA_964429305.1 uncultured Sandaracinaceae bacterium | reverse complement strand
GTTCCGGCCGCGACCGACATCTCGTTGCTCGGGATGGCCGCGTACCTCGGTCATTTCTACAACTACCGAGGCGCGCTCGAGGTGCGGCTCGCGAGCGAGGCGGCATCCACGACGGTCGTGCCGCTGGTCGAGATGACCACGATGACGCGCGTGTTCACGCCCGCAGTCACGCTGCCCGATGCCGCCACGATGGCCGGGTTCGATACGCTGGAGATCGATGCGGTCGTCGACTGCCAAGCGCAGAACCCGTTCGGTTGCTCGGAGTGGGATCGCATCGCGGACGTGAACCTCTGCGTCGATGGCGCCGCGTGCACGCAGCGCATGGAGATCGGTCGTTGGATCACGCCGTACTGGCGTCGTGGACGTCAGCACTACGTGCTCGACGCATCCGCGTTCCTGGGGCTGCTCCGTGCGGGCGGCTCGCAGACGTTCCAGGTCGAGCTCGGTCCCGACTGGGAGCGCGCGACCGAGTGGCATGCGTCGGTGTCGCTGCGCTTTCGTCACGCGGGTGGCGTTCCGAGCGCGAGCACGGCGAGCCGCGCGTTCGTCGGCGGCACGTTCGATGCCACGTACAACGCCGCGCACACGCCGTTCACGTTCACGCCGCCCGCCGGCACCACGCGCGTGGAGCTCGTCACGTTGCTCACCGGCCACGGTCAGGACGGCACGACGAACTGTGCGGAGTGGTGCGACCATCGGCACACGTTCTCGATCAACGGCACGGCCCTGCCGACGATCAGGCACACGGGCATGCCGATCGGAACGCCGATGGGCTGCGCGGCGCGCACGGGCGAGGGCATCATCCCCGGCCAGTTCGGCAACTGGGCCTACGAGCGTGCGTACTGGTGCCCCGGCCTCGCAGTCGAGCCGATCCACACGGACATCACGAGCATGGTCACCATCGGCTCGCCGAACACGGTCAGCTACGTCGCCGGTCTCGGCGCGAGCACGACGCTCCCCGCGATGGACGGGAACACGATGATCGATCTCAGCACGTACGTCGTCTACTACCAGTGAGCGATCGCGCGCGCGAGGTTCGCTCGCGCGCGAGCATCGAGCGCATCGTGGAAGTCGCGCGTGACGTAGATGCGATCACGTCTCGCGAAGCCTTCGAGCACGGCACGTCGGCCGCTCGCGAAGAGCGCATCGGGCACGTGGGCGTACTCGCGGCGGATCGCTCGCTCGAAGGCGTCGTAGGTCTCGGGCTCGGCGCCGAGGATCGAGAGATCGACGTCGAGCACGAGCGCGACGTCGGGATCCCCCGCGGCATCGTGCGTCCGCGTGGCCTCGATCGCATGCGCGATGCGATCGAGCGATTCCGTGGATGCACCCTCGAGCACGGTGCGCGCGAGCTCGGCGCTGCGTGACTCGTTGTCGCTGCGCGTCGGATCGTAGATCGCATCGTGGAAGAGCAGGGCGGCGAGCACCTCGCCGGGACGGGCTGCCAGCTCGCGATGCTCGTCGAACGCAATCAGGCACGCATCGAGGTGCGTGAGATCGTGATAGTGCCGATGCGGCTCGGACCAGCGCGCGATCAACGCGTCGCGCGCAGTGGGTCGCGCACGGATACCGAGCGCCCAGCACGCCTCGTCCCACGCGCGCGTGATCCGCTCGGACCTCAACCGCGGCCCAGCAGGGCGAGCAACGCCGCCTCGTCGATGACCTTCACGCCGAGCGCCTGGGCCTTCTCGAGCTTGCTGCCCGCCTCTTCGCCCGCGACCACGTAGTCGGTCTTCTTCGACACCGAGCCCGAGATCTTGCCGCCCGCGCCCTTGATGAGATCGCCCGCCTCGTCGCGCTTGAGCGTCGGCAGCGTGCCCGTCAGCACGAACGATTTTCCCGAGACGCCCTCGACGAGCGACACGCTGGCGCCCGCGGCCTCCAGCGACACGCCCTCCTTCGCGAGGCCGTCGAAGATCGCGGCGAGCGCGTCGGTCGCGAGCGCGCCGAAGATCACGTCGGCGCTCTTCTTCGCCAGACCTTCGATCGCGCCCGAGCCCTTGTCCGGCGCGACGGTCGCGATCGCCTCTGCATCGCCCGCCGCATAGCGCCGCGCGAACGCGAGCAGCTTGTCCGCGTTGCCGAAGTAGCGCGCGATGTCCTCGCTCGTGCCCTCGCCCAGCAAGGGGATCGAGAGCGCGTAGAGCACGCGCGCCAGGCCGCGCGACTTCGCCGTCTCGATCGCGCGCACCACGTTCTCGGCGCTCTTGTCGCCCATGCGATCGAGCGATGCGATGTCGGCCTTCTTCAGCCCGAAGATCTGGTGCGGCGCCTCGAGCCCCCGCTTGTCGATCAGCTGCGCGATGAGCGATTCGCCGAGCCAGTCGATCTCCATCGCACGCCGCGACGCGAAGTGCGTCAGGCGTCCGAGACGCTGTGCGGGGCATGCGGGGTTCGGACAGCGCACGAAGATCTCTTCGACGATCACCTCGCTCTGGCACGCCGGACAATGCGTCGGCCGCTCGAGCACCTTGCTGCCTTCGGCGTGGCGCACCGATCGGATGATCTGCGGGATGATGTCGCCCGCCTTCTCGACCTCGACATCGTCGCCCTCGCGGATGTCCTTGCGCAGCGCCTCCGTGTAGTTGTGGAGGCTCGCGCGCACCACGGTCGTGCCGGCGAGCTGCACGGGCGCCAGATGCGCGAGCGGCGTGAGCAGGCCGCTCTTTCCGATCGACGCCTCGATGCGCAGGATCTGGCTGACCTTGCGCTCGGGCGGGAACTTGTAGGCGA
>CAYSCF010000655.1:0-2734 GCA_964429305.1 uncultured Sandaracinaceae bacterium | reverse complement strand
CTCCACGACGCTGGAGCGGACTCCGCCATGGACGGCGGCGTCCCGACCCACGACGCTGGAGCCGACGCGGCCAGCGCCGACGCGGGACCGCCTGACACCGGGGACGCCAACTTCCAGCCGCCATCGTGCGTTGCCGGTAGTGGTGGGGCTCCGGGTGCACACGGTAGCGTCACCTTCGCTGAACAGTTCGGATGTGGGAGCGACAACTTCATCGCCGACTTCGCGGTGGACTCCGCGGGAAACATCTACGCGATCGGCTCCGTTCGCGACACGATCGACTTCGGCAACGGCGTGCTGACCTGCGACGGCACGTCCGACGACGTGTTCCTCGTGAAGTTCGATCCTTCGGGACACGCGCTCTGGAGCCACCGATACGGAGACGCGGCGTTTCAGGATCCCACGGGAATCGCTGTCGACACGAGCGGCAACGTGGTCATCGCGATCGCGAACTACGGCACCGTCGACTTCGGACTCGGTCCTCTGGTCAGCGCCGGCTCCAGCGATGTGGTCCTGGCGAAGTTCGATCCCGCCGGCACACCGATCTGGCAGCAACAATTCGGCGACGCGGACGGGCAATTCCCCTCCGCGATGGTCGCGACGCCGTCGGGCGGCTTCGCGGTAGTCGGTATGTTCTATGGTGCCGTGTCCTTCGGCGGCGCCACGTTCTCGACGTCGACGACCATCTCTTCGTCGTTCGTGGCAGCGTTCGATGCGGCGGGGCGGCACGTCTGGAGCACACAGTTCGTACCCGTTGGCTCTCTCTCGGGAAACCTCGCTGACGACATCGTCTCCGATGCCACCGGCGCGGTCACGATCTCGGGATCCGCCTATCCCGGAAGCGGCGGAAGCGGCATCGATTTCGGGCTGGGCACGGTATCCGTGCCGAGCAGCTCTTCTCATACGTACCAGCCGTACATCGTCCATCTCGACCCCAGTGGACACGCGCTCTGGAGCCACGTCTACGTTAACTGCTCCTTTGATATTGCCATCGATTCGCTGGGCAACGTCGTTGCATTCGGGTCGACCATTGACACACCGTCGGACTTCGCCGGAAGCAGCTACGGTAGCGCCGGGCTATTGCTCGCGAAGTTCGATACGAACGGTGCGACGGTCTTCAGCGAGCAGTTCCCCTATGTGAGTACCACTGTCGTGGGAGACAGCACGGGGAGGGCCGTCGTTCTTCCCAGCGGCCAGATCGACATTGTGGGCTGGAGCAACATCTCCGCATGTCTTGCTGGCGGAATGTCCTGCCCGACGAGTCGGACGGATCAGGCATACGGGCTCTTCCTTGGGCAGTTCACAGCCGCTGGCGCGTACATCGCAGTAGCGCGCTTTGGGTCGCCAGACTGGGTCAGTGTCGAGGCGATGCATTCGCCGAACGGCCAGATCATTCTCGCAGGCGGATTCAGGGTGACGACGAGGCCGGGGCTGACCCTCGCTGGGCAAATGCTCACCGCGCCACCGGGAACTGAAGCAGCGGTCTACCTTGCGTCGATCCCCCCGTGAACTACACGCGGTGGCGCGGTGTCAGCACCAATCACGATTATAATCACGCGGACCGATGACCCTCCACCCCGTGGCTACGTCGCCTACTCGCCCGTGTATCGCTTCGAGCCGCGGGGCATCGTGTTCAGCTCCCCGCCAGCGTCTCTATCGGGCACATCACGGGCGCGCGCGGCCCGCGGGTGGTCTGGTCAGACAGTGCCGAAGCGACGTGGTCCGAGGTGCTCAGTGGCACCGAGTTCCCTTGGGCGCATCCGTCGTCGATCCGCCCGTCGCCGACGTCGTTGACGCCGTTGTCGCACAGCTCTCCATTAGGCGTCCGAAGTCCACGTGGGGCGTCCGGTTTCGCCGAACGATGCGTCGAACCGACCGATTCCACGCGTGCACGATGCGGTCGAGTGCAATCGCAAGCGTCGCAGATCCATCCGCGCTGTCGAGTGAGCGGCGGTGAGCTCGTGCTTCGGCTGGTTCGTGGGCGCCCATTGCGCACGTACGAGACACTCACGCGCTCCACGCGATCCCGGATCACGGATGAGGCCGGCCATCTATTTGTTCAGACCCTCGACCCCATGCGTCACAGGCTAATCCGAATCACGCCGGGCCATGTGAGCGGCCCCGCGACCCCGGCGTCCACGGGCGGCGTGTACGGGAAGCCGCCCGGCACCACCGCCGCGCAGCGGTCCGCGGGGTCCCGCACGGAGGCAAAGACGGGCACCCCGAGGTCCACCGTCGGATACGCGATCTGGATGTACGCGTGACCAAAGCCGTCGAAGTCGGGATCGACGTTGCCGGCCGGGTCGAGTCGGACGAGCCGGACGAACGACGAAGAGGTGGTTGCGCGGCCGATGGCGACCATCGAGCCGTCGTCGAGCACCTCCAAGCCGGTGACGCTCACGTCCTCGCCCGTGATCATGGTGGGCGCACAGACCCCACCCACGCCAAACGAAGGATCGAGCACGCCCGCGGACGAGTAGCGCTCGACGAGGAAGTCCGTTCCGTACGATGGGTAACGCGACCGATAGCCAGCGACCACGATGTTCCCAACCGCGTCGATTGTTGCGACGAAGAACGAGTCGGCGGAGCTACCCGGCCCGACGACGACGCCGTCCCCCGCAGTTCCGAAGGTCGTGTCGACCTGACCGGTCGGCAGCAGACGTAACAGCCTGGGCCGCGAGTCTAGCAGGGTGCTGAGAAAGTCCTCGCCGAGCGTGAGGACGGACACGCTCCGGGG
>CAYSCF010000654.1:0-2753 GCA_964429305.1 uncultured Sandaracinaceae bacterium | reverse complement strand
ACAGCTCATGCTCGATGTGCCCATCGTCGCAGGCGAGTCCGTCGAGCTGCGCTTCTGTCTGCCGGTGTCGGGCCGCGTGCTCACGACCACTGCGACCGTGCGGTGGTCTCGCGCCGCACGTCTTCGACACGCGACGGGTGTCGAGCTGAATGGGCTGAGCTCCGAGGCGCTGGAGGACATTCGACGCTTCGTGGCGTTGACCGGTGTCTGACGCGGGCAGAGCGCTGGGAGCTCGGCCCGACACGACTCGATTCCTTCCCTCCCGCTTGGCGCGATAGAGCGCTCCATCGGCGCGGGCGAACGGGTCGATCACGCTCCGGGACGGCTGCGTCTCGTCGAGCGTCGCGACCCCCGGCTCGCCGTGACCTGGATGACGTGCTCGTCCCATGGAATCGACTGTACGACGCCTCGCGCACGCGTGAACCGCACATGCTCGCGAGAAATCCCCGGGGCCCACGTACGACGGGAGGAAGACACGATTGCCGCACTCCCAAAGAAACGGCCCGGGGAGATCATCTCCCCGGGCCGCGACCAGCCGCTTCAACGGATCAACCCACGCCTGGTCGCGTGGACCATGAGTCGCGTCGCAGACCTGTCAATGCGTGGATGGATATAGATGATTCAGTACGTGACGAACTGCGCGCCGTCGTTGGTCAGCGCGTAGCTGGCGGCCGAGCGGCCAGGCAGAGAGTAAGCGAGCGTGCCGCTGGGATCCTCGACTCCTTGGGAGTACGTGTGCCCCGCGTTCTGCGAGGTGGTGTGGATCTCGACGAGATCGGTCCCCTCGAAGAGAATGATCTGCGTCGTGACCTGGGGAGGTCCGCTGCAACACCACGGCACCGTCCCATAGGACACCACGAGCCGACGGCTCGGCGCGACGCCGCGCGTCTCGTAGGTGATGCTGCCACCACCCGGTGGATACAAGTCGGTCCAGGATGCAGCGATGATGTTGTTGATGCCGTCGGCGGCGGGCAACGGTCGACCGCTGCAGCATCCACTCGACATCCCTGCATCGAAGCCGATGAAGCCGTTCGACGAGATGTTCACCTGCGTGTACGTCGTCGCGAAGAAGCGGAAGCTGAACCCGAGCGGCAGAAGACCGCTGGTCGAATCGTCGCTCAGCGAGAGAGAAGTACCCGTCGTCGCTTGTGGCGCGAACGGGATGGGATATGCGCCCGGTGGCGGCCGCTGACGCACGAACACGTATGCGAACGCGGGCGCGTCCGTGTCGAGACCGCAGCCGCTGAGCGCGCCGACCGAGGTCGTCGAGCCCACACAGCCGTTGCCTGGACCGACGATCCCGCCGATGCCCATGAACGAGTCGGGAGAGCTGCAGTCGCCCTCGTTGTTGCCGATGAGACCGATGCGGACGCGCGAATAGGGGGCGGCGAGGCCCGCATCGAAGCCTTCGGCATCGCAGTTCGGCTGGATGTCGGCGCCGCCGAACAGTGCGCTCCACGCGGCGCGACCGATGCTGGTGTCGCTGGAGCCCGCCGTGATGAGCGCACGCAGGGAGGTCGACGTGACGGTGAGCCGCTGCGTGCGGAAGACGCCGCCGATGTTGGTCATGAGCAGGATCTCGTTGAAAGCGACCGTGTCGAAGCTGCGGAACTTCGCTTCCGTCAGCGAGAGATCGGTGGAGCTGGCGCTCAACACCGTCGTGTCGGTCCAGATGGCGTTGTCGTATTGCCACGTCGTCGCCGCGCCATCGGCCTTGAGGACCATCGTCCAGCCGCCGCCCACGTCCGCGTTGTCACAGTAGACATCGAAGGGGTCGACGCCACCCGAGCCATCCGGATCGATCGTGTATCGCCCGCTGGGCAGCGTTCGCAGATCACGGCAGCTCGTGGGAGACGCGCTGACACAGACGCTGCTCGTGCAGATCTGGCCGAAGCTGCAGGCGACCCCGCATGCACCGCAGTCGAGCCTATCCGTGCTCAGGTCTCGACAGATGCCACTACAGGCCGTCAAGCCCGTCATACAGGAAGCGAGGCACACCCCCCCGCTGCACATCGTGCCGCCGGTGCAGGCGATGCCGCAGCCACCACAATCGAGCGGATTGCTCGCCGTGTCGACGCACGTGCCCGAGCACGCCGTCGGAGTCGCCGCGGGACAGCTGAGCACGCAGGCGCCGCTCGTGCAGACCTCGCCGGCGCCGCACAGCACGCCGCAGCCCGAGCAGTTGTTGCGGTCGCTGGTGACGTCCGCGCAATACGTTCCGCAGGACGTGGACGTCGTGCCACCGCAGCTCAGCGCACAGGCGCTAGCACTGCAGACCTCGCCCGCCGCGCACGCGATGCCGCACCCACCGCAGTTGAGACGGTCGTTCGTCGTGGAGACGCAGCTCGTACCGCACTTCGTAGGGGTCGAACCGCCGCACGAGAGCCCGCACATTCCATTGGAGCAGAGCTCGCCGACGCCGCATGCGATGGCGCATGCCCCGCAGTGCAGTCGATCGTTCGTCGTGTCGACGCAGCTGGTGCCGCATCGGGTCGCGGTCGAGCCGCCGCAGCTCAGCGCACAGACGCCGCCGCTGCAGAGCTGACCCGCGAGGCACGGTGTCGCGCAGCTACCGCAGTGATCGCGATTGGTTTGCGTGCTGACGCACTCGGTACCGCAGAGCGTCGGCGTCGTACCACCGCAGCTCAGCGTGCATTCGCCGCTCGAGCAGACCTGCCCCGGGCCGCAGGCCGTGGCGCAGGCACCACAGTGATCGCGATTGCTGTCCGTGCTCACGCACTCGGTTCCGCACA
>CAYSCF010000653.1:0-2785 GCA_964429305.1 uncultured Sandaracinaceae bacterium | reverse complement strand
GACGTCACGCGCGCGTGGTCGCCGAACGGCGCCGATCGCTTCTACAACCTCGTGCAGAACGGCTTCTTCGACGACGTCGCGTTCTTCCGCGTCATCGACGGCTTCATGGCGCAGACGGGCATCAGCGGGAACCCTCAGGTCGCCGCCGCGTGGCAGCACGCGAACATCCAGGACGATCCGGCCGGCGTGCAGCACAACAGCCGCGGCTTCGTGAGCTTCGCGACGGCGGGCCCGAACACGCGCACCACGCAGTTCTTCATCAACCTCGTCGACAACTCGCGGCTCGACGGGATGGGCTTCTCACCCTTCGGCCGCGTGCGCGACATGACGCACGTGGATGCGCTCTATCACGGCTACGGTGAGAGCGCGCCAGCCGGCCACGGGCCGACGCAGGGCCGTTTGCAGAGTGAAGGCAACGCGTACCTTCGCGCGTCGTTCCCCGAGCTCGACTACATCCGCAGCGCGCGCATCCTGCCGGCCGCGGGACACTGATCCGCACGGCGGTGACGACCGACCTCTACTGCCTGCTCGGTCTGGGCCTGCTCGCGTTCGCATTGCAGATGCTCCCGGGCCTGCCGGCAGCGAGCGCGCCCGGCGGCATGGCGTGGGGCCTCGGCAACCGAGACAATCCTCCTCCGCTGCCGCCGTGGGCCGAGCGCACGCATCGCGCGCACGCGAACCTGATGGAGAACCTGCCGCACTACGTCATCGTCGTGCTGGTCGCGCAGATCAGCGGTCACGCGAACGGCACGACGGCGATCGCGAGCCTCGTCTATCTGGGTGCACGCGTCGTCCACGCGATCGTGTACGCGGCGGGCATCACGTACGTGCGCACGATCGCGTTCTACACGGGCGTCGCCGCGGAGATCGTGATCGTCAGCCAGATCTTCTGATCTCTGCCGGATTGGTCCGCAGAGAGCGGCCCCGACACCATCGTGTCGGCCCGGCTCGGCCGGCACTCCGGTCGAGATCTCCGATCAGAACGGCACGACGTTGCGCGTGTAGAGCAAGCTCGCGAGCGGCAGCAGCGCGACCGCGAGCGAGCCGACCGCCGCGACGAGCGCGATGCACGTCGACAGATCCATCTCGGCGTCGGCGCTCACTCGGCTTTGCACCGCGAGCACGCGCGCGCTCGGTCGCGCGCCGTCGCGGTAGGTACTGCCTTCGTTCGCGACGACGAGCACGAGCACGGGCCCGGCGGGCGCCTGCACGTCGACGATCAGGCCCGTCGTGAGCGTCACGCGGCCGTCTCCGTCGCTGATGCCCTCGATCGCGCGTCGCAGACGGCGATGCCGCGCGAGCAGTCCCAGCGCGATCAGGATCTGCAGCGCGCCGACCGCCAAGCCGGCGACGGGGACCGCGAACATCGAGATGCTCGTGCGCACGGGGTGACGGACGTTGTTCACCGTGATCGTCCAGTGCACGCCGCGATCGTCGAAGGCGCATCCTCGGGCGAAGTCGATGTCGTCCTCGGCCTCGAGCGCGCCCGCGGCTGTCGCGAGCGCGACCTCGTGGCCGTCCGCAAAACGGAACAGACGCACGTCGAGCGCGCCCATCTGCCGATAGAGCTCCGAGCATCGGTGATAGGGTCCTTCACCAGCCGGAAAGAGCGCTTCGAAGTGATCGATGTCGCGCGCTTCGGGTGCCAGCGCGTCGAACGCATCGCTCATGCGGCCCGGCGCGAGGAGTGTGCCGTCCGCGAGCCTCACGATCCGCCGAGGCGTCGTCAGCTCGGTCTCGCCTTCGGCGAGGTGCGCGACGATCGGTAGCTCACGCAGGCGTTGCGATGGCGTAGGCGCGTCACCACGCACGGCGAAGAGACACGCGAGCGCTGCGATCGCTTCGACGACCAGGACCGCGGCGAGCGCGCGCCGCATCGTGGCGGGCGCGCGTCGAACGGCGCGATCGAGGCTCCAGCCGGCGAATAGCGCGAGCAGACCACTGCCCAGCGCCGTGGCGAGGATGAGGCGGAGCACCGAGCCCTGATCGAAGTAGTCGCCGATGATGCGGATGTGCGCGTATCGTTAGGCGACGGCGGCCCAGAACGCGCCTGCGGCGAGCCCGTGCGATGCGACCCAGACCTCGGCGCCCTTCACGCTGGGCAACCGCGGCAGGACCGTCGTCCAGAAGAGCAGGGTCACTCCCGCCCAGACACCGACGGTCGTCGGATCGCCGCCGAGGCCCATCGAGAGCAAGCAGGCGCCGACGAGCGGCAAGAGAACGAGAGACGCGGGGTTCGGGCCCGCCTTCATGCGAGCGGCGCGCCCGTCTTGGCGACGACCTCTTCGCGCGTCACGCCGGGGGCCAGCTCGACGAGGACGAAGCCATCCTCGGCGACGTCGATCACGGCCAGCTCCGTGATGATGCGGTCGACGCAGGCCTTCGCCGTCAGCGGGTAGTCGCAGCGCGCGACGAGCTTCGGCTCGCCGTCCTTCGTCGTGTGCGTCGTCATCACGAGGATGCGGCGCGCGCCGCTCGCGAGATCCATCGCGCCGCCGATGCCCATCACTTTGCCGCCGGGGATGGCCCAGTTCGCGAGATCCCCGTTCGCTGCGATCTGCATCGCGCCGAGGATCGCGAGATCGACGTGGCCGCCGCGGATCATCCCGAACGATGCGGCCGAGTCGAAGATGGATCCGCCGGGAACGATGGTGACCGTCTGCTTTCCGGCGTTGATGATCTGCGAGTCTTCCTAGCCCTCGAAAGGAAACGGCCCCATGCCGAGCAGGCCGTTCTCGCTGTGGAACCACACGCCGAGACCGTCGGGCAGATAGTCGGCGACGAG
>CAYSCF010000652.1:0-2787 GCA_964429305.1 uncultured Sandaracinaceae bacterium | reverse complement strand
CACCCACGTGCGCGCGATAGAGGCCCTGCGCGGCGCGACGCTCGTCGAGTGCAAGCTCGAGACGGGGCGACAGCACCAGATCCGCATCCATCTCTCGGAGGCAGGCCATCCGCTCGTCGGCGAGCAGGTCTACATCCGCGGCTTCGAGGGCCCGCGCATCGAGGCGCCGCGGCCGATGCTCCACGCGCGCGAGCTCGGCTTCGAGCATCCGGCGGACGGGCGGCTCGGCCGCTGGGACGATCCGCCGCCCGCCGATTTCGAGCAATGCCTGGCCCAGCTCCGTGCGCGTTGACGCGCGCGCCGCGGCGGGCGAGGAATGGGCGAAGTGAACGACGAGGTCCGCGCGAAAGGTGAGCTCGCTCCGCAGGGACTCGACACGCCGCGCGCGCGCACGCTCGCGCTCGTGCTGATGGCCGGCTGGCTCCTGCTGCACGTCTCGGTGCCGGCGTCGTACTACCTCTCGGACGACGTCTACGACGAGCGCTTCGCGTGGCGCATGTTCTCCGCGGTTCGCGTGCAGCAGTGCTCGCTCGGCGCGACCGAGACCGTCGACGGTCGCGCACGCCCGATCGCGCTGCAGGCGGTGTTGCCCGCACCATGGGTCTCGTTGCTCCAGCGCAATCGACCGGCGGTCATCCACCGCTTCCTCGACTGGCGTTGTCTGTCGGACGCGCGCCCGACGCAGGTGTCCCTCACGCACACGTGCCAGTCGGTGAGCGGCGAGATGCTGCCGGCCGTGCACCGCTCGCTCCAGTGCGCGGGCCACGTCTACGAAGAGTCGACCGATGAGTGAGCGCGGACCCGTCGATCGCGTCGTCTTCGGCCCCGTCGCGGCGGTGCGGCCGTGGCTCTTCGCCAAGGCGCTCTACGTGCTGCTCGCGCTCGACGTGTGGCACACGCTCGTCGGCCCCGCGTGGCGCTACGGCGCGGCCGGCTTCAACGTCGCGCACTTCGCGATCCTCGATGCGCTGCCGATCCCCACGCGGGAGGCGTACATCGGAATGCTCGTGCTCGTCGGCGCGATGGGCTTCACGGCGGCAGCGCTGCCGCGCACGCCGCGCGCTCTCTCGATCGCGATCGCGGTGCTCTACACGTGGGGCTGGTCGTGCTCGATGCTCGACAGCTACCAGCACCACTACTTGATCACGGTGCTGCTCGTCGCGACTTGCTTCTTTCCTCGGCTCACGGCGGTCGATCTCTTCGGACGGGGCATCCCGGTGGCGGCGCCGAAACCTTCCAAGAAAAAGGCGTCGGCGCCCGCCGCGACGCTCTTTCCCGACGGCCTCGTCGCGCGCATCCGCAGTCTCGGCTGGACGCTCGTCACCAGCTTCGCGGGCATCGTCTACTCGTTCACCGCGTACTCGAAGTACGAGCCGGAATGGCGGAGCGGCGATGCTTTGCGGAACATCACGCACGGCGGCGCGACGATGCAGGCGCCGATGGACTTCGCCGCCGAGCTCGGCCTCGACGCGGACGCCGTGTTCGCGATCCTCGGCTCGGGAATGATCGTGGTGCAGGTCGTCTGCGCGCTCGGCTATCTCACCGCATCGCTGCGAGACGGAGGGCCGAGCGAGGCGGAGACGAAGGCGCTCGAGGCCCAGTGGGCCGCGATGATCGCCGAGCGCACGCGCATCACCATCGCGGCCGCGGTCTCGATCATGATCGCGCTCGCCGTCGGAGTGTCGTTCTCGCGGATCGGGGCGCTCGTCGTGCTGGCGCTCGGCATCGCGATCGGCATGCCGCGCGCGTTCCACCGGTTCGCCTTCGCACCGCTCGGTCGTCCGCGCGTGCTCTCGATCGTGGCCTCGCTCGCGCTCTTGCTCGCGCTCTCGTTCCACGTCGGCGCGGAGTACATCGGCCTGCAGATCGGCTGGTTCAGCTACTACATGATCGTGCTCGCGCTCGTCGCGCTCGTTCCAGCGCACTGGCTCGCTGCGCTGGCGGCCGTCGTGACGCAGCCCGTGCGGAGCGCGGACGAGAGCGTCTTCGATCGGGTGCCGCTGCTGGCGCCCGTGCTCGGGCTCGTGGCGGCGGGCGCGGCCGCGTACGCGGGCGTCGAGATCGATCTTCCGGGCGCGTACACGACGTCGATCGCCATCGGTCTCGTCGCCCTCGCGCTCGGCGTGGGCGCGATGATGCGGCCCGCGCACCGGCCCACGCTCGGCCGTGCGGCCGCAGCGCTGGGCGTCGCGATGATCGCGTGCGGCATCTCGATGACGCAGGGCAACGAGCGCTACGATTTCTATCGCTTCGCCGGAGGCGATTTCCGCCGACGTCACGAGTACCGACAGGCGCTCGAGGCGTACGTCGAAGCCAACCGGTACGCGCCGCCGGGCGAGAGCCGCGAGGACCGCGTGCACGAGATGGAAGCCGCCATCCGGAACGGCACGCCGTGAGACGCGAGGCGAGCCACCTCGTGCTGCCGGGCCTCGCGACCGCGCACTCGCATGCATTCCAGCGCGCCATGCGCGGCCACGTGCAGCGCGCGCCGGTGCCCGGAGTGCCGCCGAAGGCGGCCGACGCAATTGTGTCGGGTCCGCATGCGCGGACCACTCCGGTCGGGCCGGGATCGTTCTGGAGCTGGCGCGAGGCGATGTTCGCGCTCGCGGACGCGCTCGACCCCGAGACGATCTACGACCTCTCGCACTTCGCGTTCGTCGAGCTCGCGCTGGCCGGTGTGACGTGCGTAGGCGAGTTCCACTACGTGCACCACCAGCCGGGCGGCGCGCCGTATGCGGATCGCACGCTGCTCGCCGACGCGGTGATCCGCGCCGCGCTCGACGCGGG
>CAYSCF010000651.1:0-2795 GCA_964429305.1 uncultured Sandaracinaceae bacterium | reverse complement strand
CAGCTATTTCAGCACGCCCGAGCGTTTCGATTTCACCGTCACGCCCGAGCCGGCGGGCTCCGTGCCGCGGTTGCAGATGCGCGCGGTGAGGCGAGCGCCCAGACAGTCACAGACGAGTGGGCTTCCGCTCGTGGTGAGATCGGGAGATGCGCCCGGAATCGCGTCGCCCTGAACGTTCTCTCGGAAGTTGTCGAGCATCGGGTCGAGCCAGTTCGACATGGTCGCGCTCGTGCGGGGGATCGTGCCGAACTCTTCGGTGTTGGTGACGAAGTACGCGTGCTGGTTCCACACCATGCGCGAGCGGACCCAGCGATCGGCGCCGTCGCGATAGACGCGGATGCCGAGCGTTCCGATCGGGCGCGAGGCGCGACACGTGTTGCCCGTGCCGGGCGTGGCGGCCGGCGGCGGCGTGCACACGAACGTCTCGCAGCCCGCGCTCGCGCAGCACTCGGCGTCCGTGGTGCAGCGGCAGAAGCCCATGTCGCAGTGATTGCTGAGGCACTCGCCGTCGTTCGCACAGCGCAGCCCCGCAAAGAGCGGATCCGTCTGGTTCGCATCGAGCCCGAAGCCCGAGCAGTCGCGCCCGCTTGAGGCCGAACCGCAGTTGTAGTTGTCGCCGATGACGATCTCCGCGTTGAAGTCGCCGTCGACGTCGGCGATGACGGGATTCTCGTACCAGGTGCACGACGAGCGGCTCTGACTGAAGAGCACGGTACCGCTGCGCCCGTCGTACACACGGACGAAGCACTCGTCGCCGTACACGGCCTCGGCGCGCCCGTCGCCCTCGAAATCGAAGATGCTCGAGCCCGTCACGTTGCTCGACTGATCTTGCGAGTGCTGCGACCAGAGAACGCCCGTGGTCGAGCTCGTCGCGCAGGTGCCGATCGGCGCCGGCGACGTCACGCAGTCGAGATCGAACACGGAGTACGCGCTCGCGCCCGCGCTGGCGAACTCGGGACGATGATCCCCGTCGAAGTCGCCGATCGTGGGCGCTCCGCCGGTCCCACCGCCGGGCAGCGTGACCGGACCGAACACGATCATCCCGTCCAGCGTCTGCACGCGCGCGGCTCCCGAGCTGATCACCACGACCTCGGGTGTCGCCGTGGGCCACGAGTGCCCGCCTGGAAAGTCGCCGAAGTCGGCGATCGCGACCTGACCGTTGGCGGTCGTCGCAGGCGAGTACGCCTCGCGCGTCCACACGTGCGTCGTCGTGCTCCACTCCCAGACGCCATCGCCCGCGACGAACTCGGGGTGACCATCGGCATCGACGTCGGCGACGACGCCGAAGATGCCGTTGCTGTAGCTGTGGAGACCGAGCGACGTTGCGTCGATCAGGCAGCCGTCGTGACCGATCACGATGCCCCCGCGGAGCACCTCGGGTAGGCCGTCGTCGTCGAGATCGACGAGGCTCGGGCCTGCCCAACCGTCGCCGGTCACGTTGTACGCCGTGTCGCACGCGGCGCCGTTGCGCGAGTGCCAGAGGACGCGCCACGCGCTGGTCGCGGTGTCGTACGTGAACGCGACGACACCACCGCCTGCCTGGTTCGCGACGATCTCCGGGCGACCGTCGCCGTCGAGATCGCCGACGGCCGGAGGCGAGCTGTGCGAGACGAGCTGCAACGATCCGAGCTCGGCCTGCTGCACGCACGTGGCGCCGTCGAGGATGCGGATGACGCCGGTCGGGAGCTCGCTACCGCCGTCGACCCCGTCGTCGAAGACCGCGACGATCGAAGGACGCCGGGGCGATCCCGCGGTGCGACCGATCCCGAAGTCGACGACCATCGGCGTCGAGAGGACGTGCAGGTTGGCGGGCCACGCATCACCCGCGGGCGCCGACGTGAAAGCGCACTGCACTTCGGGAGAGAACGTGCCGGCCGCGACGAGACGCGTGCAGCTCGGATCGGAATCGTGACCGGGCGGCGTCCCGTACGGGATGCAGTGCATGGTCGACGGGTCGCAGTACGAATCGCCGGGGCAGGTGTCGGTCGTCGTGCACGCGCCGCTGTCGTGGACGCACGTCGTCCCGCCGTAGCAGAGCTGAGAAGCGGTGCAGCAGTCGCTGCCGCAGGTGCTCTCCGTCGGACAGGTCGCGGCGTCGACGTGTGCGTCGATGCCCGCGTCGGACGCGGCATCGATGTGCACACCGCTGTCGGGACTGCCACAGAATCCGTCGATGCAGAGCTGTCCACCGGTGCAATCGCGCGAGCTCGAGCAGGCGTGCCGAACGGGCTGCGGACCGGCGCAGTCGCAGCCGGAGAGCATCGTCATCGCGAAGGCGGAGAAGAGTGCGAGAAGGGCCAGCCGCTGCATCGCACGAGTATAGAGGCATACTGTCGGCCGCCGTGAGCGCGACACGCGAGATCTCGAGAGGCGACGCCGCGCGTTTCATGGTCTCGCACCTCGGGCTCGCGCGCCATCGCAAGGAGCGAGGCGCCGCGGGCGTCCGGGCGTTGCTCGACGCGCTCGGAGCCATCCAGCTCGATCCGCTCGACGCGATCGGTACGAACGCCGATCTCGTCGCGCTCGCGCGCGTGAAGGGGATCGCGCGCGGCGACGTCTACTCGGCGCTCTTGCCGCATCACGCGTTCGAGCACTTCGCGAAGGAGCGCTGTCTGCTGCCGGCGCGTGCGTTCGCGTACTACCGCGACCGCATGGTCGAGACGCCATGGTGGCGCAGCGGCGAGCGGAGCAAGCGCGTGAGCGAGGCGACGCTCGAGAATGTGCTGGCCGAAGTGCGCGAGCGTGGGCCCCTGACGGCGGCCGAGCTCTCCGATCACGGCAATGTCGAGCCGCTC
>CAYSCF010000650.1:0-2807 GCA_964429305.1 uncultured Sandaracinaceae bacterium | reverse complement strand
CGAGGAGGCGGAGAAAGTCCTCAAGGATCTCACCGCGAAGGGCGAGAGCGATCTCGTCATCGAAAAAGATCCGCACTCGGGCGGCTCGCTCACCGCGCTCCCCGTGATCGAAACGCAAGCAGGCGACGTCTCGGCGTACATCCCGACGAACGTCATCTCCATCACCGACGGACAGATCTTCCTCGAGGGCGATCTCTTCTACTCCGGCGTTCGTCCGGCCATCAACGTCGGCATCTCGGTCTCGCGCGTCGGCGGCAACGCGCAGACGAAGGCGATGAAGGGTGTCGCCGGCAAGCTCCGCCTCGAGCTCGCGCAGTACCGCGCCATGGCGGCGTTCGCGCAGTTCGCTTCCGACCTCGACAAGGCCTCGCAGCGCCAGCTCGCGCGCGGCGCGCGTCTCGTCGAGATCATGAAGCAGGACCAGTACGTGCCGATGGCCGTCGAGAAGCAGGTCGTCTCGATCTACGCGGCGACGAACGGCTACATCGACGAGCTGCCGACGAGCGAAGTGCGCCGCTACGAGCGCGAGATGCTCGCGTTCGTCGAGGGCAGCTACCCCGACATCTTCGAGTCGCTCCGCGCGGTGCCCGCGCTCAACGATCAGCTCACGGCGCGCATCATCGAGGCGCTCAAGGCGTTCGCGGGCATCTTCATGGGCGATCACCAGACCGCGTCGAGCGCCGGCTCGGCGACCTCGCCCGGCACGGCCGCGGCGCCCAAGAAGAAGAAGAAGAAGAAGGCCGACGCGCCTCAGTCCTGAGCTCTCTTCCGTCCTCTTTTCGTCAGGAGCTCCGTAGATGCCCAGCCTGAAGGCGATCCGCAAGCGGATCGGAAGCGTGAAGAACACGCAGAAGATCACCAAGGCCATGAAGATGGTCGCGGCGGCGCGTCTTCGTCGCGCGCAGCAGAACATCACGGAGCTGCGCCCCTACGCGATCAAGACGCTCGAGGTCCTCTCGAGCGTCGCGTCGCGCGCCGACACGAGCGGTGACGAGGTCCATCCGCTGCTCGCACGCCGCGATCCGAAGAAGGTGCTCCTCGTGGTGCTCACCAGCGATCGCGGCCTCGCCGGCGCGTTCAACGGAAGCATCAGCCGCGCTGCGTATCGCAAGTGGAAGGAGCTCGAGGCTTCGGGCATCGCGGTGAGCTTCGCCGTCATCGGCCGCAAAGGTCGCGACTTCCTGCGCCGTCGCGGCGCCGACATCGCGTTCGAGTTCACGGGCGTGTTCGAGACGCTCAACACGCCGACGCTCGGCATCGCGAAGGCCGGCGAGATCGGCCGCTCGATCGTCGGCGAGTACAAGCTCGACGGCTACGACGCCGTGTATCTCTGTTACAACGAGTTCAAGAGCGCGATCAGCCAGAAGGTCACGATCGAGCCGCTCGTTCCGATCGTTCCCGTGACGCCGCCGTCGGATCCGCACGCGCAGGTCGCGGTCGGCCCGCTGCCGGGCGGCACCGTCGACTTCATCTACGAGCCGTCGAAGGAAGCGCTGCTCGACCGTCTCGTCCCGATGTACGTCGAGGTCGAGGTGCTCCGCGCGCTGCTCGAGTCGTTCGCGTCCGAGCACGGCGCGCGCATGACCGCGATGGACAACGCGACGAAGAACGCAGCCGAGATGATCGACAAGCTCACCCTCGTGTACAACCGCGCCCGTCAGGCGGCGATCACGAAGGAGCTCATGGAGATCATCGGCGGCGCCGAAGCCCTCAAGGGCTGACGTGCGCAGCGCACGGCTGCGCGTCGGCACGGGGGCGCTGCTCGCTCTGCTGGCGTTGCTCGCTTCGGTCGCGCCCTCGGCGCGCGGCCAGTCGGTGCACTGCTCGAGCGGGTTCGCGTGCGAGCCCGACGACGATTGGCAGTTCGAAGAGCCTGATCGTCACGTGAAGGTCGTCTTGCTCGCCGGATCGATCGGCGCCTTCCAGGACGGGCCCTACGCGCATCTGGTCCACGACTGGTGTGGCAACGTCGAGATCCGGAACCTGTCGCGCGTCGGTTTCGGCGCGTCGCAGCTCTACGGTGTGTTCCAGCGCGAGGTGCTGCGTCATCGGCAGTTCCCGTGGAGCGACTCGAGCGTCGAGCTCTGGCTGCTCTGGAACGGCGGGCTCAACAGCGCGATCACGTCCGCGCGCACGAATCGCTTCATCCGTCGCACGTTCGTGGATGCGCATGCGCGGCACATGCGCGTGGTCGGGCTCTCGCTCACGCCGTGGGGCGCGTTCGACGACACGCGGTGGACGGGCGCACGCGCGCTCGAGACGCACGACAGCACGCAGCGCATCGTCGACTTCGTGATGGGGCGCGGCGCGCCGGGTGAGCTCATGGGCGCGTTCGCGAGCGATCGCGGCGCGGGCGCGCCGAGCGGGTACACGCCGGAAGAGTCGGCGGACGTGCGGGTCGATCTCTACGACTCGGATCTGCGTGACCGCAGCGCACGGGCGAGAGACATCGCGGAGATGCGCCGTGTGGTCTCGCGGGATGGCCGATGGCGTCACGCGTTCGGCGCGCTGCCGGACGACCAGCGCACGGCGCGGCTGGATGCGGACACGACGCGGCTCGCGGAGATGGGGCGCTGGTTCTTGCGTTCCGACTATCGGAGCTTCGACGACGTGCATCCGAATCGTCAGGGGCACCGGCGGATCGCGGAGTTGGTTTGTCCCAGCCTTCCGGCGAGCTGGGGATGTCGGTGTCCTTAGAGGGGTGAGCGAGAGGCGAGAGCGAGAGCGAGAGGCTCGCGCTGGCGCGCGCCTGGCCCAGTGGTTCGACGGGTAGGTAGTGCTGCTGCTCGGGGCGAAGGGCAGTGTGC
>CAYSCF010000649.1:0-2810 GCA_964429305.1 uncultured Sandaracinaceae bacterium | reverse complement strand
GACAGGGCCGCGGGCAACGCGCTCGCCAGCCCGGCTGTCATCAGCGAGAAGAAGATGCCGATCGACAGCGCCGTGCCGGAGTTCTGGAAGGTCGACCGCATCCCTGACGCTGCTCCGCGGTCGGCGGCGGGGACGCTGGTCATGATGGACGAGGTGTTGGGCGCCGAGAACATGCCTTGGCCGATCCCGCTCAGCAGCAGCAGCACCGCGAACCACGGGTACGAGAAGTCCACCGGCAGCAGCATCAGGCCGAGGAAGGACGCGGCGAGGAGACCGTCTCGGGCATCGGGCGAAGGTCGCATGAGAGGGCAGGCCCCGCAAACGAGGGCCGCCTGGTATACCGACGCGATGAGCGGCGAGCCCCGCTTCGGCTTCGCGGTCGTGAACGTCGGTGCCGAGCGGGCGCTCAAGGCGGAGATCAAACACGTAGAGAAGGGTGCCAAGCTCGCGTTCTCGCGGCCGGGCCTGATCACGTTCAAGGCGGGCGGCATCGACGAGCGCTTCGCTTCGGCGAGCGTCATCGCACGCGTGCGCGGGCTCTCGCTCGGCATGGCGGAGTCGATCGACGACGTGCTGCGCTTCGCGGGAGAGAAGCCGGCCGTGCTGCACGTGTTCGCGCGCGACACGACGGAGGACGGCGCGAGCGAGGTGGACGACGCATGGGCCGTCGAGGTGCGCGGCAAGCTCGGCGCATCGCGCCGCTTCGTGATGGATCGCGCACCGAAGAACGGAGAGCGCGTGCTCGACGTGATCTGCGCGGCGACGGAGGCGACGTTCGTGGGCGCGCACCTGCACGGGCCCGGTCGCTGGGCGCACGCAGGCGGCCGCGTGGCGATCGAAGTGCCGGAGGGGGCGCCCTCGCGCGCGTATCGGAAGCTGGAAGAGGCGCTCGCGTGGAGCGGGCTGCGCCTGAAGGCCGGCGTGACCGCAGTGGAGATCGGCGCAGCGCCCGGCGGCGCGGCGCTGGCGCTCGCGCGTCGCGGCATCAGCGTGCTGGCGATCGATCCGGCGGTGATGGACGCGGGCGTGCTCGCCTTCGAGGGCCCGGGCGGCGCGCGCGTGACGCATCTGGCGAAGGCCGCGGGCGGCATCGATCCCGAAGACATCCCGAAGAAGACCGAGCTGCTCTTGATGGACGCGAACCTCGCGCCGCCGATCGCGCTGAGGTACTTCGCGCACGTCGCGGCCATCGCGAGCGCGGCGGAGACGGCGATCCTGACGTTGAAGATCAACGACGACGCGATGCTCAACGCCATACCGAAGCAACTGGCTCGGCTGAAGGCATTGGGGTGGACGGATGTGATCGCGACCCGGCTGCCGTCGAACCGGTCGGAGATCTGCGTCGTCGCCAAACGTAAGCGTTAGCGCCCATCGATCTCCACTGGGTCGCGGCGGGAGGGAGGAGTGGCCCCCGCCGCGACCCCGTGGAGATCAATTGTCCGCCGCAGAGATCCGAGCTACCCGGAACCGATGCGCCAAGCGTGCCTCGTCGGACTCCTCCTCGTCGCATGCGGCTCCCCAGCCGAGCCGCAAGACGCCGGCACCGATGCCCCCGATGCCGGCCCGCCGCCCGTCGACGCGGGCCCGCGCATCCTCCCCGACGCCGGCCCGCCGCCCGCATGGCTCACCGACGAGCGCATCCTCGTCCCCGGCGTCGGCGTCACCAACCGCACGTGCACGGGCGGCATGGTCTGCCCCCACAGCGAGAACACCGACCTCATCCACTTCGACGGCGGCATCGTGCTCGTGCACCGCACCGCCATCAGCCAGGTGCTCAATCACAACTGCTCGCTCCGCTTCTATCGATCCGACGACGGCGGCGCGAGCTACCAGCTCATGAGCTTCATCAACGGTCCCACGACCGCGACGTATCCCGCCCTCGGTGACCGAGACCTGCGCGACCCGAGCCTCTTCATCCTTCCCGACGGCCGCCTCGCCTTCAAAGCGCTCGTCCGCACCGAGACCAACTCCACGCGCGACACCGGCGTCGACACCATCACCGTCGAAGCGACCAGCACCGACGGCGGCCACACGTGGTCGCAGCTCACGCCCATCGCGCCGCCCACCTGGAGCTTCTGGCGCGTCCGCCAGCACGCAGGCGTCTACTACTCCGCCGCCTACGAGGACGGCGATCTCAGCGTGCGCCTCTTCTCGTCCACCGACGGCGAGACGTGGACGATGGGCCCACTCGTCTACGGCGTCTCCGAGGACACGCCGCTCGAGACCGAGCTCGTGTTCATGCCCTCGGGCCGCCTGCTCGCGCTCGTGCGCGTCGACGGCAACAGCACCGAGTACCTCGGCAACGCCGGCCGCCTGCGCACCATCGTGTGCTGGGCCAGCGCGCCCTACGACACCTTCGATTGCCCGCAGGTGCTCGACGGCGTGCGCCTCGACGGCCCGATGGCGTTCTTCCACGGCACGCGCTTGTTCGTGATCGCGCGCAAGCACTACATCGAGACCGCCGACCGCAAGCGCACGACGCTCTACGAGATCGGCGGCACGCTGGAAGGCGGCCCCCTCACGATCATCGACCACGGCGACTTCCCGTCGGCCGGCGACACGTCCTACGCGGGCGCCGTCGACGTCGACGCCGATCACGTCGCGGTCACGTGGTACTCGAGCGACCTCGTCGAAGACGCCCCGTGGGTGCGCGCCATCTTCGGCCCGACCGACATCCGCGCGGCCACGATCGACTTCACCCAGATCGACGCGCCGCACCCCTAAGCGCAGCGTCGGGCAGCGGCAGCTCGAAGCGCCCGAGCACGATGCCCTGCACCGTGAGGTCCTCGTCCAGCGCGGGCCAGCGCAGC
>CAYSCF010000648.1:0-2831 GCA_964429305.1 uncultured Sandaracinaceae bacterium | reverse complement strand
ACCGGCGAGGCGGGCGCCGACGCGCAGTCCCTCGTGACGTACCAGTGGATCGACGACGCCACGATGGAGCTGCACACGACGACCGTGCGCCAGGACTGGCACGGCGAAGGCGAAGGCTTCCAGCTCATCGCCGAGGTCGTCGTCAACGGCGAGTTCGCGCTCTACGACGACGTCGAGGGCGGCCCGTCGGAGATCGAGGAGGCGGACGTCGAGGACGCGATGCTGAACACGGCGGGCATGGGCGCGACGACGCCCGAGGCCGGGACGGTGGTGCACTCGCACGTCCGCCGCCGCGATGCGCAGGGCATGCTCGTCAATTGATCTCCTGCGAGGGGCTGAGCGCCCCTCGCCCCGCCGACGGAGGAGCTACTCGGCCGGGACGATCGCTCGGGCCGCGAGCGAGACGGAGCCCTTCTTGGCGACCGGCCCGCGCGACTTCGTCGCCTGCACGGTCGGGTCGGGCGAGGCGTACGGCTGCATCGGCTTCATGCCCGCGTCCTCGAGCAGCTGGCGGTCGGCGAGCACGTCGGGGTTGCCGGTCGTGAGCAGCTTGTCGCCGTAGAAGATCGAGCTCGCGCCCGCCATGAAGCAGAGGATCTGCGCCTCGCGCGTGAGCTCGGCGCGGCCGGCCGACAGGCGCACCTGCGTCTTGGGCATCACGATCCTCGCGGTCGCGATCGCGCGCACGAGATCGAGCGAGTCGAGCTTCGGGGCGTTCGCGAGCGGCGTTCCCTCGACCGGGACGAGCGCGTTGATCGGAACGCTGCCTGGGTGCGGATCGAGCGTCGCCAGCGTGCGGATGAGCTCGCAACGATCGTCCAGAGACTCGCCCATGCCGAGGATGCCGCCGCAGCACACGCTGATGCCGGCCTTCACCACGCGCGAGATGGTCTGCAGGCGCTCGTCGTACGTGCGCGTGGTGATGATCTCTCCGTAATACTCGCGCGAGGTATCGAGGTTGTGGTTGTAGGCAGTCAGGCCCGCCTCGGCGAGCGCCTTGGCCTGGTCGTCGTCGAGCATGCCGAGCGTCGCGCAGGCTTCCAGGCCGAGCTCGCGCACGCCTTTGACCATGTCGATCACGCGATCGAACGCCGGGCCGTCCTTCGCGTCGCGCCAGGCCGCGCCCATGCAGAAGCGCGTGCTGCCGGCCTCGCGCGCGCGCCGGGCGGCGCCGAGCACCTCTTCGACCGTGAGCAGTCGCTCCGGGTGCACGTCCGTCTCGTACTTCGACGACTGCGGGCAGTAAGAACAGTCCTCCTGGCAGCCGCCCGTCTTCACCGAGAGCAGCGTGCAGAGCTGCACTTGGTCGGGCGGGTGGTTCTCGCGATGGACGGTCTGCGCGCGGAGCAAGAGCTCGGTCAGCGGAAGGCCGTGGATCGCCTTGATTTCGGCCAGGGTCCAGTCGTGCCGGGGGGCTTGCTGCTCGGTCATGGGCGTCTGACGTACCAGGCGGTTGCGTCTCTGCAAAGCTGATAAGGTCCGCCCGTGCAAAGCGGGCAGCCGGAGGAGCCGGTCTCCATCGAAGGACCGCCTCCGCTCGCGCGCCTCTCGGCGCTCATGGCGCTGGTCGACCTGTTCTGGAACCGCATCCTCGTGCGTGTGATGGGCAGTGCCGACCCGGACCTGGGCATCGCGCTGCAGCGGGCGGGCGTTTTTCCGCGCAACCTCGCGGCCGTCGCCGGGATCGTGGCGCTCACCGCCGGCATCTACGGCTTCCTCCGGATGGCGGGCTACGCGGGGCTCGTGCGCCGCTTGTTCGTGTCGATGGTCGCCGGGCTGCTCATGCCCGCGTTCTTGCTCGCGACCGTGGTGCCGACCGAGCGAGTGTCTGTGTTGATCGTCGTGGTCGCGCTGGCCGCATCGAACGTGCTCGTCGTGCTCCTCGGGACCGTGGCGCTCCGCTATCCGGCCGGGATGCGGCGCGGGGCGGTTCTCTCGGCGACCGCGAGCGCTGCGCTCGTGCTCACGGCGCTCGTGGTGGCGAGCGTGCGATCGATCGCCGAGTCCTCGGCCGCCTCGCCCATCAGCACGGTCGCGCGGCATGCGGGCGAGCTCGCGTGGCACATCCTCCCCGTGTTCGGGCTCGTCGCGCTCTTTCGTGCACAGAACGGCGCGCCGGAGTCCGAAGGAAAGCCGCCGGGTCGCGCGATGCTCGCGCTCGCGGGTGTGATCATGGTGGGTGTCCTCGCCGCCTCTCTCTACGGAGAGACGCATCTGCATGCGCATCGCTTCGAGACGCTCGTATACGGCGCGCTCCGCCTCACGCTCGTGCCCGGAACGCTCTCGTGGCTGAACGGATGGACCGTCGGTGTCGGGCTCGCGGGCTCGGTCGTCGGGCTCACCTCGCGCAGCCCGGGGCGCGTGCAGCTCGGAGCGGCGATCGCGCTCTGGCTCGCTGCCGGCTATGCGCCGCGCGCACCGGGACAGCTGCTCGACTTCACGCTCGCGGCGCTCTTGCTCGCCCGCGCCGCGCAGGCCGTCACGCCGCTCGGCCGGACGCGAGCGCGGATGCGGTGGTCGCGCTGAGCTCGGCAGTCATCCGCTCGGCGAGCCCGAGTCAGTCGCCGGCAGCGTCGACGGCGGCGAGATCGAGCTGGAAGTCGACGACGGTGTCGGTCCCCGACGTGATCGCAATGGGTCGCGCGAGGACGAGCGGCGCCGAGAAGCGCGGGCGCCCCGACTCGTCGGTGCCGTCACCGACTCTTCGCACGCCTTCGTGCCACGCACGCGCCATGTACTGACCAGGTGGGATTCCGGTGATTCGGAATCGGCCGTCGTCGGTCGTGACGCGATAGTACGGATGCTCGAACACGTGGACGAAGCCGCCCACC
>CAYSCF010000647.1:0-2832 GCA_964429305.1 uncultured Sandaracinaceae bacterium | reverse complement strand
CTCGACGGTCGACGGCTTCGGCGTCAATGCCGAGGCGTACTTCTCGTTCGCGCGTCACTTCGACGACGCGATGCTGCAGGCCCGACCGTTCGGAATCATGCAAGGCGCAGGCTTCGTCGTCGTCTCGCCGGGGCCGGTGCGCTTCGTCCCCGCGATCCTCGAGACGACCGACGACGGTACGACGCTACTGCTCGCGCCCGCCACGCCGCTTCCCGAGCACGCCGAGGTCGCCGCGTTCGCCTCGCGTGCGCTGACCGCGGCGGCGGGCGGCTGTCTCGAGCCCTCGATGGATCTGACGGCGGCGCTCGCGGCACCCAGCACGCGCATGCAGAGCGCGGTCGATGCGCTCGTGACCGTCGGCGCCATCACCGCGGCGAGCGACCTCGTCGGCCTCGTCGCGTATCCGACGCAGTCGACGACGCCCGACTCGGTCGCGGTCGCGGCCGACATCGCGTCGCGCACGTTCGACTGGATGGGCACGCCGACGTGCGTCGACGAGGCGACGTGGCGCCACTGCGAAGGGCAGTTCGTGGCGGGCGATTACCGCGACACGACCGACGGCGTGTTCCGACGCATGCGCGGCGAGATGCCCTCGCCGGTCCGCACGTACGTGCTGCCTGTCTCGATCTGGCTGCCGCTCCATGCGACCGCGCCCGCGCCGATGTTGATGTACGGCCACGGGCTCGGCAGCGGCCGCGATCAGGGAGCGGTGCTCGCGGGGTTCGCTGCGCCCGCGGGTCTCGCGACGGTCGCGATCGATGCCCAGGCGCATGGCGGACATCCGACGGCGATGCATCCGGACAGCAACCTGAACACGATCTTCGACTTCTTCGGGATCCACCTCGACATGCTCACGACGCGCGCGCTGGAAGCGGCGCGCCTCCGCGACAACTTCCGCGCGAGCACGTGGGACAAGCTGCAGCTCCTTCAGCTCTTGCTCGCGCATCCCGACGTCGACGGCGACGGAACGCCGGACCTCGACACCGCGCACTACGCGTATCTCGGTGTGTCGCTCGGCGGGATCATGGGGCCCGAGCTGCTCGCGCTCGAAGAGGATCTCTCAGCCGGCGTGCTCGTCGTGCCGGGAGGGCGCGTGTCCGCGATCATCTCGGACAGCCCCACGTTCGCGCCGCTCATCGCCGCCGTGCGACCGCGCGGCACCACCGAGGGCGACACGCGACGCTTCTTTCCGATCCTGCAGACGATCATCGATCGCGGCGACTCGGCGAGCTATGCGCCCCACCTCTTGCGTGACCGCTTGATGAATGCGGGCGCGCCGCAGAGCATCCTGACGGGGATCGTCCTCGACGACGACACCGTCGGGAACGTGTCGAACTACGTCCTCGCGCGCGCGCTCGGCGACGTCCCGATCGTCGATCAGCAGCTGCGGCCGGTGCCGGGGCTCTCGCACATGGCCGGGCCGCTGATGGGGAACTTCCCCGACGGGCACGGCGGCGTGATCACGGCGGGCATCATCCAGTTCGACGTGATCGGCGACGGCATGGGCGGCACCCGAATGGCGACGCACAGCGACGTCGGCGACAGTGACGTGGGCTCGGCGGCGTGGCTCGACTTCCTCGACACGCACATCCACGGCTCCGTCGCACGCGTGAGAGATCCGTACGCCGCGATCGGGCTCGCGCACGCGATGTGAGCTTTGCGGAACACTCGGGGTGAGATCTGGTAACGTTCGCTCGCTGTGGCTGCCGCTGAATTCGAGATCGACTACGACGCCGCCTACGTGATGTACGTCCAGCGATTCGCCGATCGCTTCGGCGAGCGCGCCGAAGGGGCGTTCGTGAAGTTCGGGAAGCACATGGTGAAGAACCTGGCGCGCCCCGAGTTCGAGCGGAGGCTCGACACGTACGTGCGCCTGCACAAGGCGTGCAAGAAGATGCTCGAGAGCGGCTCGACGATCTCGGACGCGCTCGTGCTCGACTTCGACGAGTCGGCCGCGTGGATCGCGGTCGAGGCGCCGAACGTCCACTCGATGTTCCGCGGCGAGATGGGCGACCCGCGCGTCGCCGCGCCCGAGCTGATGCGGACCGATCCGGACGAGAACGCCAAGACGACCGAGATCGAGGCGCCGCATCTCAAGGTCACGCGGAAGAGCTGATCGGCCTAGGCGGCTTCCTCGACGTAACGTCACGAGGAGCTTGGTCACGCGCATCGTAGCCGTGTCACGCATGCGTGGTACCAGGGCCCCGTGCAGACTCTCGTCGTCCTCGTCTCGATCACGCTCGCGATCTCGCCGCTCCTGATCGGCTCGCTCTCGTGGGCGTTTCGATCGGCTCGCCTGGCCAGCCACCGCATCGTGCCGGGCGCGGGAATGCAGGTCGCGTGGCCCAATCGCATGCGCGCGATGGCGGTGACGAGCACGCTCTCGCTCGCGATCGTCGTCGGCTCGCTCACGCTCGGCTACGGCGTTCTGATCGCCGAGACGCCGATCCCCGCATGGGCGATCGCGCTCGAGGCCATGCTCATCCTGGTGGTCTACGACTTCGCCTACTACGGCCTGCATCGCGCGATGCACCGACCGTGGCTGCTACGGACGGTGCACGGCGTGCACCACCGAGCGCGCAATCCCTCGGCGCTCGAGAGCCTCTACCAGCACCCCGCCGAGCTGGTGGCGGGCCTGACGCTGCTCTTCGCGGCGACGTTCGTCGTCGGCCGCATCTCGGGCGCGGGTGGCGTGCACACGGCGGCGTTCGGCCTCGCGTTCTTCGTCTACTCGATGCTCAACGTGCTCGTGCACTCGGGGCTCGACTCGGGCACCACGCTGCTCGCGCCGATCGACTTCCTCACGCGCAAGCACCACGTGCATCACCACGA
>CAYSCF010000646.1:0-2833 GCA_964429305.1 uncultured Sandaracinaceae bacterium | reverse complement strand
TCACCGGCGGCACGGTTTGTCTTGCGCAGGATCGAGCGAAGCTCGGATCCCGGAATCGCGCCGCGGCCAGTGGCCAGCGCCTCGAACGCGGCCGTGCGCATTACCGCCGCGAGCTCTTCCCATTCGGTGCGCTGCGCGGGCGCTCTCAATCCAGCCCAGCGCGAGAACATCATCTCCACAATGGACGAGAGAAGCTCGGCCCGCGTACGCGGCGGACCGCTCGCGCGCCCGCTCACTTCGGCGGCGAACGCGGCGACCAGCGGGCTGTCGAGCATGTGGCCGAGGCCGGGGTCCCACGATGGCCGAGCGGCGGCCGCAGCACCTGCTGCCACCCACCGACTCCACAAGCTCGAGACGTCGTCGCGCGTCCACGGTTCGAGCGTGATCAACACGCGGCCGTCACCCTCTGCGGAAGGAAACCTCGATGTCGTGACGACCGCGACGAGCTTCTGCTCGCCTACCCGAGCCCTTGCCCACGTCTGCGCGTCGAGCGGTGCTTCGTCGAGCCCGTCCACCAAGACCACCCACCGAGCCCGCGTCAGCAGAAGTCGTTCGAGTACCTCTGCTCCGGTGGAACTCCGTGCAAGGCGGGCCAGTGACTCGCCATTCCGGTGTCGGATGTCCTGAGCGGTGACGAGCACGGGGACCGGCGCGTCGTCGCTTGCAATAGCACGCCGACCCAACTCCGCCGCAATGCAATGGAGCAGCTCGCTCTTGCCGGAGCCCACCCCGCCGACGACTGCTACCGAGGTGCCAGCCAGCGCTGCGTCCACGACACCGCCGAGCGCGTCGATGACAGGGCCTGCGGTGCTCCGACGTCCGCGAATGGGCTGGTACACGTCTTTCAGGAGCGGTGCGTCGGGTACGAGCTCGCCCAGGCTTTGTCGCGACGCCTGTGCCTCGATCAACGCCGTCAAGTAGCGGGCCCGAAGCTGCCGGGCGGTGGGCGGCGACGGCCGGAGCAACGGATCGAATGGAGCCAGCTCGTGGAGCAGACGGACGCCGGTTAACGAGGCGGGGATCGCAGGCTCCACGAGGTCGTCGACGAGCTCGTAGATGCGACTCCAGACCTGATCCACGGCCTCCGTGAGGTAGCGCTCCTTCACTGCGCCCTTCCCACGAGCGATGACGTCGTCCTCGTCGCCGACACGGACGACTCGGAGCCGCGCCGCGGCTTTGCGCGTCTCGTCAAGGTCGCGGCGAGCGCTGGCCTCGTGGAGCTTCTTCAAGAGTCCGCTCTCGAGCTTCGACAGCTTTCGCCCGCTCGCGGATTTCGCACTCACTGCGGCGAGGTGGTGCGTCGACCACGGCGTGTCGATGATGCTGAGATGCGCACGAACCGCGAGCTCGAACTCGGCGTTCGGACCAGGCATGTACAACGCGTCGAGCATCTCCGAGAGCAGGGCGAGCTCGAGGTGTTCCGCGTTTCCCTTCACCTGCACGTGGACGACACGCTCGAGACCGTCGGCGCTCCGGCGCTCCAAGAAGTCGTCCCAGGGTTCGGTCCCGGTCTCGTACTCCAGGGCCCAAGCCTCCGCGTTCTCGTCGGCGATGGCACGGGCGCAGCGTGACGCGGCGACGAGTCGCTGGAACCGGATCATCGCCTGGAGGTGCTGCTGCTTCTCGGCCACGGTGCGAGGATCGACGCGAGCGTGCTCCGCTCGCAAGGAGCAATCGGAAGATGACTCTCGGAAGCCGACGGGGTGGGTCGACGGATCGTCGCACAATGAGCATCGCCGTCCTCTTCGAGCGCAGCGATTTGTACCGCCTCATCTGGGCCGAGCCCGCCACGCACATCGCGAAGAAGTCTCGCCATATCGCCAGCAGTGCCTTACCGCGCATGCGATCGGCTGAGGGTGCCGCGCCCGACGAGCGGTTGCTGGGCGCGAGTCACGCTCGGTGCGGAGCCCGAGAAGCTTTCGCTGCCTCAGGTCGAGGGCGACGGACCGATGATGTTCAAGGTGGCGAAGCGGACGATGAAACTCCATCGAGGACCTCACTCGTCGCGTCCGCGGTCGCGTCAGTCTCGGGCGCCGAGTCTGTGGTTGCGTCGTCAGGAGTGGATGCCGCGTAGGCGCCGTCGCTGTAGAGCGCGAGCCGGATCATCAGCATCCAGACCAGAAAGACAATACCTGGACGCAGCTCGCGCACATCGAGCGTGCCGTGCGCGAGTTCGTTTCGCAGATTCAGTCCGAGCTCGGGACGACACAGCAGGTACTCGACGAACCACGCGTGCTCCTCGCCGAGGAGTGTCCGGACGACGGCGACACGCAACAGCGAGTTCAACGTCTCGTCCTGCGTAGTGCCAGAGTCGTACTTTACGGCGTGGTAGCCGCTGGCTCGCGCGTAGTCGCGAAGCACCGCTTCGTACTGCGTAAGCACGATCGCGCCGGACGAGGCAAAGTCCCGGGCGGCGAACCGTTCGGATGCCCGAGCGAGCCACGGCAGTCGGCGCTCATCGAGCCACGTCGGTCGCCCCAGACTGTGCAGCAGCGTCTCGGCATCGAACCGCGGGAAAGCGAGCGAGAGAAAATGATCGGCGGCAAGCTCCGCATGGGCGAGGTACAGCGACGCGTTCCGCCCGACGGCTTCCCGGATCTTCTCGTCATGGCTCGAGGCGATGCCCGACACCTTCCCGTCGCGGTACCTCACGGACGGTACGAAGTGGAGAAAGAGAGCCTGCTTCGCGTCTTCTTCTGCCCGTCGCGCGAAGCTCGCGGTTGGCATCGAGGTGAGCCAGGGAGCGGCGCTCATCGACCGAACAGCGAAGGGCGCACTCGGCGAGCGCAGCACGACCTCCGTCAGCGCGACAGCGAGATCGTCGGGCAGACGA
>CAYSCF010000645.1:0-2844 GCA_964429305.1 uncultured Sandaracinaceae bacterium | reverse complement strand
AACGTCGTGCAGCGCTTCGGGCGCGAGGCGCGCGCGGCGAGCGCGATCAAGCACGACGGCATCGTCGAGGTCCTCGATCTCGATCAGACGGAAGAAGGCGTTCCCTTCCTCGTCATGGAGTTCCTCGAGGGCGAGCTGCTCTCGCGCCGCATCGATCGACGCGGCCGGCTGCCCGAGGCCGAGCTCGTGAAGTTCGGCGCGCTGCTGCTCGATGCGCTGCAGGCCGCGCATCAGGCGGGCGTCGTTCACCGCGATCTCAAGCCCGACAACATCTTCCTCGTGCCCGCGGGCCGGCGCGGCGAGATCGTGAAGATCCTCGACTTCGGCATCTCGTCCAAGCACGACGAGACGCAGGCGAAGCTCACCGTCACGGGCTCGGTGCTCGGCACGCCTCACTACATGTCGCCCGAGCAAGCGCTCGGTGAGGCCGAGCTCGATCAGCGCGTCGACATCTACGGGGCGGCGGTCGTGTTCTACGAGTGCGCCGTCGGCGACGTGCCGTTCGATGCGCCGAACTACAACAAGCTGCTGCGCGTGATCCTCGACGATCCCGCCGTGCCGCCACGCAGGCGCGGTGCCGACATCAGCGAGTCGATCGAGCGCGTGATCCTCAAGGGCATGGCGAAGAACCGGAAGGACCGGTTCACGACCGTGCAGGAGTTCAAGGTCGCGTGGGCCGACGCCGCCGCGGGGCGCGCGATGGCCCGCCTGCCGACCGCCGCCGCATCGGGAGACGACAGCGTGGTCGCGCGCTGGGCCGATGCGGGGCTCGCGGGCGCGCCCGCTGCGCGTCCGGTCACGCCGGCAGCCGATCCGCGTCGTGTCTCGTCGGAGCGCCCTCCTCCGTCCTCGGATCCCGCGCGGCCTCGTACGTCGAGCGCCGTGGTGCCGCGCGCGCTCGGCGGTTTCGACGACTACGACACGGGCGGCCAGGCGCTCGAGCTCGACGAGAGCGCCATCGCGCCTTCGCGCGCGTCGGTCTCCAAGATGCAGAGCCCGTACGCGCGTCGCAACAGCGAGCCGCCGCCGCCGTCGAGCCCGGGCGTGATCGCGTCACCGCTCCCGCCATCGGGCACGGGCCGTCACGTCGCGATGCAGAGCTTGCCCGCGGGGCCGAGCGAGGCAGCGCTCGCCGTCGATGCGCCGGAGACGGTCGAGCCTCCGTGGTGGCGCCCGTGGGCGATCCGCGGCGGCGTCGCGCTGGCGATCTTCTGCACGCTCGTGTTCGGCCTGCGCTGGCTGGTGCGCGGCGGCGACGAGGACGTGGCCCCGCCGACATCCGTGGCGATCGCGCCGGTGACCGACGTGCATGCGGGGCCCGACTGGGTGCTCATCGAGATCGACGGTGTCCCGACCGGCGTCCACGTGCGCCTCGACGGCCTGCCGGGCGCGACGCTCCCGCTGCGCGTGCGACGCGGCAGCCACCACACCGTGGATCTGTCCGCGCCGGGCTACGTCGATCAACACCTCGAGGTCGACGGCACCGCGAGCCAGCGCGTGCGCGCGAACATGATCCCCGACCTCGGTACGACGCAGCAGCGGCACTGATTCCTCAGGGACGCTGGGCGCGTCCCTCGCCGGACCGGCAGAGCCGGATCCCGCTCACCCTGGCTCCGCTCGCTGCGCTCGCGAGCGAGAGACCTTCTCCGTCGAGCAGCCCTAGCCGCGCCGTGGCCCTCGTCGCCCGGACGATGCCCTCGTAGGCGTCATTCGGCGGGCGCGGGCTCTTCCGCAGGCTCGCGCTCTTCGCGCCGCAGCGCGTGCATCACCGATCCGTCGAGCGCGCCGCGCGCCTCTTCGCCGTGCAGGTTCACGTCGAGGCCTTCGCTCTCGGCATCACCGTCGACGCGCAGGCCGACCATCTTGTCGACGAGCTTGAGCAGCACGAAGCTCACGACGCCCGCGTACACGACGGTCACGCCGATCGCGATCAGGTTCTCGACGAAGAGGTGCACGCCGCCGTGGATGAGCCCGTCGGCGCCCGCCGGGTTCCACGCGGCCGACGCGAGCACGCCCGTGAGGATCGCGCCGAGCGCGCCGCCGATGCCGTGCACGCCGAATGCATCGAGCGCGTCGTCGTAGCCGAAGCGGGCCTTCACCTGCACGCCGAGATAACAGACGCCGCCCGCGAGCACGCCGATCGCGATCGACTCGACCGGGCCGACGTAGCCGGCCGCCGGCGTGATCGCGACGAGCCCCGCGACGAGCCCCGAGGCGACGCCGAGCGCCGAGGGCTTTCCGTGCCGCACCCACTCGACGCTCGCCCACGCGACTCCGCCGGCGGCAGCCGCGACGTGCGTGTTCACGAGCGCGAGCACCGCCAGGCCATTCGCGCCGAGCGCCGAGCCCGCGTTGAACCCGAACCAGCCGAACCACAGCAGGCCCGCGCCGAGCATCGTCATCGTCAGATCATGAGGAAGCATCCGCTTCTGCGGATACCCGAGCCGCTTGCCGACGAGGATCGCGCACACGAGCGCGCTGATGCCGCTCGATGCATGCACGACGGTGCCGCCCGCGAAGTCGAGCGCGCCGCGCTGGAAGAGCCAGCCGTCCGCGTTCCACGCCCAGTGACAGAGCGGGTCGTACACGAGCGTGGTCCAGAGGAGCGTGAAGATCACGTAGGCGGAGAACTTCATGCGCTCGGCGAACGCGCCCGCGATGAGCGCGGGCGTGATGATCGCGAACATCAGCTGGTACGCGCAGAAGAGCAGATGCGGAATCGTCCCGTGCGCCTCGAGCCCGACGCCGCGCAGCAACGCGAAGTCGAGGTTCCCGATCACGCCGCCCTGCGAGGGCCCGAACGCGAGCGAGTACCCGAAGAGCACCCACTGCAGCGTCACGATC
>CAYSCF010000644.1:0-2856 GCA_964429305.1 uncultured Sandaracinaceae bacterium | reverse complement strand
GCGGGTGCGACCCTTCGCCCAAGTCCTAGCCTGAACGGCGGGCTGCGGGATGTGTTCGAAGCCTCGCACCCAGCGGCTCGTTTCGTCGCGAGCACGTCTGCCGGGACCGGATGACGCGCGCCGCGCGTGCCGGTAGGATCGCTCGATGCAGCGTCTCGTCTCGGCGCTCTCGTGCGCGACTGCGGTGTGGCTCGTCGCCGCGTCGGGCGCGGCGCAGGCCCCGGTGCCGCGCGCGTCGGTGCTCGTCGTGAATCCGACGAGCGATGCGTCCGTGCCCGCCGCGCTCTTGGCTGACGTGCGGACGGCGCTCGAGGCTCTCGTGCGCGCGCGCCCGGATCTGCAGCTAGCGACCGGCGCGCCGCCGTACGCCAACGCGCATGCGTTCGTCATCGAGGCCCACGTGACCATGACGTGGCCCCACGCCACGGTGGAGCTGAAGGTTCGCGATGCGTCGTCGCCAGGCTCGCCGTGGACGACGTTCGCCGTCGCGACATTCGGCGGGCATCCGATGCCCGGCCCGGGCCCGTCGGTCCAGGCCCAGACTGTCGTGGCCGCAGCGCGCAGCGCGTGGCGGAGCGTCGACGCTCGGATTCGACCCTGAACGACGAAGCCCGCGTCCACCCTTTCGATCGGGCCGCGGGCTTCGTCTGGTTTTCGTGGCGAGGATCAGCTCTGCGGCGTCGCCTGTGTCGCCGTCGCGGGCAGGGCGGTGACCGGCTTGGCCGGCGGCGTCTCGTCGGGCGCGCTCTTGTCCGACTTGAGGAAGCCGCACCGACGAAGCAGGCGGCGGTCCTTGATCGCGACCCGCGCGATGGCGCTCCACTCGAGATACCACGCCCAGAGCGCGCGCTCGGCCTCGTCGCTCGCATCGGTGTCGATGTCGGGCTCGGCCACGTCCTCGGGCATCGTCACCGTCTCGAGCAGCGTCTTGACGTCGCCGAGGACATCGTCCGTGAGGCCGCGCTTGACGAGCAGCTGACGCGCAGCGTGGCCCGGGCCGCCCAGGCCGCCGCGGCTCACCGCGCTCTCCAGCTTCTCGATTCGCTGGACCAACGTGCCCACCGACACGATGACCGCCGGGCCGCTCGTCTGGCTGAGGTTGTGGAAGACGAACGCGTGCGCCTCGGGGGCGTTGCTCGCCAACGTTGCGTCCGCGACCGGAAACCACACGTTCTCCCAGGCGTCGATCCGATCGACCAGCGACGCGTCGACCGGCGCGGCCGCGCCGTCCAGGCGCCCTCGCGTCAGGGCGCTCAGGAGCTGCCAACCCTTCGCGAGATCCTCCGCATCGAAACCGAACTTCGCGAGCGCGCCTGCGATCGCCGCGACGCGCAGCGCGAGGAGGAACTGGAGCGTGCGCTGCGCCTTCTGACCAAGACTCATCGTAGACATGACGGAACCTTTCACTGGAGTTGCGCAGCCGTTCTTTGCGCTGCGTGCCCACGTCATCGGACGCACGCCCGGGGCGTTTCCTGATCGCCGATCTTTTTTCGCTACCCGGTCCGATCGCTGGTGCACCCAGCACGATCGATGCGGCACCCGGGTCCGGTGAGTCGACACCCGGGCCGATCGATGCGGCACCCAGGTCCGGCGAGTCGACACCCAGGCCGACCGATGCGGCACCCCGGTCCGGGAAGTCGACACCCCGGGTGATCGCTGCGACACCCGGGCCGCTCGTTGCGGCACCCAGCTCGCGCGAGTCCAAGAGCGCGCGAGCGCGTCCGGCCGAGCTGGGTGCGCGCGTCTCGAGGCGAGGTCATCTGCAGCGACGGCAGGGCGCATCCGAGCGCAGCAGCCGGAGACCCTCACCCAACCGTCCCGCCCGAAGCGGGAGAGGGCTTTCGGAACGACGATCACGCAGAGCGGCGCGACGTCACCAGATCGAAGATGGGGCCGATGCCCTCGCTCGAGGCGATTCCCGAGACCGTCATGCCGCGAGCGTCGGTCGCCTCGGCGACCTTGCGACCGTGCACGGTGTCCGAGCCCCAGACCACGACGTGCGTCGTCGTGGCGTGCACGAGCGCGTCGGCCAAGCGATCGATCGGGATGGCGCTCGGGTCGCGGCCGTCGATCACGGTGAGCGCCGACGCCTTCAGCGCGCGCTCGACGGCCGGCAGATCGTTGCGCGCCTCCACGTCGATCATCGCATCGCCGAGCGCGAGCCGCAGGCGCAGCGCGAACGCCGTCGTCGCCGCGATCACGAGCACCGGCACCGGGCCGGCGATCGAGCGCATCGCCTTCGTCGAGACCTCGTCGCGCCAGCGCGGCGCTTCTTCCACGTCGATCGGGATCTCGTGATCGGCCGTCGGTGCGCCGGCGGTCGCCAGCACGTCCTCGATCGCTCGGAGCAAAGGCGACAGAGACCGCGACGGCACACGCGCGCTCAGCTCGTCGTGGAGCGCGCCGCGGACGAAGCCGGCGATCTCGGTGTCGTCGCCGGGGATCCGCGGCCCCCAGCGCGCCAGCGCCGCGAACAAGATCGCCGCCGCTTCGGTGCGCGGCAGCGCTTCTTCCAGCGTTTCTCTCAGCTTCTCGAGAATCCCGGCGCTCAATGCCGCTGATCCCTATCACAAGCCGCAGCGTGTGCGGGCGGGCCTGGATCTCGCGTACGCTGCATGGATGCGATTGCCCGTTCTCTTCTGCGTCGTTCTCGTGGGCTGTTCACTGGCCCACGCGCAAGCGGTCAGCGGCTGGCGCCCCGCGAACACGGCGGCGGCATGCGTTCCAGCGTCCGCGACGACGCCGCCCTTGGATGCGCTCGGCTGCGGTGAGATCGCGATCCCCAGCCCGGCCTTCACGGAGGCCGAACGGCTGGTCGGCGGCAACGGGCCGCATCGCTACGATCTCAACCAGGAC
>CAYSCF010000643.1:0-2863 GCA_964429305.1 uncultured Sandaracinaceae bacterium | reverse complement strand
AGGGGCCGCACGCGTCGATGCTTGGACGCCACCGGAGCGTCCCGCAAGCCGGTGGCTATACTCCGCGCACGATGCAGCTCGCCTCGATCCCCACCGCCGCGGTCCGCGCCCGACGCGCGCGCCTGGCGTCGCACGCGGGCGGATCGACGCTCGCGGTGTTCGCCGGCCGCTCGCGTGTTCGTCACTACGCCGCGAACCCGTTCCCGTTCCGCGCGGCGAGCCACTTCCTCCATCTCGTCGGCACGAGCATCGAGGGCGGCGTGCTCGTGATCGACGGCGGCGAGACGCGCCTCTACGTTCCAGCCAAGGACGACGACGACGAGCTCTGGCACGGCAAGACGCCGTCGAGCGCCGAGCTCGGCGCGGCGATCGGATGCGACGTTCTCTCGCTCGACGCGCTGCCGAAGGCGCTCGAGGGCAAGACGGTGGCGACCCTGCCCTGCCCCGATCTCGAGGGCCGCGCGGATCAATCGCGGCTGCTCGGGCGCGACGTGCGCTATCGCGTGCTCGAGAACGCCGACCTCGCGCTCGCGACCGCGATGATCGAGCAACGCCTCGCACACGACGCGGCGGCGGTGACCGAGCTGCGCGAAGCGGCGGCAGCGGCCGACGCGGCCCATCGCGCGGGCATGCGCGTCACGCGACCCGGCGGACACGAGCGCGACGTGCGCGCGGCGATGGAAGGCGCGTTCCTTGCGCGCGGCATGACGACCTCGTACGAGCCGATCATCACGATCCACGGCGAGGTCTTGCATCTGCACGGCCACGACAACGCGCTCGCGAGCGGCGACATGATCCTCGCCGACGTCGGCGCCGAGAGCCGCGGCGGCTTCGCGAGCGACGTCACGCGTTGCTGGCCCGTGAGCGGGAAGTTCAGCGCGACGCAGCGCGCGCTCTACGAGGTGGTGCTGGAAGCGCAGCGCCGATCGATCGCCATGGTGAGGCCCGGCGTGCGATACCGCGACGTGCATCTCGCATCGTGCCTCGCGATCGCGGAAGGCCTCGTCGCGCTCGAGATCCTGCGCGGCGATCCGAAGGAGATCGTCGATGCCGGCGTGCACGCGCTCTTCTTCCCGCACGGCGTCGGGCACCTGCTCGGCATGGACGTGCACGACATGGAGGACCTCGGCGACCTCGCCGGCTACGCGCCCGGTCGCACGCGCAGCGCGCAGTTCGGCCTCTCGTACCTGCGTCTCGATCGCGATCTCTCGGCTGGCATGGCCGTCACGATCGAGCCTGGTTTCTACGTCATTCCTGCGATCCTCGATGCGCCACGCTTCGCGCCGCTCGTCGATGCGCACGTCGATCGGGAAGAGCTCGCGAAGTTCGAAGACGTGCGCGGCATCCGCATCGAGGACGACGTGCTCGTGACGGAGACCGGCTCGGAAGTGCTGACGGCGAGCATCCCGAAGTCGACGGGCGACGTCCAAGCCGCGATGCGCGCGTGAGGTTCGGTCTCTTCCAGGTCCTGCTCGGCATCGCGCTGATCGTCGCCGCGTGGTGGGTCTCCGGCCCCGCGTGGCTCGTCGCGTGGCCCGCGCTCGCGGTGATCATCGTCGGCCTCGGCTATCTCGGTCTCGGCCCGCGCGTGTTCGGCAAGCGCGAGGACGGATCGATCGCGCCGATGAATCTCGCGCTCTTGTTTCCGTATCACGTGGTCGCGTGGCTGCGCCTGCGGTTCGATGCGTTCCGCGCGAAAGAAGATGCATGGAACGAGGTCGCACCCGGCGTGTTCCTCGGCCGTCGTCTCACCTCGCCCGACGAGCTGCCGCCGGCGACCGCGGCCGTGGTCGATCTGACGGCCGAGTTCCGCGCGACGCCCGGCATCCGCGATCGCCGCGAGTACCGCACGCTGCCGACGCTCGACACGCTCGCGCCCGAGTACGAGGAGTTCGTCGCGCTCGCGCGCTGGGCCGCGGCGCACGGCGGTCCGGTCTACATCCACTGCGCGGCGGGCCACGGCCGATCGGCGGCTCTGGCAGCAGCAATCCTGGTGCTGCGTGGCCAAGCGAAGGACGCGAAGGAAGCGGAGGCGCTGCTCCAGAAGGCGCGCCCGCTGGTGTGGCTCCATCGTGGGCAACGCGCGGTGGTGGATCGCCTCGCCGCCGAGTCTCAGTGAGGTAGGTGCGTCGAGAGCCGCGCGCACAGCTCTTTGCTGCTCATCGGCTTCTCGAAGCACTCGCGCGCTCCGGCCTGCGTTGCCCGCGTCTTCACGTCGCGGCTGTTCAGCGCGCTGAACAAGATGACGACGATGTGCTCGTTGGCGACGTCGCCCGTGATCGCGGTCGCGACCTCGTAGCCGTTCATGCCGGGCATCATCAGGTCGACCAGGACGAGGTCGGGCGGCAAGTCCCGGATCGACGCGAGCGCCGCGAGGCCGCCCTCCGCCGAGGTGACGAAGTAGCCATCGTGCTTCAGCACGATCTCGAGCAGCTCTCGATTGTCGGCCTGGTCGTCGACGACGAGGATGTGAGGCAGATGCTCCGGGTTCCGCAGCGTCGCGATCACGGTCTCTCCCATTCTTTGCGCTCCGCTTTCGCTTCGCGCGGCGGGGGGCCTTCCTGGCTCCCCGCACCCCCGTACAGCGGGCTCGCTCGCGGCCCTTCGTGCCGCTCTCTCAACTGCTCGGCGACCGTCGCCAAGAATTCTTTGTAACGCATCGGCTTGGCGATGTACGCGCTGCAGCCGGCGGCGCGGATGCGCTCCTCGTCACCCTTCATCGCGAGCGCGGTCAGCGCGATCACGGGAATGTCGCGCGTCGCGTCGTCTCGCTTCAGGACGGCGATCGCCTCCAAGCCGTCGATACCGGGAAGCTGGATGTCCATCAGGATCAGATCGGGCGTCTCGTCGCGCGCGAACGTGA
>CAYSCF010000642.1:0-2876 GCA_964429305.1 uncultured Sandaracinaceae bacterium | reverse complement strand
CGCTCTCTCTCTCGCTCTCTCTCTCGCTCTCTCTCTCGCTCTCTCTCTCGCTCTCTCTCTCGCTCTCGCTCTCGCTCTCGCGCGCGCGCGTGTCTCTTGTCTTTCGCTCTCGCGCTCGTCTGTCGCCTCTCGCTCACGGCTGCTGCGCACGTGCCTGCTTTCGACCCTACTGCCATCCCGCGCGACGTCTTCCGCATCGCCGAGGTCTTTCGCGCGAACGGGCACCGTGCCTGGATCGTGGGCGGCTGCGTGCGCGACGTGCTCATGGGTCGTCCGGCCAAGGACTGGGATCTGGCGACGACCGCGCATCCAGAGCAGGTCGTCCCGCTCTTCCGACGCGTGATCCCGACGGGCATCCAGCACGGCACCGTCACCGTGATGCTCTCGGGCGTGGGCTACGAGGTCACGACGCTGCGAGGCGAAGGCGCGTACTCCGACGGTCGGCGGCCCGATAGCGTGCACTTCGTCGGTACGATCGAAGAAGACCTCGCGCGGCGCGACTTCACCGTCAACGCCATCGCGTTCGATCCGATCGAAGGCGTGGTCGTCGATCCGTGGGGAGGTCAGGGCGATCTCGCGGCGCGACGGATCCGCGCGGTCGGCGAGGCGAGCGAGCGCTTCGGCGAGGACGGCCTGCGCGCGCTGCGTGCCGCGCGATTCGTCGCGACCCTCGAGATGGAGCTCGATCCCGCGACGGAGGCCGCGATCCCGGGCGCATTGCCGACGTTCGCGCGCGTGTCGGCCGAGCGTGTGCGCGACGAATGGGAGAAGGCCTGCAAGGCGCCTCAGGCGTCCCGCGCGTTCGCTGTGATGCGGCGCACCGGCATGCTCGCGCTCACGGCGCCGATGACGACGAGCCTCGACGATGCCGCGTTCGCGCTCGCCCTCGCGCGCATGGATCTCGTCCGACCCGAGCTCGCCATGCGCGTCGGCGCGCTCCTGCGCGACGTGACGACGACGCTCCCAGCCCTGACGTCGTGGGCCGACGCCCTGCGGTTCTCCAAGGCCGATCGCGCGTGCCTCCTCGCCGTGTGGAAGAACGCGAGCCTCGCGCTGGTGCCCGAGCTCACCGGCCCCGAGCGTCGGCGACTGATGTCGTCGCATGGGCCCGCGCTGCGAGATCTCATCGAGATGGCGAGCGCCGATGCGCGCGCGCGAAGGCTTCCCGATCGCGCGGCCGAGCTCGCAGTGCAGGTCGAAGCAGACACGCATTGTCCGCTCACGACGGGCCAGCTCGCGATCACGGGCAACGATCTCATGAAGGAGCTCGGCCTCGCGCCTGGGCGCGAGATCGGTGTTCTGCTCCAGGGTCTGCTCGAGCTCGTGCTCGACGATCCGCGAGCGAACGAGCGCGGGCACCTGCTCGCGCACGCCGCTAAGCTGCGAGCCGGCGCATGAGCGGCTACGTCGATCTCCATCTCCACTACGTTCCCGGTGTCGACGACGGCGTTCGCACGTTCGAAGAGACACGTCGCATGCTCGAGGGTCTGCATGCGCTCGGCTACGCGCGCTGTGTCGCGACACCGCACATCCGGTCCGGCATGTTCGAGAATCGGAAGGCGGGGCTCGAGAAGAGCTTCTCCGAGATCCGCGAGCAGCTGAAGGGCCTCGCGGTCCCGGCGATCGGCCTCGCGAGCGAGCACTTCTTCGACGACGTGTTCTGGCAGCTCTTCGAGCGACGCGAGGTCCTGCCTTATCCAGGCGACAACGCGATCCTCGTCGAGCTGCATCCGGATCGATGGCCGCACGGTCTGACCGAGCGCTTCTTCCAGATGCAGGTGCGCGGGCTGCGCCCGATGATCGCCCACCCCGAGCGCTATTCGCCCCTCGCCGACGAGACGGCGCCGCTCGATGCGCTTCTGGATGCAGGCGCCATGACTCAGCTCGATCTCATGTCGCTCGTCGGCCGCTACGGCGATCGGCCGCGGCGTGTGGCCGAGCGCATGCTCGAAGAGGGCGCGTACGACATCGCGTGCAGCGACGCGCATCGTCCCGAGGACGTCGATCACGTCGCGAAAGCGATCGACCGGCTCCGCGAGCTCGTGGGCGCTTCGGAGCTCGTCACGCTGTTGAAGACGAACCCGGCGGGCGTCCTCGACGGCTCGTACGACCCCTAGCTCGCGCGGCTACTCGCAGAAGTGCACGCCCCACGTGGTCGCGAGGCCGCTGCACGTCGCGGGAGCGGTGCAGGGCGACGTCGACGCCGAGGGATCGCACACGTGTCGGCACGTCGCGGCGCCGCTCGTCGAGACACAGATGAGCGCGTGCCCGCAGCTGCCGTTCGATCCACCGCATGGCTGTCCTTCGGCCTGCGGGCCGGCGGGACGGCAGCCGGTGTAGGGCGCGTTCGTTTCGGCGTTCCGCACCAGCGTGCACGTGTCTGTCGTGCTCGTGCAGTTCTGCGCGTAGATGTCGCACATCGCGGGGGTCGGACGGCAGACGTCGATGCACGTGTCGCCGAACGTACCGTTGCACGCGTAGCCGGTGTCGCACGCGCCGACGGATCGAACCGGGCACATGCGATGGCAGATCGGGCCCTCGCCGGGGAAGGTCAGGCAGACGAGCCCCGGGGCGCAGTCCATGTCGTGCGTGCAGGTGCCGCCGACAGCGACGGGCGTCGCCGACACCGCGCTGCAGCTCGTCCCGCTCGCGCCGGGCCGACACGCCATCGCGCCGCACGACGTCGGATCGAACGGATTGCACGTGCCCGAGGCCATGCAGGGACCGCTGTCGGGCGTGTTCGCGTCGAGGCCTGTGTCCGCCGGCGCGCTCGCGTCGCTCGTCGACGTGTCGGCGTCGTCCGTCGAAGTCGCCGCATCGTCGGGCGTCGTGCCCGCATCGGCAGCGGCGTCGATTCCCGTGTCGGGGACGGAGAG
>CAYSCF010000641.1:0-2915 GCA_964429305.1 uncultured Sandaracinaceae bacterium | reverse complement strand
CTTTGTTTTGAAGACCTCGGCCATGCCGTCGACGTTCACACGTTCGAGCAGCAAGTACTTGTCGAAGGGGATGGGTTTCTTCACCGGTTACACATCTCCACGTAGGAACACGTTTGGTTCGGCGTGTGCTCACGTCGTGCCAATTTCGACCGTGAAGTGTACGGGCCTTGCCAGAAAGAGGTCAACGACGTTGCGCGGCATCCGTCCATCGTGTGTGAGCTGAAGTCGGACACGGGGTCGCGTTCCACCTTGGCTCATCATGCCTGGAGCCGCGGACAGGGGGTGAAAAGTCCGCGGTCTCGTCGACAGGTGTGGGTGCACGTGGCATTCGTGGCGCGCCCGTGAGCGACCCGTCGGATGAAAAAGAAGGCTTCCTGGAGCGGGCGCTGGGCGTCCTCGGCAAGCGCATCCACCGGCACGCCGGGGCGTTCGTCGTTGCCATCCTTCTCTCGCTGATTCCCACCGGATATCTGGCGCTGCAGCTCCAAGTGCGGGCGTCGTTCCTCGATCTGCTCCCCGAGGACGAGGAGCCGGTCCGCGAGCTGCACGCCGTGCTCGGGCACGTCCGGGCCACGAGCGATCTGGTGGTAGCGGTGCCGACGACCGATCGCGCGCAGGCCGAGGCGTTCGGTGCGGCGCTGCTCGCGGCGCTGGAGGCCAACCCGCACATCGGCGGCGTCGGCGGCCACGTCGATCTGCAGTGGTTCCGCGATCGACGGCTGCTCTTCGCCGATCAGGCCGAGCTCGAGCGGATCCGCGATCGCGCGCACGACGCGATCGACGACGAGGTCGCGCACGCCGCCGGCTTCGACCTCGGGCTCGACGACGAGACGGACGCGCAGGCCGCCGCGGACAGCGCCAGCGCGATGCTGGGCGAGGTCCAGGAGACCGCCGACGTGCTCGGCGATCAGGACTGGGTCGTCACCACGGACGGTCGCTATCTGTGCATCTGGGCATTCTTCTCCACACCGAGCGGCGATCTGAACGCCGCACGCGCGTCGTGGGACGAGGTCCGGCACGCGGTCGACGGTCTACGCGACGGCACGCGCTTCCCGCGCGATCTCGAGGTGCACTACGCGGGCGGCATCCCGACGCAGGTCGAGGCCGAGCGCGCGCTCCAGGAAGACCTCTCGGTCGCCGGCGCCATCGGCTTCATCGGCGTCGTGCTCTTGATCGTGCTCGCGCTGCGCACACCGCGCGCGCTCATCCTCCTGTCGCTGCCGCTCTTCGCGGGTCTGGTGTGGACGTTCGCGTTCGCCGATCTCGCCGTCGGGCATCTCAACATCATCTCGGGCTTTCTGTTCTCGATCCTGTCGGGCCTCGGCATCGAGTACGGCATCCACTTCATGCATCGCTACCGCGAGCTGCGAGAGGAAGGCCTCGCGCTCGAGCCGGCGGTCGAGAAGCTCGTGCCTTCGACGGGGCGCGCGCTGATCAGCGGCTCGCTCACGAACGCGGGCGTGTTCGCGGTGATCGCAGCGGCACAGTTCCGCGGCTTCAGCGAATTCGGTCTCATCGCCGCGGTCGGCCTGATCCTCACGCTGATCGTGACGGTGATCGGACTGCCGGCGTTGCTCGTGCTCGGCGAGCGCTGGCGCCCGATGGCGTTCCCGAAGGCGACCGAAGAATCGCTCGCCGGCGTGAACGTGCCCGCGTGGGTGCGCTGGCCGATCGTCGTGATCGTGCCGTTGATGACGCTCGCGTCGATCGGCGTGCTCGCGACGGGCCGCGTTCGCTTCGACGGCAACTGGCGCCTGCTCGCGGGCGACACGGAGGTGAGCCGCTTCGGCGAGTACCTGCGCCATCACCTCGGCGGCACGCGCGAGGCCGGCGCGCTCTGGGTCCGCGACGACGCGCAGCTCGAGCCTCTTCGCGAAACGATCGAGGCGCTCGGTCGCGAGCGGCAGGCGCACGGCCAGGCGTGGGACGTCGTGATGATCCGGACGCTCGACGACGTGTACCCGTCGCTCGCCGATCAGCAGGCGCGCGCGGCGATCGCGGTGGAGATCGGCCAGCAGCTCGAGCGGATCCGACCGAACATGCTCGACACGGACGAGCAACGGCAGCAGCTCGCGGATGCGCGGCGCATGGTCGCGGCCTCGCAGCCGTTCACGCTCCAGCAGCTGCCCTACTCCGTCGTCGGCCACCTGCTCACGTCGGACGGCGTCGGATCGATCGCACACCTCAATGCGCCGGACAGCGACGACAGCGGCACCGGGGTGCTGACGTCGTGGGCCGAGCAGGCGCGCGACATCGTGCGTGCGCTGCGCGAGGCGCACGTCGATGCACCGATGCTCAGCGAGAACTGGGTCGCGGGCGAGATCTTCGAGCGCATCGCGCGCGACGCACGCTTCCTCTTCATCGGCACGTTCGCGTCGGTCTTCTTCATCCTGCTGATCGACTTCCGCCGGCTCGGCGCGACGCTCTACGTGCTCGGCTCGGTCGCCCTCGGCGTGCTCTCGATCGCGGGCGCGATGTGGGTCACGGGGCTCACGCTCAACTTCATGAACGCGACCATCCTGCCGGTGTGCGTCGCGATCAGCCTCGACAACGCGATCCACGTCTACCACCGCTGGCGTGAGGGTGGCCCGGGCTCGATCCCGATCGTGCTGCGCCAGACGACGGTCGCGAACGCGCTCTCGAGCGCGACGAACCTATTCGGCTTCGGCGCGCTCGTCGTGACGCACCACGAGGGCCTGCGATCGGTCGCCTACCTCGCCGCGTGCGGCGTCGGGCTCACGTACCTGTCCACGACGGTGTGGTTTCCGCTGATGCTCCAGACCGTGGATGAGTGGCGGATACGCCGCTCCTCTGCTTCGAAGTAGCGACCGCGCAGCTCTCCTCCCCTTTTCGTTCGAACTGCCCTTCGGGAGCGCTCAGGCCGCGCGGGCCCCAAGGCGGAGAACCAAGGTTCT
>CAYSCF010000640.1:0-2915 GCA_964429305.1 uncultured Sandaracinaceae bacterium | reverse complement strand
GCCCCGTACGTGCGCATCTGCCTCACTGCGGTCGGTCGTCGCCTCGGATCGGCGCCAAATGCCGAGGTTCGCCCGACGGCACGGCCGATGCTGAGTGGAGGGTGAGGTCCCCATGACTCGCTCACTCCACTCTCTGTCCACGCTGGCTCTTCTGGGCTCGATCTCGCTCGCCGGCGCGTGCACGCACCAGGCCTCGATGATCAGCAGTCAGACGACGACGCTGGCGAGCGTGCACGACACCCGTGACGACATGGTCGCCACGGTCGACAGCCAGCCGCGGACGCCGGCGCAGCTCGAGGCGGCACACGATGCGGCCATCACGGCCCGCCTCCGGCGCCGCGTGCTCGCCGACAGCACGTTGTCGTTCGCGGCGCGCCGCTGCGAGATCCAGACGCGCCACGGCTTCGTGATCATCCGTGGCTACGCGACGCGCTCCGAACGCGACGCCATCTCCGCGCACGCGCAGCGCACCGTCGCGACGCCTTACATCGACAACGAGCTGCAGGTCCTCGACGCGCCGCGCTGATCCTTCGTCGAGCAGGGTCGTTGGAACATCCCATCCGGTACGCCTGCGCATTCCGAGTCGGGCGACCTTCGGGCGACCTCGATCGCACGCGCCCCGTCGGCCGCGAAGCGGAATGTGAAGCGCGGGGCACGCCGTAACCGCGCCTCATCGCGTCACTCCGGGCGCGGGCGCGATGAGTGCTTCGCGACACACGGCCTCGGCCTCGGCTGCTGGGCTGCTCGGTGGCAGGACCGAGCGGACGCCGCGCAAGCTCCGCACCGCGTCGACGAGCATCCAGGCGTCGAGCCGACCCCCGAGCCTGTCGCGGTGCCGCTACCGCTCGCGCACACGGACGCGCGCGAGCGCGTCGCCGGCTTCGATGCGGAAGATGCTCGATGCGTCGTACATCCAGCCGTGCTCCACGCGGTCGATCACGTCCGCGGGAGCGGACGCGACAGCGCGCCATGCGAAGAGGTCCACGTCGACCTCGCCGCCATCGGCATCGCGCAGGCAGATCGGAGCGCCGCTCACCGATGACTCGAGGACCGCGTGCGCCGTGGCGCGTCCGAGCGAGTGGCTCGCTTCGACGTGATCGTCGTACCGGACGAACGTGAGGATGTAAGTCGCGCCTTCGGCGCTGTGTCGAACGAGCCTCGGTGCCGGCAGTTGGGGAAGCCCGTCGTCGCTCACGGCGCCCAGCCTGACATCGTCGGCAGCGCTTCGTCACCGGCAGACGCGCTCGGGCATCACCCACGGCAAGACGGGCATGCTCCCTTCACCTTCACCCCCGCCGACTCGGCTCGAGCTCTCTGCACTGCGATCCCGCTCTGCCGGCTCGGCGCGGAACGCACCGGAGAGAGATCGTGTGTCAGTCGTGTGCGTCGAATCTCCGTCCAGAGCGAGCTGAGCCATCCGCGTCGGCACGGAACGCTCTGGAGAGCGATGGTGCGGCAGTCCGATCTCCGCCAACGCTGTCCAGAGCGAGCCGTGCCGAGAAATCTCTCTCGGAACGCTCTGCCGAACGATCTGCGCCACGTGGACTGTGCTGGAACGCTCCGCCTAGCGTTTCGGCGGTTCGGCGACCTTCCGGAACTGAAGATCTTCCGTTTTTCGGGGTCTGCGTTCCCCAGTGAACTGAGCGCGGATAGATTTTCGGGGTCTACGTTCCCCAGCGACGAAGCGCTCACGCTCCCCGAGCCCACCGCTTCCTGCCGGCATACCTCTTCTCTGTCGCGGACGAATCGAAGCGAGCCCGAGATTCTTCTTTTCGAGAACCGACAACGCTGCGGAACGGCATCCGAGAAGGATTCATCGGTGCTCCATCCACGCGTCGACCGCATGGGTGCCGCTGGGCCGAGACGATCCAGTTCGCTCGTAGATCGAAGCGCCGAGGGATGGTCAGGTCCACTGCAGCGTCGCGCGCGACCGCCCGAGCGTCGAGCGCGTCGCGCGCTCATGCTTCTCGTGTGGCCGCGGGCACGCGCGAGCGAACGATCGATGCGCGCGCGCTCGCGGTGTCGATCCTCGTCCACGCGATCGTGGTCGCGCTCGTCGTCGGCGCTCCGTCGCATCCGCGAGCGACGTGGGCTCCTGCGTCGGCTGCGCTCGTCGACGTCGCGCTCGTCGAACCGAGCGAGCCCGGCGGGAGCACCACGCCGGCGCTCTCCGATGCGCTGCCGTCGCCCGTCGTGACGGAGGCACCTGCGATCGTTCCTCGGCGCGCGCTAGTGCCGCGCTCGCGCGAGCGAGTGCCGGAAGCGGAGAGGATCGCGACGCCAGCGGCGGAGGCGAGCACTGCACCGTCGTCGATCGGCGACAGCACCGCGCACGAGCTGGGCTCCGGAACGGGCGAGGGCGCAGGGGCCGGTGAAGGTGATCCGATGGTGGGCGCGGTGAGCGTCACGCCGGAGCCGCCGGTGCGCTGCGGCGATCCCGTCAACGGCGTCTGGAACGGCCGCGCATGGCTTCCCGAGTTCGGCTCCGGCGGGCTCTGGCTCGAGGTCCGTCTGACGCTCCACCGCCATGGCGAGGGCGCCGAGGGCTCCGCGCAGCTGCGCGAGCTGTGGCCTCGCGGTCGGCGAAGCCCTCGCGCTCGAGCGGCGGTGACGTGCGCCGAGTACGTGGGCGTGTTCTCGGTGACCACGAACGTCCACGCACGGCCGATGACGGAGCCGGGCGCAGCGGCGGGCGCGTGGGACGTGCTGACTGCGTACTACGGGCCCGAAGACGTGGTCTCCATGTGCGGCATGCCCAGCTTTCGGGGGGCTCGTCGTCGGCAGATCGTGATGCGCGTCGATGGCACCGACACCGCCGAAGGGCGCGCGCCCACGTCGTTCACGCTGACGCGCAGCGCGTGCGCGTCGTCATGACGTCGAAGCCACGAGCTATGCTCGGAGCTCAAGGGCAGGAC
>CAYSCF010000639.1:0-2925 GCA_964429305.1 uncultured Sandaracinaceae bacterium | reverse complement strand
ACGCGGCCGAGGCCGGGGATGCGCTGCAGCTCGGCCGCGAGATGCACCTGCGCGAAGTTGTAGAGGAACGTCTCCGTCGCGTTCGGATCGGTCGAGTAGAGGTTGACGTACATCAGCATCGACGGCTGCACCGGCAGCGTGACGACGCCCTCGAGGCGGACGAGCTCGGGGAGCAAGCTCATCACCGGATCGACGCGGTTCTTGACGTTGACGACCGCGATGTTCGGGTCCGTGCCCGGCTCGAAGATGACTTGGATCGTCGCTTCGCCGGCGCTGGTCGCGTCGGAGGTCATGTACCTCATTCCCTGCACGCCGTTGATCGAGCGCTCGATGGGGATGAGGGCCGACTCGACGAGGACCTGCGCGCTCGCGCCGGGGAAGGAGAGGGTGACCGCGACGACGGGAGGAGCGATCTGCGGGAACTGAGAGATCGGCCGGCTCTGGATCGCGAGCACGCCCAAGAAGACGATCACGATCGAGATGACGATCGCGAGCACGGGCCGATGGATGAAGCGCTGCAGCATGAAGATTCCGAGAACGAGAAGCGGGGGTTCGGGATCGGCGCGACGCGAACGTCGCCGCACGGACTGCCGTGCTGGGCGCGGGGCTCGCCATCGGACTTCGAAGCGCTCGCCTCCGCATCACGCGGGAACGAGAAGCGCGCTCCTGGGCCCCTGCCGAGCGCCGTCGACTAGCGCGCTCTGGTCAGGCGCGCACCACGTCGGAGTGTGTCGGTCGTTGCGGGCGCGCGATCACGAGGGCGAGAGGGCGGCGGAGCGACATGCGGCAGGCCGCGAGCAGATCGCGTGCCAGGAAGGATCACCCTCGGTACCCGCGGCTTTTTGCGCGTGACCCCGCGCGCTTCCGCGAGCAGCGAGGCGAAATGACTCTCGAGGGGCGGATCGCTCCTGCGCCATCGCGACAGGGTGCGAGGCGATCGGCGGCTCAGGGAGTGCAGGTGCAGATGGCGTCGTGGAACGTCTGGTCGCATGGGAACGCGCTGTCGGCGGTGGTGCACATCGTTCCGTCCGCGTTGCCGATCGCGCGCGTGCAATGCCCCACGCCGCAGGCGTCGTTGCAGCTCCGGCTCGGCGACGGCCAGTTCACGTAGAACGTGCACGACGACGCGCTCGCCGTCCCGCACACGTGATAGCCGGGCGCGCCGCCAAACGCGCGATCGCATGGCGTCGATGCGTCGCCGGCGAACGCGTCCGGCGCGACGTATGCGTCTTGCCCCATGTCGGGCGCGACGTACGCGTCGTGGCCCATGTCGGGCGCGACGTACGCGTCGGTCCCCACATCGACGGGCGGAACGAACGCGTCCACGCCGGTGTCGAGCGGCGCGACGAAGGCGTCGATCCCCGTGTCCGCCGCGAAGGCGTCGATCCCAGTGTCGTGGACGCCGACGAAGGCGTCCATCTCGGGCGCCCCGAGCGCTGCCCTCGGAAGCGAACAGCCAGCGACCGCGAGGGCGAAGCCCAGGCTCGCCACGAACGACACAGCACGTTCCATGACGATGCTGATTCTACGTCAGATTCGTCGACGGCGAAACGCTCGCAGCGTCGCGCACGATCGACTGTGCTTCGTACGTCTTGAGCACCGCGACGCAGAGCGTGACGAGCACGGGGCCCAGCACGAGGCCCATCAGCCCGAAGACCTCGATGCCACCGAAGAGGCCGACGAACGTGAGGATGGCGGGCATGTTCGCCTCGCGGCCGATCAGCGCGGGCCGCACGGCGTAGTCGACGACTCCGACCACGACGAGACCGCCGTACGAGAGCAGCACGATTCCCCAGACGACGTGATCGGTGGCGAGCAGATAGATGCCCGCCGGTACCCACACCATCAGCGTGCCGACCGCGGGCACGAGCGAGGCGACGCACGTGAGCGCGCCGAAGAACGCGGGATCGCCGATGCCGCAGACCCAGTAACCCAGGGCGGCCAACGTGCCTTGGAGCAAGCCCGTCCACACGGTGCCGCGGAGCACCGAGCGGCCGACCGCGCGGAACTCTCCGAGGAACGTCCGCGTGTGCTCGGGCGCGAAGGGCAGGAGCAGCTCCGCGTGATGGACGATGCCTTCCCAGTGACGGAGCACGTAGAACGCGGCGAGCCCCATGAAGAAGAGCGCGAGCAGTCCGTCGAGCGTGAGGCCGGCGACGTCGGCGGCCATGCCCGCGGCGCGGGTCCCGATCTCGGCCGCTTGATCGTGCAGCGTGGCGATGGCGGAGTCGGGATCGACGTGGATGATCGCGAGCGTCCGCTCGAGGAACGCGCGGAGCGGCCCGCCGGGCTCGAGCTGCGCGGGCACCTCTTCCGAGAGACGCACGGCACGCGCGACGAACACGACGGCGAACCCGACGAGCGCCAGCACGGTCGCGAGCATCGCGCTCAGCACGCACGCCACTGCGGAGGGCCCTCGTTGCCACTGGCGTGCGCGCAGCGCGCGATCGAACGGCTGCAGCGTGAAGGCCAGGAGCACTCCGAGAAAGAGCCCGACGCCGAGCGGGTGCGCGATCCAGAGGACCAACGCGAGCGCCGACCACGCGAGCCATCGGAGCGCGCGCTGCTCGGACGCGTTGGTCGCGACCGGTGCGGCCGGCGCAGGATCCTGGGGAGAGTCGGCCACGGCCGATCGCAGGTTGGCACGCGCGACGCGCGGGAGAGACGAGAATCGTGGTGCGGCAAAACGCTGCGACGCGCGATGATGCGGGCCGATGTCGCCCCATCCGCTGATCCGTGATCGCTTCGTCGACTTCCTCCTGCACGAAGTCCTCGACGTGTCGGCGCTGACGTCGCTCGCCTACTTCGCCGATCACAGCCGCGACACGTTCGATTCGTACGTGCGCGCGACGCGTCGGTTGGCGAGAGAGCGCCTCTGGCCGACGTACCGCGCGATGGACGAAGCGCCGCCCCGGCTGGAGGGCG
>CAYSCF010000638.1:0-2927 GCA_964429305.1 uncultured Sandaracinaceae bacterium | reverse complement strand
CGCCGCGCCCCGGCTTGAGCATGTTCTCCATGCCCGCGAAGAAGTCGTCGCTGCACGCGAGCGCGACGCCGCCCATCTCCTCTGCCGCGAGATCGACCAGCCCGACGAACGCTGCGCCACCGAGATCCTTGCCGCTCATGCGGCGCAGCCTACCTCAGCGCTTCGCCGAACGTCGCCGGCGTACGACGAGGGCGATCCCACCCAAGAGCGCCAGCGTGGACGGAGGCGAGTGTCCGCCGGGCGATGCGTTGCATCCGCTGCTCATCACGACGCCGCCGTGTGTGCTCGCGGCATCGGCGCCCGCGCGAGACCCGTCGGCAGGCACGCCGGCATCGTGGGCGAACGACGCGTCGTCGCTCGCGACCGATGCGTCGCCATAGCCCACGGACGCATCGCTCGGCGGAACGCCCGCGTCCTGCGGCGGCGGCGGCGCGGCGGTGCAGCCGTCGATGGCGAAGCCGGCGCGCGGGCTCGCCGCGAGGCGCGCCTTCGTCTGCGGGCCCCACACGTTGTCCTCGCTGATGTGATCGCTCGGATTGTTGAGGTTCCACAAATGTTGGAACGTCTGCACCGTGTGCCGCGCCGCGCCGCTGGGCAGACAGTTGTAGTGCCAGGGGTCGCTGCCGATCGCGGCCCACGTGCAGCCGGCCGCCTGCAGCGCCGAGCGCGCCGTCGTGTACTGCTGGATGTCGACGGCGCTGCCCGACTCGTGGTTGCTGCTACCGGGCGCAAGCACCGAGCCGCACGCGGGGCTGCGCGCCGTGTAGAGCCAGTACTGCTCGAGCAAGGTGCGGAACGCGGAGTTCACCTCGAACGTCGCGTTGGCGGAGGCGGCATAGAGCGCATCACGTGTCTGCGGCGTCGCGTAGTGACGGATGCCGGATGCGAACGACATCCGGCCGCGCGTCTCGACGGGGACGAGCGCGCTCGGAAACAGGCAGGCTTCGGCCCGCGCGAGCTGATCGTCGAGCGGCCAGCTCGCTGGTGCCGCGTAGTCGCACCCGTGATTGGTCGCGGAGCCGACGCTCTGCGCGTGCGTGACCGCGCTCGACCCCACGATCATCAGGGCGAGGGCCCATCCCGCTCGTTGCCAACGTCGCGCGCGTGCTGTGTCCATGGTGTTGTCCTCGTCGTGCGCCAGCGCCGCGCTGGTCGCGACGGGGCACGGTGCAGGACGCGATCCCCGGAGCGCGCCATCGAAACGGCCTCCGTTGCGGCTTCCAAGCGTCGAACGAGACTTCCTCCGCGCGCCCAGCGTCCATTCTCTGGACGCTCGCGTCGGCTACGCTCGACAAGCTGGCGCGCAGAGAGGCCGAGCTACGACGTCGTGCTCGGCCGCTCTCACGCGTTCCACGTGGAGCAGGCGGGCATCGTCGGCTGATGCCCGCCCGGGCGCTTCGTCAGGGAGCGCCGCAGCGCAGCCACGTGAGGATGCGGTTCTTGTCCGAGCTGGAGAGCGTCTCGCCGCGCGGCATCGAGCCGGACGAGATGTACGACGCGATGCTGGTCGCGCGCGAGCGAGCGTCCGAGGCGGTGAACTCGCCGCTGTGACAGCCGATGCAGTGCGCCGTGAAGAAGCTGTGCGCCCAGCTCGTGTACGTGTCCGGCGTGCAGGACGTCGAGCCCGCGTCGTGCCCCGCATCCACGCCGTGCCCTGCGTCGTGTCCCGGTCCCGATCCCGCGTCGTGGCCCGCATCCACGCCGCCCGTGCTGCCCGAGCAGGTTCCGCCTGCGGAGGGAACGCAGTTCATGCCGATCGTGGCGCCGGTGCCATCGCCGATCGCCTGGCACTCCGAGCCCGAGGGACATCCGCCGCCCGCGCTGCAGTCGACGCCGCAGTAGTCACCGAAGCTGAACGCGAGACAGAAGTTGTTGCCGCCGCCGCAGTCTGCATCGGCCGTGCACGCGCCGCAGTAGTTGCCCGTGGTCGTCGTACCGCCACACGTGCTGCCCGTGGGGGGGACGCAGTTCATGCCGACGGTCCCGCCGGAGCCGTCGCCGATGGCCTGACACTCCGAGCCCGCCGGACACGCGCCGGCGCTGCAGTCGAGGCCGCAGTAGTTACCGAAGCTGAACGCGAGGCAGAAGTTGTTGCCGCCCCCGCAGTCCGCGTCCGCCGCGCAAGCGCCGCAGTAGTTGCCCGTCGTGGTCATCGTCGAGCCCGCGTCCGGCGTGCCCATGACGGTGATGCCCGCATCGTGACCGCCGATCGTCCCCGTGCCTGCATCGACGCGGCGGGTCGCTCCCGCGTCGTGTGGCGGCGCGACGCTGCCGTCGTCTCCGAGGACCATGTGGGTCGAGCCCGCGTCGCCGGAAGAAATCGGCACGCACTCGTTGTTCGAGTTGCACGTGGTCCCGGCTCCGCAGACGGGCACGCAGCTCCCGACACTTCGTCGCGCGTGGGTGGCGCAAGCGCTCAGAACCAAGATGGCAACCGCCGTCATGACGGGGCTCGTGAATCGCTGAATCATCATGGAGGGCTCCGACGTCGAGTGGAGGAACGACTGCTCGTCGGGCGCGTTTTCTCCACGCGCGAGCGCCTGTCAAACTCTCTCTCGTGCCTGTGCAAGGCGTTGCGCAACCGGCTCGTCTCGCCGCACCGCGTCGTCGTGTAGGCTCGCGCGAGGCGAGGCGTCAGGCGCGTAGCACGCGACCGCGCGTGGCTTCGGTCGTGATCGCCGTGCCGCGCAGCCACGTGCGCGTGACGCGTCCCTGCAGCGCGCGACCGACGAACGGCGAGATCTTGTGCCGGAACGGAAGCGAGTCGGGCGTCACGATCCACGACGCGTCCGGATCGAACGCGCAGAGGTCGGCGTGCATGCCGCGCGCGATGCGTCCCTTGCTCTTGCCGAGCCCCGCGAGACGCGCAGGGCCTTCGCTCATGCGCGAGACCACCTTCTCGAGCGACACGTCGTGCGCGCGTGCCA
>CAYSCF010000637.1:0-2931 GCA_964429305.1 uncultured Sandaracinaceae bacterium | reverse complement strand
TGCGGTATTGCGCACATGTTCAGTGGCTCGTTCGCTCTGACGCTCTATGCCGAGCCGCGCATGACGCGCGACGTCGACGTGGTCGTCGACCTCGGTAGCTTTCAGGTGCCGAAGCTCGTCGCGGCGCTCGAGCCCGACTTCTACGTGGACGCTGTCGTCGTACGAGAGGCGGTCCGGGCGCGCGACATGTTCAACGTCGTTCACGAAGCAACGGGGTGGAAGGTCGACTTCATCGTCGCGAAGGAAGACCCGTACCGACAGCTCGAGCTGTCGCGCCGCGTCGTCATCACGCTCGGCGGCGCGCAGGTGCCGGTTGTGTCGCGCGAAGACCTCATCCTGTCCAAGCTCTGGTGGCGCAAGGACAGCCGGTCCGAGCAGCAGCTGCGCGATGTGCGATCCCTCGTCACGTCGTCACCGAGCCTCGACTGGACCTATCTGCAGCGATGGGCCGAACATCTCGGAGTGAAAGCCGATCTCCAGGAGCTGAGGTCCGCGTGAGCCGCTCCGACACATCTCCGGAGATGGCGGAGCGCGCGCGCGCGATCGTCATGGCGCGGACGCCTTCGGAGCGCGCGGCGATGGCGAGTGAGATGTCGGTGAGCGCGCGCGCGCTCGTGGCCGTCGGCGTGCGCATGGAGCTCGGCCCCGACGCGAGCGAGCTGGACGTTCGGCGCGCGGTGTTCGTCCGATTCTACGGAACGGAGCTGGGTGCGAGCCGGGCCGCCGCGCTCTTCGACGCCGTGGAGCGCAGTCGCCTGGGCAAGCAGCAAGAGCTCTGAGGGGACGGCGTCGTCGCCGCGTCGGTCGATATCGTTCCGGACGAACGAAAACGGCCGACGCTTTCGCGCCGGCCGTCCACGCAAGAACGAGCTCGGGTCTACAGACCGGCGTCGGGAGCACCCGCGCCGCCGTCCGCACACATCACGCTCGGAAGATCCGACGAGCGGCGCGGCTGGATCGTCCACTGTCCGAACGAGTACTGGAGCATGCCCGTGATGCTGCCGACCGTCGTGCCGTCGGCCGCGCCGATCAGCTGCGTGCGCTGGCAACCGACGCCCGGGTACTTCGACACTTGGATGTGGATGACCGGCGTGGTCGTGCCCGTCGCAGAGACGGTCATGACGTTGTGGTTCGTCGCGCTCGGCGCGCCGTGAACCGATGCCGACTCCGGCGCGATCACGGCGTTCTGGATGGTGACCAGAGCGCCCTGGAGCGCCATTCCGCGCGGGCCGACCGACAGCATGGTCCCGGCGATGTCGGAGATGTCGACGGTCGTCGCCGTGGGATCGCTGCCGCTGGCACCGACCGTGAACGTCCCGGTCGTGACGTCGAGCTCTTGCGACGTGTTGGCCGGGCACGACGAGCCCGAGGGACAGTAGTTCAGGAACTTGCCGGTCAAGTTCGTCACCGCGTCACCGATCATGATGGTGTCCGGGATGATGTGGGCAGGCTCGGTGAAGCAAGTGTTCGTGCCGGTCGGCAGGAACGATTCGGTGACCTCGATGCCGCTGTGGTCGCCGCCAGCGGAGGTGCCGACCCAGATCTCGAACAGGCAACGCATGCTCGACGTCGACTGCGAGACGAACAGGCGCGGGGACAGAGCAACGAGATTGCCCGTGACGTGAATGATCGCGCTGTCGGCCGGATGATCGCTCGCCGACGCATCGACCACGGACGCGATCGGAACATCCGTGCCGGTGACGGGGCCGGAGTCCATCCCCGTCGCGGGCCCGCTGTCGACGCCCGTGTCCACGCCGGGTGGGCCCGAGTCGTGGCCGGTCACGGGGCCAGAATCGTGGGCGCTGCTCGTCGGGCAGCCGAGGAGGCCGGCGGCCGCGAGCAGGAGGAAGATCGTGGTCGTCTTGCGCATGAATGCTCCGGAAAAAAAGGAAGCTGCCGGTTACCAGACCCTAGGGCCCGGTTCAAGCTGACCGCCCCCGGTTCAGCCCGGGCGGACCACGCGGCCGGGGCGGTTTTCCGTGAGGATTCCGTCTTCCGCGACGATCTCGCCACGAACGAGCGTCGCGCGGTAGCCGTTCGCGCGTTGCAGGAAGCGCCTCCCTCCCGCGGGCAAGTCGTTGGCCAGGCGCGGGCGCTCGAGCGAGAGCCGATCGATATCGATGACGTTCACGTCGGCGCGCAGCCCCACCTCGAGCCGGCCGCGGTCGGCGTAGCCCATCCATGCCGCGGGCTCGCTCGTGAGCTTCGCGATGCCCTGCTCGATCGAGAACGCGCCCCGGTCGCGGACCCAGTGCGAGAGGAAGTAGGTCGACATGCTCGCGTCGCAGATCGTGCCGACGTGCGCGCCGCCATCGCCGAGCCCGAGCATCGCGTCCGGGTGCTTGAGCATCTCGCCGACCTCGCCGAGCGTGCCGGACCCATAGTTGTAGATCGGGAAGTAGAGCAGCTCGCGTCCCTCGTCGCCGAGCAGCGCGTCGTAGATCGTCTCGAGCACGGGCCGGCCCGCGCGCATCGCTTCGCCGAAGATCGAATCGCCGCGCTTCGGCTCGTAGTCGGGTCGCTCGCCGAGACGGAACAAGCTCATCGCGACGAAGTCGAGGTTCGCGAGCAGCTGATCGGCCAGCGGCGGCACGGCGCTCCCATCGCCTGCGATGCGCTCGCTCTTCTCGGAGAGGATCTTCGCTCGCACCTCCGGCGTGCGCATCGCGCGCACACGTTCGTCGAGCGGCAGTCCCGCGATCGCGCGATACGAAGGGAAGCCGACGAACGGATGGAACGTCGCCGTGAGACCGAGCAGCACGCCGATGCCGCGCGTCGCGACCTGCGCGCGCATCGTCACGCCGTTCTGGTTGGCGCGCTCGATGCGACCGAAGATGCGCTTCCACTGCTCGCTCGCACCCAGGCGCTGCAAGAGAGAGATCGACATCGGTCGGCCCGAGAGGCGCGCGAGGTCCTCGAGCAGATCGAACT
>CAYSCF010000636.1:0-2936 GCA_964429305.1 uncultured Sandaracinaceae bacterium | reverse complement strand
ACTACCGCCGCACGCGCCTCTCGCTTCACGGCGGGGCGACGCTCGACGAGATCTTCGCTTCGCTCGAGCTCGCGCTGCCCGACGGGGACGCGCCGCTGCTCTTCTACTTCACGGGCCACGGCAACGGCGGACGACGGCCGAGCGACTCGATCGTCGACACGTGGGGCGGCGCTGGCTTCGACGCGCAGGCGCTCGCCGAGGAGCTCGAGGACACCGGCACGTCGCGACGCGTGCGCTTCGTGATCACGAGCTGCTATTCGGGCGGCCTCGCCGAGATCGCGTTCCACGGCGGCGATCCCGAGCTCGGCGCGACCGATCAGGATCGCTGCGGATTCTTCTCGAGCTCGTGGGATCGTGAGTCGGGTGGCTGCGACAGTGACCCGAACCGCGGCGTGCACGAGGGCTTCGGTGTCCATTTCTTCGAAGCGCTGCGCGGTCGCGATCGCGACGGTCACGATGTGCACGACTCGATCGATCTCGATCACGATGGAACGATCACGATGCTCGAAGCGATGGCGCACGTTCGCATCGCCTCGCGCGCGATCGACGTGCCGATCACGACCAGCGAGCGCCTCGTGCGCGTGCTCGCGCCGCAGGACGGGCCTCTCGGCGAAGCGGAGCTACCGGAGGAACAGGCCGTGATCGATGCGTTGCTCTCGCAGCTGGGGCTCGGCTCGGTCGATGCCGCGCGCACGTCGCTGCTGGCGCTCGAGGCGCGCCAGACCGAGAACGAGGACGCGCTCGCCGAGGACTACGCGGAGGCGCAGGACCTCTCGGCCGACGTCGCGGGCACGATCCTCTCGCGCTGGCCGGTGCTCGACGATCCTTATCACCCCGACTATCCGGCGATGCTGCGCGAGAGCCACGACGAGCTCCGCGACTACTTCGAGTCCGACGAGGTGATGGCGTGGGCGGAGGCCGAGGACGAAGCCGCGGCGCTCGAGACGACCAGCGACGGCCTCGAGGTCCAGCGCGCGGTTCATCTACGCATCCTGCAAGCGGCCGACACGATCGAGAGCGCGCGCCGGCTCGCGGCGGTCGGCGGCGAAGACTGGCAAGCGTTCCAGCGCATGCGCGCATGCGAGGCGAGCGCACCCTGAGCGCGACGGTTCATCGGCGTCTCGACCGAGGCTTCTTCGGCGACACGCGAGCCTTCTCGTCGGCGGCGAACGCGACGAGGCTCGCGATGTCCGCCAGATCGCGCGGGCGCCCAGCAGCGCGCTTCGCGGCGATCAGCTCCGAGCGTCCCAACACCCAGAGCGTGCGCGTCGAGTCCAGCGGCACGGCGACACGACCCTTCCACGCGCGAGCCCAGCTCACACCGTTGAGCTGCGTCAGCACGTCGATCTGAACCGGCGGACGACCGTAGATCCAGAATGGTCCGGGGCGCGCCAGCTCTTCGGCGCTGGGCGCGATGGCGCCGAGCCCGAAGCGATCGAGCGCCGCGCGCAGGCGCACGCCGTTCGCCCGCGTCGGCTCGACGAAGACGTCGAGGTCCTTCGTGACGCGCGGTTCAGCGTGCGCGGCGAGCGCGTGCGCGCCCACGAGCAGGAACCGGACGCCACAGTCGGTCAAGCTCGCGAGGAACTCGAACCAGTCCTGGCTCAGCGAGAGCGTCACCCCACCACCTCCGCCGCAGCTCTTCGACGAGCGAGATGCGCTCGGCGATCGTCATACGCGCCGTGTCCGCTCGCGACGCGGCATCCGCTTCGTCGAACGTCTCGAACCGACGAACGGTCCATCCTTCACGCGTGCTCACGGACGTGAGCTTCGCCCATTCGAGCAGGCTCGGCCAGGCGCGAAGCGATCGATGCGATCGACTTGCGCAGTGCCGGGCTCTAACCTCGCCCGCCTTGCTGTCCTGTCCCCACGCCGACCAGTGCCCGGGCTGTCCGTCGATCCACCTCGCGCGCGCCGAGCAGCTCACGCTGAAGCGCGCCTCGATCGTGCATGCGATCACGCCCTACGGCGTGGTTGCCGAGCCGGCCGAAGAGATCTGCGCGCCCGAGGCGGAGGAGGCGTATCGCACGCGCGCGAAGCTCGTCGCGGGGAAGGGTGGCGCGCTCGGCTTGTTCCGCGCGGGCACGCACGAGGTCGTCGATCTGCCGGGGTGCCTCGTGCAGCGGCCGCTGATCGCGCGCGTCGCGAAGGCGGTGCGCGCGCAGCTCGCGAACAGGACCATGCGCTCGGTCGAGGACGGCGGTTGGCTCGCGGGGATCGACGTGCGGGAGGCGCTCGGCCCGAAGGGCGATGCGCACGCGATGGTGACCTTGCTCGTGAACGGCACGCCGCCGCCGCACGAGATCGTGGACGTGACCGACGCGCTCGTGACCTCGTGCCCGGACATCGTTTCGCTCGCGCTGCTCGTCGGTGCACCGGGCCCGCAGCTGCTCTCGGGCACGCTCGACGTGCTGCGCGGCCCGACCGAGGTCGAGGATCGGCTCGATCCCAACGGCGTCTTCCATTACGCGGCGCACGGCTCGTTCGTGCAGGCCTCGCGCCTGACGGCGAGCGCGATCGTGTCGCGCATCGAAGCGCTCGCGCGCGGCGCGAGAGAAGCGCCACGCGTGCTCGAGCTCTTCGCGGGGTCGGCCACCACCGGGCTGACGCTCGCGCGTGCGGGCGCGGCGGTCGTCTCGGTCGAGCTCTTCGCGCCCGCGATCGTCCGCGCCGAGCGGGCCGCGGAAGAACAGAGCCTCGCGCGTCGGTTCACTGCGCGTCGCAGCGATGCCGATCGCGCCGTCTCGGAAGCGCTCGCGATCGGCGAAGAGTTCGATCTCGTCGTCGCCAACCCGCCGCGTCGTGGGCTCTCGGCTCCGCTGCGCGAAGGCATCGCGCGTCTGGCGCCGAAACGCATCGCCTACGTGAGCTGCGAGCCGCGGACGCTCGCGCGCGACATCTCGCATTTCGCGCGCCTCGGCTTCGGCACGGTGTCG
>CAYSCF010000635.1:0-2937 GCA_964429305.1 uncultured Sandaracinaceae bacterium | reverse complement strand
ACGTACGTCGACGACGGGACGGTCGGCGCTCACGCTTTCGTGCGTGCGTACGGCGCGGGAACGCCGAGCGCCGCGCCCGTCGTCACCATCGGTGGCGCGCATCACGTCGACGCCGCGCATGCGACGTGGCCTACCGCGCTGATGCCTTAGCGGTCCCGAGGCTCAATGAGGCGCGTCGAGCGTCGCCGTCGTATCGCCGCCGGTCGCGCCGGCACCAGGCGTGGCGAGCCGCACCGAGAGGCGCACGGCCTGGCCTGGATGCAGGGTGTCGAGATACGCGTCGAGCTCGGCGACCGAGCGAACGGGATGGCCGTCGACTGCGGTGATCACGTGCCCGGTCCAGCCGATGTGGAGGCGCGAGATCGCTGCGGGCGGCGCCTCGTCTGCGCCGACGATGCCAGCGCGTTGCGCGGCCGATCCAGGCGCAACACTCGTGATGCGGACGCCTCGCACGCCCCCGCGCACGAAGTCCTCACCGACGACACCGAGCAGCCCGTGGCTCGGCGACGGAGGGACCGGAGCCACCACTGGCCCCGTCGGTGCGGTGCTCGTGACGACGGCCGTCGCCGCATGGCCCGCGCGGGTCTCGCGCACCTGGTCCACGAAGTCGCGGATGTAGTTCGACGGGACGGCGAACCCAACTCCGACGCTGCCCGCAGTCGCGCCCTGGCTCGGCGAGTAGATCGCGGTATTCACACCGATGACGTGCCCCTGGCGATCGACGAGCGGGCCGCCGGAGTTGCCGGGGTTGATCGGCGCGTCCGTCTGGATGAGGTCGTGGGCCATTCCACCGCCCACGCCCGGGACATCGCGCCGCGCGCTGACGATGCCTTCCGTGAGCGTGCCGTCGAGACCGAACGGCGATCCGAACGCCAGCACCTGCTGGCCGACCTCCACGTCTCCGGAATCGCCGAGCTCGAGCGGCGGCGAGGGAACGTGGCCGGTCGCGACCTCGAGGATCGCGAGATCGTGGCCGCGATCGATCTCGAGGATGTTGGCGCTCAGCGTCGTGCCGCTGCCGAAGCGGACCTGCACGGTCCCGAGGTGTCCGGGGATCGAGCTGCGCGAGACGGCCTCTTCCACCACGTGGAGGTTCGTGATGATCCAGCGCTCGTTCCCGACCACGAACCCCGAGCCCGACGATCTTCCCGCGAGGACCGACACCGTGCTGCGCGCGAGCCGCCGCGCGATGCGCACGCGCCCGGCCTCGGTCAGCTCCTGCGCGCTCGCGTGCCCTGGCGTCGAGACGACCGGCGCGACGAACGCCAATCCGAGCACGAGGAGCAAGGTGCGAGCACGGTTCAGCGTCATGAGACCTCCGAGGAATGCAGACACGCCATCTCTAGACGGCTTGGCTGCGACTCCGCTCTAACGACAAGGGTACGCGGCTTTGGTTCCATTTGTACCCGCCTGCACGAAGAGGAGGTCATTCCTCCTCGGCCGGGGCCTTCTTCGCGCGGGAACGCTTGGGCTTGGCCGGTTCTTCCGGAGTCGTTTCGGTTGGTTTCGCCCGCTCGGGCGTTGCCGCCGCGGCCGCCCCGGCCTGGGCCCAGCCCTTCTTCACGTTCTCTTCGATCCACGCGTCGGCAGCGCGATTGGCGCCTTCCCGGGTGCTCGACGTGCGGATCGCCGTCTCGAGCGGTGTCTTGCGCCCCGCCGAGTAGTCGGTGAAGTGAACGACGAACGCCGGATGTGCGCCCTCCAGCTCCTTGTTGGTCTTGATGACGACGAGCTTGCGAACCGCGATCTGCCCCTTCGTCTCCTTCGTGTAGACGGCGCGGCGCACGATCTCGCTCGTGCGATGCGCGACCGCCGCGGCACGTGTCTCGACGGGCGCGTCCTCGAGGTAGCTCGTGATCTGCGACATGCCGGCGTCGGTCGCGTCGGCTTTCTTGTCGGTGCGCTCGCGCAGCAGCACCGGATGGATGAGCACCGCCGTGCGCTGCTCCGAGAGCGGCCGATATCCTTCGCTCGCGTCGTACGAGAGCGCCATCCGGCGAATCGGCTGATCCCACGCATCGGTCGAGAGGAAGTCCGAGACGCGCACTTCCACGACGATCTCGGGCCGCACGAAGCGGCAGAGCGTGCCCTCGCGGTTCGCGAGACGGAACGCGGAGCGCGCCTCGATCTTCGACAACTTCTGATGCCAGACGCTGCGATCGTCCTCGCTCATGCCGCCGCCGACCGAGCCGACCAGCTGGAGCGATCCATCTGCGCGGAAGAGACCGACCTCGAGCTCGCGCACCTGACGTACGTCACCGGTGATGCGCTCGCCGTACGCGATGACGACGAGATCGACCGTGATCGTGGGCTTGATCTTGTAGGTCAGCCCACGATCGCTGCGCGCGACGATTCCCTCGTATCGAAGGGCCGATCCGGGCGCGGCCCACTCGCGATAGCGTTGCGCGACGAGCGATGCGTTGCCGCGCTCCGTCGGGACGATCCGATCTTCTCCGAGATAGTCGGTGAGCGAGGCGAGCCGCGACTCGTACGAGCGCAGCAGCGCATCGTCGGTGCCCTCCTCCACGAGATCGAACGCGCGGAACTTCAGCGTCGGCTCGAGCTTCGGCTCGGAGAGCGCGGCCCCCGTGTGGTGGTTGCGCGCGCGCTCCCCCGTGGCTGGCGGCGCATAGAGCTCGCCCGCGATCACGAGCGCGGGCGCCTTCGCCAGCTTCTGCGCGAGCCCATCGAGCGCCGTCACGCCCGTGAGCAGGCGGCCGTTGTACGCGACGAGCGCGACGCCCGAGCCGGGCGCGTTCACGAGGAACCAGAGCTCGCCGTCGAGCTTGGGCGAGACGAACATCGGCTCGTCGGGCAGCAGGCGCTCGACGACGTCGGGCTCGACGACGCGATAGCGCTTGGCGACCTGACGCTTGTAGCGCTTCAGGCGCGCGAGCAGATCTTGATCGAGCAGCGCGCCGAGCGGGGCTCTCTGGC
>CAYSCF010000634.1:0-2949 GCA_964429305.1 uncultured Sandaracinaceae bacterium | reverse complement strand
TCGAACGGGCCACGCACGTGGACGACGTCGTAGCTCTCGGCCTCGAGCTGACGGCCGACCGCGCGATCGAACACGATGCGCTGCTCGAGCGGTCCCTGATCGCCGACCGGAACGCGGAACATGCGCGCGTCGCCGATCCGTTCCGCGTGGGAAGACGTCTCGGTCTTCACCGTCACCATGTCGATGTCGGCGCGGACGGAGGCGATCATCGCCATCAATGCGGCAGAGTGAGGCGAGCTGCCCGGCACGTTCGCGAACGCGGCGACGAGGACGCGGATACGGGGGCTGTCCACGCTTGCATCGTAAGGGCCCGAGCAGAAACAAGTCCATCAGATCGGCGTCGCGCGCCGCGCCGGTGTCGCGCAGGTGACGAGGAATACCGGGAGTATTTTCGAGGAGAACGCGTGGCGCCTGCGCGGATGCCCCGGCGTCGAGGTGATCGAGTCGTTTCTGCTCGGGCCCTCGCAGCTCGGAGAACGATTGTTCGACACGCGCACGCGTCCGTTCCGTAAGATAGCCGTGCGTGAATCGGTACCGGCTGCGCTTCTTGCTGCAGGAGTTCGACCTGAACGGCCCCGAGGTGGTCATCGGGCGAAGCTCGGACTGTCAGATCACCATCGAGGACCCGCTCATCTCGCGCCGTCACGCGCGCATCGTCATCGACGACGAAGAAGCACGCGTCTCCGACATGGGCAGCCGCAACGGCGTGCGCGTGAACGGCCGCCTGGTGAAAGGGGATCAGGCCCTGAAGGACGGCGATCGCGTTCGCCTCGGGACGCAGGAGCTGGTCTTCTCCGTCGTCGGCCGCGCCGAGCGCGCGCCGCGTCCGACGGGCTACATGAAGCTCTGCCACGCGTGCGGCACGCCGTATCCGGAGGGCGCGCCGAGCTGTCCGCACTGCGGTGCGCCCGCGCTCGCCGAAGAGGACACGATGTCGGGCGTCGCGCCCGAGCCGAAGCGCAGCTGGACGTTCCAGCTCCTCGGTGAAGTGATCGAGCGCGCGCTCGCGAGCGGTCGCGCGATCGAGGCCGAGCGCCTGATGCGCAAGGCGGCCAAGGAGATCGACGAGCGTCTGGCGGCAGGCGAGCGTCTCGATGGCGTGCACACCGCGATGATCGCCGCGTTCTCGGTGCGCCTCGCCAAGCTCGTGGGCGGCAGCGAGTGGATCGCGTGGGCGATCGCGCTGCACCGCCGGCAGAACCTGATGCTCTCCGACACGGTGATCGACCGGCTCGAGGAGCTCGACACGGGTGCGTTTCCGGATCTGCGCACGATGCTCGAGTCGTACGTCGGATGGTGGCGCGCGCAGAGCTCCGTCAGCGGCACCGACGGGCCGAGCCCCGATCTCGGGCGTCTGAGCCGGCTCGAGCAGCTGCAGCGTCGTTGATGCGTTGGGTCTGATGCGTTGGGTTTGGGACGCGGAGCGCAAGCGCCCGCGCGCCGGGCTGCGTCTCGCGATCCATCTCCTGCTCCTCGGTGCGGTGCTCGCGCCGATGCAGATCTTCGGCGCTGCCGTGCCTCCGTTCGTTCTCGGACCGATCGCGTTCGCGTCGATCCTCGGCATCACGTTCGGCTCTGCGCGATGGATCGATCGGCGACCCGTGATCGATCTCGGCCTGCGGCTGGGGCCGCTCGACGTCGGCGCGGGCGCCCTCGTCGGCGGCGGCTCGATCGGCCTCGTCGCCGTGCTCGAATCGGCCTCCGGCGCGGCCGACTACGCGGTCCACGCGCCGCGTGCGTCGGGCGTTGCGCTGATCTACGTCGCCGTGTTCTTCGTCGGTGTCGCGTTCCAGGAGGAGCTCGTGTTCCGCGGCTACCAGCTGCTGAACCTGACCGAAGGCCTCACGAGCGCCCGTCGCTCGTCGGCGCGTGCGGCCGCGTGGGCGACTCTCACGAGCGCCTCGGTCTTCGGCCTCGCCCACGCCGGGAACGCGGGCGCGACGCTTCTCTCGACGCTGCAGGTCGCGATCGCTGGAGGCTCGCTGCTGGCCGTGGGCTTCCTTCTCACCGGCGAGCTCGGCTTCTCGATCGGCCTGCACTTCGCGTGGAACTACACGCAGTGCGTGCTCGGCATGCCGGTGAGCGGCTTCGTGATCGCCGAGGCGCAGCTCCTCACGCGAACGCCGCACGGAGCCGACTGGCTCACGGGCGGCGCGTTCGGGCCCGAGGCGAGCGTGCTCGGTCTCGTGGCGATGCTCCTCGGCACCGCCGTCTCGATCGGCTACGTGCGCGCGCGTTACGGAACGCTCACGCTCTCGATCAGGCTGGGACCGCTCCCGCAGTCTTCTTCCGGGCCGCCATCGGGTGATCGCTGACGGCCTTGTGAGCGTCGAGCCCGCGCACGGTGAGCGTGCGCTTCTGATCATGGAAGGAGCGCTCGAGCTCGTGCAGATGCTCCATGGCCGTGTGGTCGACGAGCTTGCAGTCGCGAACGTCGACGATCACGTGCTTGGCCGTCTGCGCCGCGATCTTCGACTTGATGCCGAGGTAGTTGCTGAAGATGGCCGCGCCGTGGAGCGAGATCGTCGCGGTGTCGCCCTCGACGCTCACCTCGGGCTTGGACGAGAAGAGCGCGCCGAACGGGGCACCGTTGACGAGGTGGATGATGAACTTGGTGAGGATGCCGAGCGCCACGCCCACGAGCAGGTCGACGCCGACGCAACCGAGGAGCGTCACCACGAAGATGATGAGCTGCTCGCTGCCCACCCTGTACGTCTTCGCGAACTCCTGCGGTGCTGCGAGGCGCGTCCCCGTGTAGACGAGCATCGCGGCGAGCGCCGCGGAAGGGATCAAGTGGATGAGGCCGGGCGCGGCGGCGACGAACGCCAGCAGGAACACGCCGTGGAAGAAGTTCGCCATGCGCGTCTTGGCGCCGTTGTTCAGGTTCGCCGATCTGCGGACGATCTCGGCGATCATCGGCAGGCCGCCGAGCATGCCGGCGAGCGTGTT
>CAYSCF010000633.1:0-2950 GCA_964429305.1 uncultured Sandaracinaceae bacterium | reverse complement strand
AAGGCCCTGCTCGATCGCGCCGAGGGCTGGCTGCGCGAGCGCAAGATGAAGCGCGCGAACGGGCCGATGAGCTTCAACGCGAACCAGGAGATCGGCCTGCTCGTCGACGGGTTCGAGCATCCGCCGCAGCTCGACATGGCGCACTCGCGCCCCTGGCAGGGAAAGCTCATCGAGGCGTGCGGCTACGTGAAGGAAAAGGATCTCTTCGCGTGGCGCTACGGCGTCGAGCTCGAGCACACCAAGCGCTCGCTGAAGGCGTGGGAAGAAGTGAAGGCGATGCCGGAGGTGAAGCTCCGCAGCGTACGCAAGAGCCAGATGCGCGCCGAGCTGGACACGATCATGAGCCTCTACAACGAGACCTGGTCGGGCAAGTGGGGCTACGTGCCGATCAGCACGGCCGAGATCGACAAGATGGCCAAGGACATGTCACTCGTCCTCGATCCCGAGATCCCGGTCATCGCCGACATCGACGGAAAGCCGGCCGGCATGTGCGTGATGATCCCGAACCTGAACGAGGCGATCGCCGATCTGCACGGCAGCCTGTTTCCGTTCGGCTGGATCAAGATGCTCTGGCGCACGCAGGTCAATCACCCGAAGTCGGCGCGCCTCATCCTGCTCGGCGTCCGCGAGGACATCCGCAAGAAGAAGCGCTACGGCGGTCTGAGCACCGCGATGTACGTCGAGGTCAGCACGCGCGGGCGCAAGAAGGGCTACGAGTGGGCCGAGCTCGGCTGGACCCGCGAGGACGACGCGCCGATCAACCTCGGCATCCGCGCCATGGGCGCCAAGGTCTACAAGACCTATCGCGTGTACGAGAAACCGCTCTGACACTTTACAGGGCGCGCCAGAACGATAATCTCGGCCCTCTTCGATGAGCCCCGAGAAGAAGACGAGCGCGGCCGTGCAGGTGGGCATCGTCATGGGCTCGAAGTCCGACTGGCCGGGCACGATGGAGCACGCGGCGGCGACGCTCGCGTCGATGGGCGTCGCGCACGAGGTCCGTGTGGTGTCCGCGCATCGCACGCCGGATCTCCTCTTCGAGTACGCAGCGACGGCGGGCGAGCGCGGGCTGCGGGCGATCATCGCGGGCGCCGGCGGCGCGGCGCACCTGCCGGGCATGCTCGCGGCCAAGACGCACGTGCCGATTCTCGGCGTACCGGTGCAATCGAAGGCGCTGAGCGGGCTCGATTCGTTGCTCTCGATCGTGCAGATGCCCGGCGGCGTCCCCGTGGCGACGTTCGCGATCGGCAAAGCCGGCGCGATCAACGCGGCGCTCTTCGCCGCAGCGATGCTCGCCGAGAGCGACGAGAAGGTGCGCGCGAAGCTCCTCGCGTTCCGCGCCAAGCAGACGGCCGACGTGCTCGCCGAGCCCGATCCCCGCTGACCATGCGCATCGGCATCCTCGGCTCGGGCCAGCTCGGACGCATGCTCGCGCTCGCGGCTCATCCGCTCGGCCACGAGGTCGTGGTGCTCGGACCGGGCGAGAACGATCCCGCGATGCACGTCGCCGAAGCGATCGTCGCGCCGTTCGACGATGCGACGGCGCTCGATCGCCTGGCCGCGCGTGTCGACGTCGTCACGTTCGAGTTCGAGAACGTGCCCGCGACGGCGATCGATCGCCTGAGCGAGCGCGTGCAGGTCCATCCATCGAAGCGCGCGCTCGAGACGGGCGCCGATCGGCTGGCCGAGAAGACGATGTTCCGATCGCTGGGCATCGAGACCGCGCCGTTCGCGGCGATCGACGATCAGGCCGCGCTCGAGCGCGCCGTGAAAGAGATCGGCCTGCCTGGCATCCTCAAGACGCGCCGCCTCGGCTACGACGGCAAGGGCCAGAAGCGCCTGAAGAAGGCCTCGGACGTGGGCGGCGCGTTCGCCGCGCTCGGAGGTGTGCCGGCGATCTACGAGGGCTTCGTGACGTTCGAGCGCGAGATCTCGATGATCGGCGCGCGCTCTCTCGACGGCAACGGCGTGGTCTACGGCCCGATCGAGAACCATCACGACGACGGCATCCTGCACGTGTCGCGCTGCCCGGCGCGCGGCGTCTCGAAGGTCGCGCACGAAGCCGCGCGTCGCGCCGTCGGCTCGATCCTCGCCGAGCTCGACTACGTCGGCGTGCTCGCGGTGGAGCTCTTCCTCGTCGGCGATCACGTGATCGCGAACGAGACCGCGCCGCGCGTGCACAACAGCGGTCACTATTCGATCGAGGGCGCCGAGACGAGCCAGTTCGAGAACCACGTGCGCGCGATCACCGGCCAGCCGCTCGGCGATACCGCGCCCATCGGCTTCGCCGCGATGATCAACCTCGTCGGCAAGCTCCCGGATGCGAACGCGGTGCTCGCGATCGAGGGCGCGCACTTGCACCTCTACGGCAAGACCGAGCGCCCGGGCCGCAAGATCGGCCACGTGACCGTGCGCGCGAGGAGCGAGGCGGAGCGCGAAGAGAAGATCGCCGCCGTGCTCGCGCTCGATCGCTGGACGGTCTGACGCGGGCGAGACACGCTCCGCGCGCCGTATGACTGATTTCGCGCGATTCCACGGGACCGATCGCTATCTGACGAACGAGGCGCTGGAGGCTGCGGTGAACTGCGCGCTGCTGCTCGAGCGGCCGCTGCTCGTGAAAGGCGAGCCCGGCACCGGCAAGACGCTGCTCGCCGAGGCCGTCGCCGAGGGCATGGGGCTGCCGCTGCTCACGTGGCACGTGAAGAGCACCACGCGCGCGCAGGACGGGCTCTACGTCTACGACACCGTGCAGCGCCTCTACGACTCGCGCTTCGGCGATGGCGACGTTAAGGACATCCGCCGCTACATCAAGCTCGGGCCGATGGGGCAGGCGTTCAAGTCGGAGCAGCGCGTCGTGCTGCTCATCGACGAGATCGACAAGGCCGACATCGAGTTCCCGAACGATCTCCTCCACGAGCTCGATCGGATGCGCTTCCGCATCACCGAGACC
>CAYSCF010000632.1:0-2951 GCA_964429305.1 uncultured Sandaracinaceae bacterium | reverse complement strand
GCCGCTTCGGCAAGCGCGGCACGCTGGGTTTCCTCCACCATCGCGCGCGGGATGCCGGCGAGCACGTCGGCAACGATCGCGTCCGGATGCTCGACCGTCGCGTCCATTGCGATTGCCATGAGCTCGAGCGCACGCTCGAACCGACCGGGAAGACGTCCGAGCGCCATCACGAAGGCGGCACCGAGCTGGTCGTCGTCGATGGCGCGGTGGCGACGGTAGAGCGAGCGCTTGCCGCCGACCTTGACCATCAGGCCGTTCAGACAAACGAGCCGAAGGACGTAGTCGTCGATGGAGAGCGGCGCCTCGCCGACCTCGCTCGTGCGCAGCGACCAGCCCGGAACGAGCTCGTCGCCACGCAGGCTGCGCGCTTCGCGGAGTACAGCCGCGTACTGCGACGTCTCCTCTCCTGGCTCGACGCGTTGGAACACGTACTCGCCGAGGAGAGAGCCCATGTTCGTGCGCAGCGACCGGAAGATGGTCGCGTCGTCGATCGGGTCGTAACCGGCGGGGAGAATCGCGCGGATGGTGCCGGCGGTCTCATTCGAGTCGTCGCGCCAGGCGCGGAGCTTGCGCTCACCGGGCGTGCGCTTCAGCCGACGGTTGATCTCCTCGCTGCGCTCGGCCGGCGACGCCGACTTGAACCAGATGTCCCAGCGGACACCGACGAGTGACGAGAGAGCTCGCTTGGCGAGCGGGAGGAGCGTGTGCGGACCCTTGCCCGGCACGATCACGTGACCCTCGTCGGTGAAGATGAGGTCTGCGACGTGAACCGTCGTGTCGGGCAGCATACGGTCCGCACGCTCCGTGACGCGCACGTGGACCTCGTCGAACGACGCACCGCGGATGGGATTGGGCGGCGCTGCGGGAACGAGCGTTGGAGCGAGCGACGGGCGGCCGGCTCCGTTCGAAGGAACGATCTGCATTTCCATGATCTCACCTTCCGGCGACGAGTGCGTGCGTGAGCGAGCTGCTCGCGGACGACTCCTCGCGGGAAGAAAAACGGCGAGCAAGCAACCGCTCGCCGGTCAGTTGGGCTTGCGCCTCGAGGGACGCGGGATGCCGGCATCAGCCCTGCGCTCGCGCGCGAGCCGGGCGAAGGGTTCGAAGAGGTCGGCCAGGTCGCGCTCGACCTCGGAGTCGACGGTCTCGATGATCACCTTCCGGCCGCGCTCGATCCATTTCGTAAGGAGCACGGGCGAGATGGTGAGGTCGAGCTCGGTCGCGATCTCGGGTAGCGACTCGTCGAGCGCGAGCCGTCGCAAGGCAACGATCGCCTGCATGCGCTGCATGCTGCGCGGACGGGGCGCCGCGGCGAGGTGGTGGTCGATGCGCTCGATGAATGCGTCGACGACGAAGTGCAGATGCTCGAGCGCAAGCGCGGGCGGTGTCGCCGTGTGGTATCCGCGGACGCGTGGCTCGAAGGGCACCGTGAGCGATGAGCGAGCCCTGCGGTGGCCGTCGATCTCGGCGTGCCTGCAGATCGTCCGCACCCACGCTCCAGAGGCCGAGGGACGTATCGCCCGGAGCGAGTCGAGCGCACCGAGGATTGCGACGAGCGCATCCTGGCGCGCGTCGGCCTGCTCGGAGCGCGGCAGCACGCGCCGGACATGCGCCTCGATCGTTCGCCACGCGCCGATGGCGCGCGGCGAGGTTCGGTTGGGCTCGGTGCGAGCTACGTCCAGCGCGAAGAAGAGGTCATCGACGCTGCGGCACCGCGGCCGCGTGGTGTCGGCCTGCATGTGAGCTCGCCGTCAGTTCTGCGGCGTGACCCGCTCGAGCCGATCCCGGAGCGTGCTCCGAGGAACGCCGAGCAGGCGCGCAGCCGCGGACTGGTTCCCGCGGGTGGCGAGGAGCGCGGCTTGGGCGCAGGTCGGTCTTGCATCGAGCGCGAGCGACGGGCCGATGGCCGCGACGATGTCTTCGGCCGAGAGCCGTGTGCGGGGCGAGAGCGCGGCGGCGCGCAAGAGCACGGAGCGCAGCTCGCGGATGTTGCCCGGCCAGCGGTGGAGCATGAGTGCCTGGAAGGCGTCGGGCCCGAGCGTCCGGCGCTCGTCGAGTTCGAAGCTCGCGAGGAAATGCGCGGCGAGTGCCGTGATGTCTTCCGTGCGGACGCGAAGTGGTGGCGCCTCGATCGTGAGGACCGCGAGACGCCAGTACAAATCCCGACGGAACTTGCCGCACGCAACCGCTCGTTCGAGCGCGACGTTGGTCGCCGCGATCACGCGCACGTCCACGCGTCGCGTACGCTCGGCACCGACGGCTCGCACTTCGCCCACCTCGAGCACGCGCAGGAGCGACGCCTGGAGGTCGAGCGGAAGCTCGGCGAGTTCGTCCACGAGGAGCGATCCGCCATGAGCCTGCTCGAAGAGGCCACGGTGGCGAGCGGTCGCGCCGGTGAATGAGCCGCGTTCGTGGCCGAACAGCTCGGACGCGATGAGGCTCGTTGCGAACGCGCCCGCGTTCACCGAGATGTACGGCCCGCGCGATCGCGCGCTCGCATCGTGCAGGGCACGCGCGACGAGCTCCTTCCCCGTTCCGGTCTCGCCGGTCACGAGCACGGGGGCCGGGAGCGGCGCGAATCGCCGGATGTCGCGACGTAGCCGGTCCATCGGCAGCGACGTGCCGACGAGACCGAGCTCGTTCGCTCGCCCGTCGGGTGTGTCTTGCATGTCTTCTTCGGTCGAAGGATCGAAAGCACCGTCCATGGGAACCTTCCTTCTCGTGAAGGCGACCGAAATGGTCGTCGGCACGAGCGAGGAAGCCGACCGAAGTCGGCGATCGGTCCCCGCGTGCGATGGGCGGGATCGCGCCGGCGCGTCGTTCGGGCTCGAGGCGGATGCGAGCCGCATGGTAGCGGCTCGGTTCTCTCGACGGCCCTACGTGCGCACCAGCACGACTCCCTTGCAGGGACGAGCAGGCGCTCACCACCGCGAGGGAATGGCCGACGACGA
>CAYSCF010000631.1:0-2966 GCA_964429305.1 uncultured Sandaracinaceae bacterium | reverse complement strand
TCGGACCGCGTCATCTTCTATCTCGGCTTCTGGCACGAGGATCATCGCCTCACGATCACGAGCGGGCCGAACGACGGCGAGAACCGCGCGCGCGCCGCGAGCGTGCCGATCGCCGGTGGCGCGACGACGAGCGATGCGACGGGAACGACCACGCCGACGCCGGTCGTGGCGCCGCCGATCCCGACGATGACCGCAGCGCACACGACCGCGGCCATCACGATCGATGGTCGGCTCGACGAGCCCGACTGGCAGGTGCTCCCGCCTTCTTCCACGTTCGTCGACACCCTCGGGGGTGGGGCAGGCCCTTTTTCCGCGGCGGCGCGCGTACTCTGGGATGACCAGAACCTGTACGTCGCGTTCGAGCTGATGGACGACTACCTGCACAACACGATCACGCAGCGAGACGGTCACCTCTGGGAGCAGGACGCGGTCGAGATCATGGTCGACCCGGATGGCGACGGGCAGCACTACTTCGAGCTGCAGGTCTCTCCGGGCGGTCAGATCTTCGACACCGCGTACGACTCGCGGCGCGTGCCGCAGCCGATCGGCCACGCCGATTGGGACAGCCACATGCGCGCGCGTGTGAACCTCGAAGGCACGCTCAACGACGAGACGCCGGATCACGGCTACACCGTCGAGGCGGCGATCCCGTGGAGCGCGTTCTCGTACGGCGACATGCCGGCCTCGATCGCGCCGCCGGCGGGCGCGAGCTGGCGTTTCAACTTCTACGCGATGGACGCGCGGCCGGATGGATCGCAGCGGGGCGAGGGCTGGTCGCCGACGCTCACGAACGACTATCACGTGCCCGATCGCTTCGGCCGCGTGACCTTCCAGGCCGCGCGCGCGCTCGCGGACGGTGAGCCGCCCCGGCTGCACCTCTCGCCGGCGGACCTGGCGCGCATCCGACCCTTGGTGCACGACCCGATCATGCTGCCGCCCGCGACGCTCCCGACGACGCCGTGACTTACTAGGCCGCCTCGCGCGCCACGTGCTCGAGCTTCTCGCGCTCTCCGAGGCGATAGAAGCGACGCAGCTCGCGCGCGAGGGAGCCGAGATCGCCGGCGTCCACGAAGCGGCGCTCGAGGAAGCGCGCGTACGCGCTGGCGACCTTCGTCGCGAGACGGTAGCGCTCTCCGCGCTCGGAGCCTTCGGGATCGAGATAGACGGAGGCTTCGAAGAGCCGGCGCCTCAGCCGACGGCTCCGCGACGAGAGGCGCTCGGAAGGATCGCGCACCATGGCGAGCGCGTATTTGTCGACCTCGGCCTGGAGCTCGAGCTCGAGCTCGTCGACGTCGCCGCCGCGGCAGGCACGGAACTCGAGGTACACGAAGTGGCTCACGCCCTCGGCGAGCACGCACACCGCGTCGAAGTGCGAGTGCGGCGAGCGGAGCGCCGGGTCGACGTAGAGACCGACGGAGACGTCCTCGCCGCGCTCGACGACGATGAGCGCCTCGCGTCGCGCGGTGATGGCGTCACCGGCGATCGCGCGGGCTTGGTCCTCGTCGCACACGAACTGCTCGACGTCGGGCCCGAGCGGGAGGTCGTAGAGGGCCTCCAGCTCACGCTGCAGGCGCCGCAACATCAATGCACCAGCTTGGTCGCCAGCCCCATCGAGGGAAAGACGCCCTCGGCCGAGAGGCGCTCGGCGATCTTCGGCGAGCGTGTGCGGGTCCACTTCTCGTAGAGCCGCACGATGTCGGTCGGGGTCCGGAGCACCGTCCCCTCGCGGACGTCGTCGAGCGCCTCGGCGAACGGCTCGAACTTGCGGGAGAGCTCCCGGTAGACCTCACCGGCCGAGCCGAGCGAGAGGTCGCCGGCCTGGCCGTAGGCGGTCTCGCCGAGCGTCGCGACGTACTCCGTCGTGATGCCGCGGTGGTCGAGGTGGTCGGCGCAGAAGCCGCGTAGATAGAGCGCGTCGTCCCCGAGGCCGCGGTAGAGCCGCAGCCGCTCGCTGCGCTCGGCATTGCGAGCCTCGGCGAGCTGGAGCGCCAGGGGGCGGCTCAGCGCGTCGTTCTCTTGGCCCAGGCCGACGCGAGCGAGCAGGTCCACGAGGTAGGCGCGCGTGCCCTCCCCGGCCCCGACGCCACGACGCCCCAGCGCCTCCTCCAGTCGCCCACGAAACCAGGTTCTCAGGTCAGCGAACGTCTCGATGCCCATCGCAACCTCCGATGATGCCGTCTCTCCTCTCTATTACGGCCCATCCCTCGAAAATCTCAAGGAAAGGCCCGACGAGGAGGCGTCGCCGCTGGCAGCCAGTCGGTCGGAGTGCCAGCCCGACCGTGGTGAGGCGTCTCACGGATTCGCTGGGGTGGTCTTGACCGGGCGGATTGCGCTCTTAGAGTCGGGCCCCGTTAGCACTCTGCTTCTGCGAGTGCCAACAAGTTCCACCGAACATCCCGGCTATCCGCTGGGAAAGATAGCGATAGGGAGGCTCTCCATGGCGATTCGTCCGCTTCACGACCGTGTGATCGTTCAGCGCGTGAAAGAAGAAGAAAAGACCAAGGGCGGGATCATCATCCCCGACTCGGCCAAGGAAAAGCCGGTCGAGGGCAAGGTCGTCGCAGTTGGAAACGGCAAAATCCTCGAGGACGGCAAGGTCCGCAAGCTCGAGGTCAAGAAGGGCGACCGCGTCCTGTTCGGCAAGTACTCGGGCCAAGAGGTCAAGGTCGACGGCGAGGAGCTCGTGATCCTCCGCGAGGACGACATCGTCGGCGTGGTGGAGTGATCCACGTCGGCCGCTGACCCACTGATTTTTCAAAGCAATACGGAGACGATAAGCACATGTCCGCAAAAGAAATTCTCTACGATACGACTGCCCGCAACCGCATCCTCGCCGGCGTCAACACGCTCGCGAACGCGGTCAAGGTGACCCTCGGCCCGAAGGGCCGTAACGTGGTCATCGAGAAGAGCTTCGGCGCCCCGACGATCACCAAGGACGGCGTCACCGTCGCCAAGGAGATCGAGCT
>CAYSCF010000630.1:0-2982 GCA_964429305.1 uncultured Sandaracinaceae bacterium | reverse complement strand
GTCGGCAGCGCGCCCGTCGACATGCGCAACACGTCGGCCGCGTGCGATAGAGAAGCATCCGGCGCGACGAGCGCCCCGCCCGAGCGCGCGCGCTGCCACGCCGCAGCCGACACGCCGACGGTCGCGACGAGATCGATCGTGGCGTCGCGGTCCTTCTCGACGGTGGCGCGCGCGACGAGCGCTCGCAGCGCGTCCATTCCGTCGGCGTAGCGCAGCGCCGGATCGTTCGGGTCGAGCCGGGAGAACGCGCGCACGCGTGCCTCTCCGATCGTTCGCGCGGTCTTCTTCGCCGTCGCGGCGTCGGGGAGGGCGCCCGTGCGCAGCAGCACGACCGACTCCTCGAAGCTCACCGTGCCCGCGAGCGCATCGACGCGATGTCCCGCGAGGATCAGCTCGCCTCGCTCTCCGTCCACGTGCGAGAGGCGTGTCTCCGCCGCGATCACGCCCTCGAGACCACCCTTCGAACGCGTCGTGCCCACCGTCTGTTCGGTCGTCATGGCTCTCCTGCTCCTCTGTCGCGGGCGGCTCGCTTGTCCGCGCTCGGGCGACGTGAGAAACATGATGAGTGCAACGAGTTGATCAACGTGCATCCGCCAATCAACATGATGCAATCGACGATGCATGGGTATCGGCCGAAGAGGCGGCCGCGCTCCTCGGCGTCAAGCGCCAGACCCTCTACGCGTACGCAAGCCGTGGTCTGGTCCGTTCCGTCGCGAAGGACGGTCGCGATCGGGCCTATCGGCGTCAGGATCTCGAGCGTCTGCGTGCGCGCAGTGCGGCGCGCTCGGGTCACGCGGCCGTCGCCGCCGGCGCCCTGCGTGGGGGAGAGCCAGTGCTCGACACCGCGCTCTCGAGCGTCGCGAGCGGGGATCTTCTCTATCGAGGAAGGAGCGCGCCCGCGCTCGCGCGCTCCGGCATCGGCTTCGAGACGGTCGCGCACTGGCTCTGGAACGCCGAATGGGACGAGCGCGCACGATTTCCCGTAGTGGATGCGGGCATCGACCTCCGTGCCGCCGCGCGCGTGATCGCACCGGGTGCACATCCCGTCGATCGGCTCATCGCGCTCGGCGGCATCCTCGCGTGCAGCACGGCGGGCCACCTCGCGGCCGAGGACGATGCTTACGCAGCCGGTCTCATCCGTCGCCTCGCGGCGTTCCTCGCCGTGGGGCGCACGGGCGAGCGCGCCGCGCTCCGCGCGCTCGAGGCCAAGACGGTCGCCGATGCCGTCCTCGTCGCGTCCGGATGCAAGGGCGGTCCACGCGCCCGCGCTGCCGTCGACTGCGCGTTGATCCTGATGGCGGAGCACGAGCTCAATGCGAGCACGTTCGCGGCGCGTGTCGCGGCAGGGGCCGGTGCCGAGCTCGCGGCGTGCGTCGTCGCGGGTCTGTGCACCATCGCAGGCGCGGGCCACGGCAAGGCCTGTGATCGCGTCGAGGCCTTGTTCGACGAGGCGCGCGAGCCCGAAGACGCCGCGCGGATCCTCCGTGATCGTCGACGCCGTGGCGACCCGGTGCCTGCCTTCGGTCATCCGCTCTACGCGAAAGGCGATCCGCGCACCGTGCCGATGCTCGAGGCCGCGGAAGCTCTCGCGCCGCGCAGCGTCGCCGTCCGCAAGGCCCGCGCGTTCGTCGACGCGATGGAGCTCGCAGGGGGCGAGCCGCCGTCGATCGAGGTCGGCCTCGTCGCGGTCGCGGGCGCGCTCGACATGGAGCGCGGTGGGGCCGCTGCGTTGATGGCGATCGGTCGCACCGCCGGATGGGTCGCGCACGTGCGCGAGCAACGCGCCGCCGGTTTCTCGCTACGCCCGCGCGCGCGCTACGTCGGGCTCGCGCCCGCCAGCGCGGGGTGAGACGATCGCGCGACATGGCCGAGCCCCTCCGCCTCTACACGTTCTCGCTCTCTCACTTCAGCGAGAAGATCCGCTGGACGCTCGGCCTCGAGAACATCCCGTTCATCGAGGTGCCGTGGGTGCCGCCGTTCCACGTGCCCGAGGCGCGCCGCAGTGGCCGCGGGACCACCGTCCCCGTGATCGACGACGGCACCACGCGCGTGCAGGACAGCACACGCATCTTGCACTGGCTCGACACGAACCGCGGACCGCTCACGCTCTTTCCGAAGGACGAGGCCACGCGCAAGGAAGCGCTCGAGATCGAAGAGCGCTTCGATCAGGTCGGCAGCGACGTGATCCGGCTCGCTTACGATCACGTGCTGCATCAGCCCGAGGCCGTCGTGAGGCTGTGGACGATCGACGCCACGCCGATGCAGAGACGTGCACTTCGTCTGATGTTCCCGCTCTTCCGCATCCTGTTCCGCCGGCGTCTCGACACGCGGCCCGAGCGTCTCGCGGAGTCGCGAGCGCGTGTCGAGCAGGGGCTCGCCTTCATCGAAGAACGCACCGCGAAGCATCCGTACTTGCTCGGCGAGCAGATCTCGATCGCCGACGTGACCGCCGCTGCGCTGCTCGCGCCCTTCGCGTGCCCGGACGAGCATCCCGTGTACGCGAGCGACGAGTTCCGTGCTGGCATGGCGCCCGTGATCGACGAGTGGCGGACGCGGCCGGCGTTGGATTGGGTGCGACGCGTCTACCGCGAGCGTCGGGGCGTGTGGCCGCGCGCCGCCCACGTCACGAGCATGCTCGCGAGCTGAGATTTCCGACTCAGAATGAGTCGGGTGCGCGAGGAGTCGGGACCTCTCGCCGACGAAAACCGGAGGTTTGAGCCGACCAGTGAGGCTCGATCGCTACGGTCGCCGGCACACGCGCGTGACGTCGTCGGCCGCGGTCGGCACGCTCGACCATGCGTCGGCGGCGTCGCAGGTCCAGCCCTCCGGGCACTCGCTCGCCTCGTGGCACGCGTAGGAGCAGAAGCTGTCCTGCGGATCCGGGCCCGTGCGCACGCACGCGTTCACCGTGAAGAAGCCGCGCGTCGCGCGACACGAGAGGATGAAGTCGTTGCACGGCTCCCCGACATCGGCACCGAAATA
>CAYSCF010000629.1:0-2991 GCA_964429305.1 uncultured Sandaracinaceae bacterium | reverse complement strand
GGGAGAACAGGTTGCCGAGGCCGAACACGACGGGGTCGCCCTGCGGATCCGGGTCGCGCTCCTGAACCGCGCGGGTGCCGGGGCCGCCGGCGAAGAGCACGATCGCATCGTCGGTTCCGATCACGCTCGCGGCGAGCGCGACGTCGTCCTCGAGCGAGACCTGGTTCAGATCGGGCGTCGGGCCACCGCCCGCGAGGATCGCGTGGACGTGCGCCGGGACCTCGAGCGCTTCGTCGCCCGCAGGAGCAGCCACGGCGGCGCGAGGCGGAGGCTGTGGCACCACACGTGCGACGCCGTACGCGATGCACGCGGCCACGAGCGCGACTCCGAGAACGACGCCGATCCGATTCATCCGCGCGCGGACTCTGCACGAACGAGAGCAGAAACGCCCGCGCCGTTCTCACGACGCGGGCGCTTCTCGGGATCGAGCGGCGGTCAGGGCAGGCAGACGCCCGGCGACGGCAGCGACACGCCGTTGTGCGTGATCGTCGTGCAGCGCTCGGCCGAGGGATACGTGCAGTCCGAGCCCACGTTGCAGCGCTCGACGCAGGTGCCGAACGAGTCGCCGTCGAGGCTCACGCACGCACCGCGGCCACCGCGGCGATCGAGCGGGCAGTTCGCGTCCGAGCTGCAGTGCGTGATCGTGCAGAGCTCGACCGTCGTGTTGTCCTTCACGTTGATGCAGCTCGTGCCCGACTGGCAGAGCATTCCGCCCGCGCAGCCCGCGTACGCCGCAGCCGTCGGGGACACGCCGCCCGGCGGGTAGCAGATGTTCGTGCTCAAGCCGCCGCCGCTCGTCGTCTCGGTCGTGCAGACGGTGCCGTACTCGCAGAGAGACGAGCCCGGCGAGCAGGACTGGTAGCACTGGAACGAGCTGCCACCGTCGAACGACACGCAGCTGCCGATCGTCCCGTAGCGGTCCACCGGACACTGCGCGCCACCGAACGTGCACGACGAGCTGCAGATCTGCGCCGAAGACCCGCCCGATGCGTGCACGAGCGTGATGCAGCGATCACTCGGACGCTGACAGTCCGAGTCGTACGAGCACGTCTCGTAAGACAACGCCGTCGCCGCGCGACAGCCACCGAGCAACACCAACGCGCCGAGCGCGATCACCTGCAACGAAAAGCGATAGTTCATGAGCCCCGTCCTCCGCTCGGAGCATGGCACGACCCGAACGGGCGCGCCGATGCCGAGCTAAGCTCGGAGACGATGAACACGCCTGCCTCATTCACCGGAAACGTCCGACGCGCTGCGGCGCGAGATCTCGGTCCCCTCGGGACGATGGCGGCGGAGCTGGTCCGTTTTCACCACGGGATCGATCCCGACCGCTTCTTTCTCCCCACCGGCGTCGAGGAAGGCTATCGGCGATGGCTCGGCACGGAGATCGAGAGCCGCGAAGCGATCGTGCTCGTCGCCGAGCTCGAGGGCGCGGTCGTCGGCTACGTGTACGGGCGCCTCGAGAAGCGCGACTTCAACATGCTGCTGTCCGAGCACGCGGCGCTGCACGACGTGCTGGTCGTCGACGCGGCGCGCAAGACCGGCGCGGGCGTTGCGCTCGTGCGCGAGTTCGTGCGCCTCGCAGCCGAGCACGGCGCGCCGCGCGTGGTGCTTCACACGGCCACCTCGAACACGCGCGCGCAGGCGCTGTTCCGCAAGATCGGCTTCCGCGACACGATGCTCGAGATGACGCTCGAGACGGGCGCGACGGAGAAGAAGAAACAGAAACGCTAGCTATGGGCGTGGTGCTTCTTGCGCAGCGTCGTCACGGGTAGCTCGGAGATGCGAACGACCTGCTCGGCCACCGAGCCCACGAGGAAGCGCTCGAGCCCCGTCTTGCCGTGCGTGCCCATCACGATGTGATCGATCTGCAGCTCGCGCGCGATCGCGACGATCGTGTCGGCCGCCGGACCGAGCTTCAGATGATGGGTCACGACGAGGCCATTCGTGATCGAGCGCGTGATCGCGGCGTGCAGATCCTTCTCGAGCGCATGCTCGGTGTCCTTCGCGAGATCGCTCTGCGGTGACGCGTAGGCCGAGAGCTGCCACGTGTGCAGCACGTGCAGCTCCGCGTGCAGCTGCAGCGCGAGCTCGCTCGCGTAGGCGAGCGCCGCGTCGGACGGCTCGGAGAAGTCGATCGGACAGAGGATGCGGCGAACGGTCATGCGAATCGTCTCTCGATCAAGGAGGGGGAGGAGGGATCACGACGGCGTCGGGGCTCGCGGCGGTGGGCGGCGGCGTCGACGCAGGAGGCGGCGGGACGCTCGGCGCGAACGCGCTCGGCGCGCCCGGCGGCGGTGGGATCGCGACGCTCTCGAGCGTGGGATCGGCGATCGGCGCCGCCCGTGTCACGGTGGCCACGATCGCCTGCGGTGGCGTCGGTGCGCCCATCGTCACCGTCTCGGACGTGCGCGACCACGTGCACCCGCGGTCCAAGCAGAGCAGCGCGTACGCCGCTCCGCGCATGCAGCCGAAGTAGGCGCGATGCGTCGGCGCATCGGCCTGCCCCGTCAGCTGCTGCGGCGCGCACTGCAGATCGGCGGACGCGCGCACGATCGCGGGGATCATCGGCTGGAACGCGCAGCGCCGTCCGGAACAGGTCCACGCGTACTCGCGAATCTGCCCGCAGCCTGCGATCTGGTACGCGCGCGCTTCGAGCGCGAGCGCGCGCATCGGCTCGGCGCAGTTCATGTCGCGCTGCGCTTGGCGCTCGAGGCGCGAGAGAGCACGACCATCGGGCCCGCGCGCGGCCGAGCCGCGGAACCGGCCGCTGCATCCGGCGGCAGCGACGACGACGAGCAGCACCAGGGCCCAGCGAAACACGGCGTGAACGTAGCAAGGAGCGAGCGAGCCGACCATCGACCCGCGATCAGGCTCGATCGCAGGTCGGTCAGTGCCCGAGCATCAGCGCGAGCGCGCCGACCACGACCACACCGACGGCGAGCACGACCCAGAGCATGGGCGAGCCGCTCGGCTTCGTCGCATGCACGA
>CAYSCF010000628.1:0-2997 GCA_964429305.1 uncultured Sandaracinaceae bacterium | reverse complement strand
TGCAGATCGCGGCGCTCTCGCTCGTGCTCGTCGTCAGCGCGGTCGAGCGTGCGCCGGCGCTCGCGCGCGCGCAGTGGCCCGAGATCGCGTCCGGCTTCGATCGCGACGTCGTCGCGCACGGGCTCCTCGGCGCGATCGTGGTGCACGCGATCCTCGCCGTCCTCGCGCTCGGCCTCGCGCTGCTCCTGCTCGCGTTCACGGCCCTCACGCTGCTCGATGCGCTGCGCGGCACGCAGCCCGCGAGACCGATGCCGCCGCGCGCGGCGACGAACATGGTCGTCCTCTGGAACGCGATGAGCGGAGCCGTGCTCGTCGCGGCGGAGCTCCCGGGCCTCTGGCGTCCGACGGAGGCGCTCGGCGCAGCGTGGTGGCTCGCGCTCGTGTTCGCGCTCGGCATCGTGCAGCGCGTCGTCGTGCTGGCGCTGCTCTTCGCGAACGACCGCTTGAGCCTCGGGCTGGAGCCGCAGCTCGCAGCGACTCGGTTCGATCGCGCGGTGCCGCGCGGGATGGCCGCTGCCGCGATCGCCGCGCTCGTCGCCGCCCACCTCGCGGCAGAGTCTCGCCTCGGCACGGCGGCAGCCGCCGCGCTCGTCGTCGCCCTCTCGCGCCCCATCGCGTGGGCGCTCGAGCTCGGCACGGCGCGCCCGATCACGCCCTCGGCGGATCGGGTAAACTGACGACGTGCGGTGGGGGCTCGCGATCGTGCTCGTGCTCGCGTCGGTGGCCGGGTGCCATCGCTCGAACGATCCGTTTCGGTTGACGCCGCAGCGGATGGACAACCTGCTGCGTCAGGGCTCGGCGGCGACGTCGTGCCCGGCCGTCGCGATGACGAGCGAGCGCATCTCCGATCGCGTGTTCCGCGTCTCGGGCTGCGGCACGTTCGCCGACTTCGGCGCGTTCACGCGCGGGCGCGGCCACTACCAGAGCGCGCGCTGGGTGCGCATCACGTCCATCGTCGAGCGCGCGAGCAGCGAGCTCGGCTGCACCGTGCCCGGCACCGCGGTGACGATGGTCGGCGCACTGCGCGCCGTCGTGAACGGCTGCGGCCGCGTCGCGACGTACGACCTGCAGTGCGGCGACGTCGACTGCGGGTGGGTCATGACGTCGGGCCAGCGCGCGCCCGCGCCGGTCGTCGCGCAGGTCGCGATCCCCGCGCCGAGCATGGGGATCACGTCGTCGATCCAGACGGCGCGCGCGAGCGTGCTCGCGTGCACGAGCGGGCAGCCGGTCGATCTGCAGATCGCATGGGATGGCGCGGCGCACATGACCATGAGCGCGAGCGCGCCGTTCACCGGAACGAGTGCCGAGGCGTGCATCGCGTCGGCCCTGACGGCCGCGGGAATCGTGCTGCCGTCGACACCGGGCTCGGTGATCGTCCGCGTGCAGTGATGCGCGAGGCCGTGGACGGACGGCGACGCGTCGTGCTCCACGTCCGCTGACGTGCGCTCAGTGCTGGTGCTGTACGTACTGCAAGCGACCGCGCGCGTCGCTCGCCTCGGGCGCGGTCGGCGCCGCGTGGAGGAACGCTTGGTACTCGGTCGCCGCGTCGGCCCACGCCTGCCGGGCGGCGAGCATGTTGGCCAACAGATAGTGGCTCGTCGCGTAGTCCGCGTGGCTCGCGATCAGATCGCGCAGCCGCTGCTCGGCCTGCGGGCGCGATCCCGCCGCGAACTCGGCGAGCGCGAGCTCCGCGGTGAGCGCAGGCGGCGCGCCGTCTTCGGAGGCTTCGACCGCTTCGTTCAGCGCGCGCACGGCCATCGCGGGATCCCCCGCGCGACGAAGGCCGCTTCCGATCGCGGACAACACCGCTGCGTCTCCACCTGCGAGCGGGAGCGCGCGGCGCAGCTCGATGAGCGCCTGCGCCGTGTCGCCGCCGCGCAGGAGCAAGAGCCCGAGCTGCGTGCGCGACGTGGGCTCGCGCGGCGAGATGCGCATCACGGTGCGGTACTCGGTCGCCGCGCCCGCGTCGTCGTCCGCGTCCTCGAGCGCGAGGCCGAGGTTCAAGTGCGCCGACGCGAAGCCGGGGCGAATCGTGATCGCCTGACGCAGCATCCCGATGCCCTCTTCGAGCCGATCGGTGTCGCGCAGCAAGGTGCCGAGGTTGTTCAGCGCCTCGGTGAACTCCGGATTCGTGCGCAGCGCCGAGCGATACGCTTCCTCGGCCGCCGGCACGTCGTCGAGCATCTCGCGCGCGAGACCGAGATCGAGCCATGCGCGCAGATCATCGGGATGCGCGGCGAGCACCGCCTCGAGCTGCTGGCGTGCCTCGCGTGGGCGACCTTCGGCGAGCGTGTTCTCCGCTTGCGTCACCTCGGGCGATGCCGGAGGCGCAGCGGCCGCGGCGGCCTCGTCCTCGAACATCAGACCTTCGTCGCCGCTCGAGCTCTCCGTGGAGCTCGTGGTGGTGGACGCGTCGCGCGACGACGCGGTGCTGCATCCCAGCGCGACGAGGATGGAGAGCAGAACGAGAGACCGGCGCATCACGCCCCGGGCTGTACGCCGGTCGGGCTCGGCTGGGCAAGCGTTTCGATCGCGAGCGCCAGCGCGGTGCGGACGGCTTCCATCCGGGGCGGGGCCAGCTTCTGTCCGACCGCATCGGTCACGTAGAACACGTCCGCGACGCGCTCGCCTTCGGTCGACACCTTCGAGAGGCCGATCGACAGACCCGCCTCGTGCAGCGTCCGCGCGATCGCGTGCAAGAGGCCGAAGCGATCGCGCGTGAACACGTCGATCACCGTGAAGCGCGGCGAGACGCCGTTGTCGATCAGGATCTCGGTGCGCACGTCGGGCCGCTTGCGCTCGGCCCACGAGGGCGTGGAGGGGCGACGCGCGAGCACGTCGTTCAACGGCAACGTTCCGCCGAGCAGACCGTCGAGATCGCGAGCGATGCGGGCGAGCGTCAGCTCGTCGAGGGGCGTCCCGTCGCTCACGCCGTGGCGGCGCACCTGGAACACGTAGAACGCCTCGGCGCTGCTCGCGCGTGCGCGCGTGTAGATG
>CAYSCF010000627.1:0-3010 GCA_964429305.1 uncultured Sandaracinaceae bacterium | reverse complement strand
ATTCGGACCGCCATAGGCGCGCTGTGCAAGAATCCGGTGATGCTCACTCCCTCCTGCTTTCGCTCAGAGCTGGTGGCGATCATCCGGGCGCGTCAGGAGCTGCTCGCGCACCTGCGCGCTGTCGAGCCCGAGCTGGCCCTCGCGTTCGCCGACACCGTCGCACGGAAGGCGAAGTACGGAGGTCTCCAGGATGGCTCCTTCGAGGAGTACACGCGCCGCTGGAGGTCGCGATCAAGGCGTGCTTCCTCGCAGACCTCGTCGAAGAGAGGCTCCATGTCGCGACGCACCTATCCCGATCTCAGAGACCCAGGCCGCTCAGCGCGGACGGCGACCCGACCGCGGCCGATCTGTTCATGTCGACGCGGCCGGGTCGCCGCGCCCGCTCGATACACGCACCCGGCCGGGCTGCCGGAGAACGTCCGCGTGCCGTGCGTGAGGCGCTCGCACTACGAGGAGGCGACCTTCGGCGACACGTCGCGCTTCAGCGTGGTTGCCCTGAGGACGACGTGACGATCATCGCCGACAATGGCCACCGGCTCGGACGGCAGGTGCGGGTCGAAGCGTGCGGCGACAGCCTGATGTACGAGCAGTACAACAGCGGCGCGTCCTGGGAGTGGCGGGATATCACGGGCGGCGGCGACGACGCGGCGCCCTACGTCGCGCCGACACCGTAGCTCTCGGCGCTCGACTCATCTCGCGAGGCAGAGCGAGACGCACTGTGGGTTGCCCGCGGCGTCTCGCGCGCAGACTTGGTTCGAGGTGCACCGCATGCCTGCGCATGTGCAGATCGGTGGCTGTCCTGCCCGCGGAGTGCACGCATCGCCTCGCCCGCACCGCGTGAAGATCGGTTCGCCGGGCAGAGCCTCCACGCAGGAGGAGACGGCCTGCAAGCCCGGCGGCGTGAGCGCGCTGAAGTACGCGTCACAGCCGGCGCGCCGTGCGTCGGTGCAGCCGCCGTCGAGCCATGCGGCTTCGAACGTCACGGCCGGCGCCGGTGTCTGACAACTCTCGCGCGCCCAGACGCACGGCGAAGCGCACCGCGGGCTGCCACTCGCGTCGACCGCGCAGACGCTGTTGATCTCGCAAGACACGCCCTCGCACGTGCACGTGTCGCTCGTCGGGCAGGTGCCCGCGAGATTGCAGCGACCGTCGCCAGCCGTGCAACTCGCGCGTCCGTAACCGGTCGTCGAGAGTGCGTCGCCCAGTGCTGCGCAAGTCGCCGCGGTCGCGTCGTCGCACCGATCCGCCAGGAAGATCCGTGGCATCTCGGCTGCCATCGGGACCGGTGTGCAAGCGCCGACGAGCGCGGCGTCCGAAGCAGCGGCGTCTGCCCCTGCGCTGCTGTCATCAGGACCGCGCATGGACGACATCGCGCAACCGCCCGCGGCGCATGTCGCGACGACCCACGACGCGGCGATGACGGCGCGTGTCATGCGGGTCCGACGGGATAGCAGGCTGTGGCGCAGTGCGGTCCGGTCCCGTCCGCGTCGGTGACGCAGACCTCGTTGTCGCCGCACAGTGAACCGCCGCACGTGCAGTCCGATGTCAGGTCCGACGTAGGCGTGCACGCGTCACCCATGCCGCAGTATGAGCGGATCACGCCCGACGTCGTCGTGCCGGCACACATCGCGTGCGCGGTCGCGCCCGGCGGCGCGAACCCCTGCGCCCACAGCTGACAGATCGCATCGGTCTCCGGATCTGGACACGACGCGAACGTGATTGCGGTGAAGAGCGGCGCGGCCGTCGGCGCGCAGTCGTGAGGCGGGGTCTGCTCGCGTGGGCACGGCAGAACGCACGTCGGCGTCCCCGTCGGAGTGTCGCTGACACAGACGCCGCTGCATCGACCGCTTGTTCCGCAGACACACTCGATTCCGGTCGGCGTGCTCTGGCACGAGTCTGCCGCGTAACAGACGGGGCGGCCGCTCAGGCACTGAGCCCGCGCGAACCCGCTCGGCGCGAACGCCTGAAACGTCGCGGCACACGCGGCGCGGCGCGCGTCATCGCATTCAGTCGATGTAGGAACGGGAGTCAGGAAGCGCCCCGAGTACAGCGACAGGTCCACGCACGCGAATCGTGGATCGACGAACGCGTCCGCTGTCGTGTCACTCGACGCATCTTGCGGCGGCAGCATGTGCGACTCGGCGCAGCTGCATCCACCAACGACCACGCTCGCGCCAACAATGAGGCCGGCGAGCGTGGCGGGCATCCTCATGGCGTCACTCCGACGGCGTTCGTCCAGATGTCGCCGGTCTGGCTCCACACGGGAAGGAAGGTCGAATCGCCAGTCGGGAACCGCGATGTCGGAAGCGAGATGAGGCTCATGTAGTCGCCACCTGCGGCGCTCTCGCCCGAGTCGGGCGCGAAGCCGGCAGACACGGTCGCGATGTCCCACGCAGCCGTGGGCATGTCGCGCGCGGTCGAGTTCGACGCGAGCCAACGCGTGACCGTGGTACCAGGAGCATCGGCACTGTAGAACGAGAGCGCTCCGCGGCCTCCGCCGTCGAAGGCGAGGTTCGGGAGCCAGAGCCACTGGCCCGTCGGCCACCGAACCTCGTGGACGCGCGTCCACGATGCGCCTCCACCGCTCGCTTCGTAGATGCCGATGACGTTCGGCGTCTCGTGAACTGCAGCCCAGAACTCGCCGGTCGTCGGATCGATCGTGAACCAGAAATCACGCAGGCTGTTCTGGATGGCGCCGTTCGCCGAGCACCAGTTGTACGCCGACGACGTGTGCGCAATCTGGACGCGGCTGTACCAGTTGTTCCCGCCGTCGTCGGAAATGACGTTCGACCAGCCGACGCTTCGCAGCGAGCAATCGCTGAAGACGTGATCGGTGTTCGAGTACATGACCGAGATGCGGGTCAGCGGCTGGCCACCCACTGACGCCGTGCGCGCATTGATCAGCATGCCGCCCTGGCCCCACTGATCGCCGAACTCCTCGCGATCCATGTTGTCCACGGTCCAGCCGTCATCGAGGAAGACGATGTCCGGCGTCCCGTCGCTGCCGATG
>CAYSCF010000626.1:0-3024 GCA_964429305.1 uncultured Sandaracinaceae bacterium | reverse complement strand
CCGGATCGGTGCGGACCACCGCGAGGATCTCCTGGATCTTCGGTCGCGAGCCGCGGAGCAATCGGTCGAGCTCGCGCGCGGCCGCAGGGAACACGGGCATCTCCGTCGAGCCGCGGCAGATCGCCGTGAGCTTGAGGGCCAGGTCGCGCTTGGCCGGCCGCAGGGCGTCTTCCGCCAGCTCGGACAACACGGCCTCGAGCAGCGGTCGCACCGCAGAGGCGCTCGCGCCGGGCGCCGGTCGGTCGTCGCGCAGCGAGGGCGGCGCCGACGCGCGCGAAGAGCCGGACGAACGTGAGAGCGTAGGACTGCGTCGGGTGCGATGAGGCATGTCAGACGCATCGGCGGACATACCTCTTTGCTTGAGTCTGCTGCGCTCAAGTCGGGGACGTGATCCGTCGAAACGATGCGCATGACGGATCGACGCGTGCTCGTGGCCGACGACGATCCGGCGATCTCTCGCCTGCTGCGAACCCTCGTCTCCAGCTGGGGCAGTGAGCCGATCGTGGTGACCGATGGAGACGCTGCGCTGTCGGAGCTGTCGGGCTCGTCACCGGTACCTCGCGCGCTGATCGACTGGATGATGCCGGGGCTCTCCGGGCTCGACGTGGTTCGGACGCACCGCAGCCGGGGCGGCGAGGCGCGAATCGTCATGCTCACGGCGCGTGACCAGAGCGACGACATCGTGGCTGGATTGCGCGCCGGCGCGGACGACTACGTCACCAAGCCATTCAACCACCTCGAGCTGCGCGCGAGGCTGATGAGAGGCGCCCCGATGCACGTCGTGGAGCCGGCACAGGTCGAAGGCGGCACCGTCATCGGTGGTCGCTATCGGCTGGAGTACTTGATCGCCGAAGGAGGGATGGGCTCGATCTGGCGCGCGTCTCACATCGAGCTCGGACAGGCCTGCGCCGTCAAGCTCATCCGGCCCGCCCAGGTCGTCAGTCCGCTCGCGCGTGCCCGTTTCGAGTGTGAAGCGCGAACCGCATCGCAGCTCCGGTCTCCCCACATCTCGCAGATCTTCGACTACGGCGTGACGCCCGAAGGGATGCCGTATCTGGTGATGGAGTATCTGCTCGGACGCAACCTCGCCGATACGATCGAAGCCGGCGGGCCTCTTCCGCTGGCGGCTGTCGCGCTCATCGCATCGCAGATCGCGCGCGGCCTGGATGTCGCGCACCGCGCGGGCGTCGCCCATCGAGACGTGAAGCCCGAGAACGTCTTTCTGGAGGACACGGGAGACGACTCGGTCGTCGGTCTGCCGTATCGCGCGAAGCTGCTCGATTTCGGTATCGCGCGTAACGACGACGAAGCGGGGCCGCGCGTGACGACGGAGCGGGGTTTCCTCGGCACGCTCGGTTATGCGAGCCCCGAGCAGATCGTCGGCGACGAGGTCGGCGAGCGGTCCGACCTGTGGTCCTTCGGCGCCACGTTGTGCTTCGCGCTGACGGGGAAGCCGCCCATCACGGAAGCGACCCACACGGCGATGATGCTGCAGACGCTGGCGGGGGAGTGCGTGCCGCTCACCGACGTCGTTGCCGAGCTACCGCCCGCCGTCGATGCGTGGGCCGCTCGCGCCTGCGCAGTCGATCCGAACCGGCGATTCCCGGATGCGTTGACGATGGCGCGCGAGCTGCGCGCTATCTCCGCGGCTGCGGGCCCACGCGTCTTCGCGCTGCCCGTCATCCCGATCGTCGCCCCGGCTGCAGCCGTCGTCCCGACGGCCACCATCGCGTGGCCGACCCTGCTCGCGGCCGCGTTCTCGGCCGCGCTCGTGATCCTGCTGGTGGTGATGGCGATCTGGATGCGGTCCCCGACCTCGCCAAGGTCTGCGGCTCAGCCGACGAGCGTCAGCCGGCTCGTCCCGTAGCCCGTCAGCTCGACCACGAAGTCGACCCGCGTCGGCGGCTTGAGCCAGAGCGCGCGGATCGGAGCGGGCAGCGTCGGGCCGGTCGGATGGATCTTCGCGAGCTTCACGTGCTGAGCAGACGGATGGAGCGCGTTCAAGGCGCTCGTCAGTACGTTCACGACCTCGTAGTGGTTCTCGAGCAGGTTCGGAGGAACGACGCCCTTGCGGACGGCGTCTTCCGCGACGCCGCGCGGGATCATCGCGAGCGCGGCACCGGACGATGCGGCGAACGCGCGATCGCTGAACGTGAGGCCGAGGAGCGCGCCCGTGGGCCCGAGCAGCTCGCCGATGAAGCCGTTCTCGTTCGGCCCGAGCTTCGTGCCGGGCTCGACCTTGGCGCGGCCGCCGAGCAAGTCGGTCAGCAAGCTGGCGATGGCAGGCGCGCTCGGGAGCTTCACTTTCTCCTCCCTACGCACGGAACCGCGCTCCGCTCGAGGCGGACGCACCAATCGCAATCACACACAGCCCCCCCCTCGACTCCCCGAGCACATCGTTGGAGACGCGGGAGCGGCGGTCAAGGGCTGGGCGCGAACGTCGGCCCCTGCTCGTAGTCGATGTCGCCGATCGGCAGCTCGCCGTTTCGGTACATCGCGAGCACGGCCTGGATGTCGACGTCCATGCGGCGATCGGCGGTGTTCATCGGGATCTTGGTGCGCACGGCGTCGCGCATCTCGACGCTCTTGGGGTGGCAGTAGCGCACGCCGCGCAGATCGACGGCCTGCACGACGGTGAGCACGTGGATCGCTGCGATCGTCTCGACGAGATCGAGGACGCGCACGCACTCGCGGGCGCTGATGGTGCCCATCGACACCTTGTCCTGGTTGTAGCTCTCGGTGCTGCGCGAGAAGACGCTCGCCGGCATGCTCATCTTGAGCGACTCGGCGGCGAGCGCGCTCGCGCTGATCTCCATCGCCTTGAAGCCGTGATGCGTCGGGCGATCGGCACCGGTGCGCGCGACGAGGTTTGCAGGCAGGCCGGCGTTCGTCGCAGGGTTGCAGAGCATGCCGACCTGGCGATCGAGGAGATCGCCGACGTTGGCGACGACGTTCTTGAGCGTGTCGGTCACGAGGCACGCGTGGCCGCCGTAGAAGTTGCCGCCGTGCAGCACGCGGCCGTCG
>CAYSCF010000625.1:0-3053 GCA_964429305.1 uncultured Sandaracinaceae bacterium | reverse complement strand
CATCCAGTGATGGACCATGTTGTAGCGAGCGTCGTTGAACACCGCGAACACGATGGGTAGGCGATGTTGGATAGCGACGAGCACCTCGCTGCCCATCATCTGCATGCAGCCGTCGCCCGCGATGCACACCACATCGCGACCGGGCGAGCCGATCGAGAGGCCGACTGCGGTGGCGATTCCAGAGCCCATGCTCCCGAGGTTCAGTTGGATGTGGAACGCATCGGGTCCCTTCGCGGTGACGAAGTGCAACGCGAAGAGCATGTGCTCGCCGATGTCGGAACAGAACATCGCGTCCGGAAGCGCAGCCGTGAGGCCCGCGATGGCCTGGTGCGGTCCGATCGGACGCGCATCCGCCGAATCGGAGGTGAGCGACGTCGCCGTATACGGCGACATCGAAGCCTTCAGCTCGCGCAGCTCTGCGCTGATGCCGCCGTGTCGCATGCCGTTGGACACCCAGTGCTCGTGCATCGCGCCGGCGAACACCGCGACGTCCGCGACGACCGCGAGCGTGGCCGACATGTTGCGGTGGAACACGCGGGGGTAGAGATCGACGTGGATGAGCTTGCCGCCCTCGCGCACGTAGCGCGTTGGGCCGATGGCGATGTCGTCGAGATCGGTGCCGAGCACCAGACACGCATCGACGCCGTCGCTCGTGTACTTGCGCGCCCAGGCGCTCGCCGCCATTCCGCCGTGGCGCAAGCTCCGCGGATGCTCCTCGCTCACGACACCCTTGCCGCTCGGCGTGGTGACGAAGGGGACGTCGATGGCATCGACGAGGCGTCGCATCGCCGCCGCGTGACGGCGCGTGCCGCCGCCGAGGACGATGAGCGGGCGACGCGCGCGAGCCAGCTCCTCGCACGCTTGCTTGATGGCCATCGGATCGATCGTGGTGTGCGACACGTGCGCACGACGCATCACGGGCGAGCGTCGCGTCTGCCCGGACGCGTGCTGCATCGGTACCACCAGGAGAGCCGGGCCCGGACGTTCCGGGTCGGTCGCGGCGTCGAGCGCGGCGAGCGCTTGTGTCGCGGCGCTCTCCGGGCGGCTCACCCGAACCTGCATGCGCGTCGACTTGGCGAAGAGCTCCTCGATCGCGATTCCATCCGGTCCGCTGTCCTGCAGGAGACGCCCGCCCATCGCCGACCATGCGACATCGGCGGCGAGCAGGATCATCGGCACGCGCTCGAGGCTCGCGTTCACGACGCCGGTGACGGCCTGCGTCGCGCCGGGGCCGGCCGTGACGACCACGGCTGCGACCTTACCCGTCGCACGGAAGTATCCGGCGGCCTCGAAGGCGGCGGCCGACTCCTGTCGCGACTCGATCAGCCGGGCGCCGCGCACCTCGTCGATCGCTTGGAACACCGGAGCGGCCGGCCCACCGGGGATGCCGAAGAACGTGTCCACTCCCGCGTGAACGAGCGCCTCGACGATCGCTCGGGCTGCGCGAACCGGCAGCTGCAACGCGGCCGGCTGCGGTCGCGTCGCACCACGCAAGACGGAGGGAATCTCATAGATGTCCGACGTTGCTCGGGCGACGATGGACGGGGCGAAGGCATTGGGCAGCGTCATGGCGGGCGGGCCGTAATCCCCAAACGCCCGCTGTTCAATGCTCCGTCACCGAAAGAAGAGGCGCGGTCTCGCTACCACGTGATCGTAGTCACACCGTTGTACGCGTCGGACAGTACGAGGTCGAACGTCGCCGGCACGCGGATGGCCTCGAACGTTCCCTCGGCGCTTCCAAGTACTTGAGAATCCAGCCATCCGTACTCGTCGCGATGCGTGATGACGGCGCATCTCGGCGTCGAAAAGTCGTACTCCCAGTGCCCGTAGTTGCAGGTTTGACGGCGCGCTGCGGCACCTTGCTGCAACACGCGAACGGGATCCGGGGAGAGGAGGCGGATCAACGTCCGTCCGAGCAGGCTCTCCGCGAACTGAACGGACTGCGCTCGCCCGAGCTCACGCATGCCCTCCTTCATGTCGGAAGGACTCGTGTAAAGTGCTCCTGCGACCGCGATGCGCGCGACGACATCCCCCATGGAGTGCCACCCGAGCGGGGAGGCAGGGGCCCCGAAGATCGTCAAATATCGGTCGGTCGCGCCGGGCCGGACAGCCAGGGCGTTCTCGAAGGTGCGCACCCAGATCCCACGTGCCTGGGCGCTCGGCGGAATGTCCTTCAGGCGCTGCTCCAGATCGCAGTAAGCGCCGACGAGATCCAGGGCCCGCTCGTACATGTCTGGGCGATGGTACCAGATGGCGTCCTGCGGAACAGAGGTCGCGCTTGCGACCCGGGCTGGTCTTCCGTCAGGATGAACGGGTGACTCCGAACGTGATCATCCTCGCGCTCGAGTCTGCGACGGCAGATCATCTACGGCAGGCGCTCGGGCTGCGCGCGAGCGCCGGCGCGGTGATCGTCCACAAGATCGACGGGCCCCTGCGCAAGGCCATCGACGACATGCGGCGCGAGCACGGCTCGCTCCCGCTCGGAGTCGCGACGCGCTCGCGGCCCGAGGCCATCGAGGCCATCGAGGCGGGCGCCGACGAGGCGATGGCGACCGACGCGACGGACCGGGCCGACGTGCTCGAGCTCATCGATCGCACGCGGCTGCGTGGGTCGCTGCGCGGACAGCTCGAGCGCGAGCGCGTCGAGGTCGCCCAGGCCGAGAAGCTCGCCGCGCTCGGCACGCTCGTCGCGGGCGTCGCGCACGAGGTCAACAACCCGCTTGCGGCCGTGATGCTCGGTCTCGACATGCTGCCGACCCAAGTCGGAGCCGCGGCCGACGTCGTAGAAGAGATAGTGCGCGCCGCCGATCAGAACCGCGCGCTCGGCAAGGACGACGTCGTGCGCATCGCGGCGCTCGGTCGCATGACGGGCACGCGCGCGGAGCTGGTGCGCGACGCCGAAGAGATGCGCTCCGCGGCCGCGACCATCCAAGAGGTCGTCAAGGACCTGCGCGTGTTCGCGCGCACCGACGACAGCGAAGACCCTCAGGTCCTCGAGATCCCGCAGCTCATCGATCATCTGGTGCGCCTCGTCGGCCGCGAGATCCAGTCGA
>CAYSCF010000624.1:0-3059 GCA_964429305.1 uncultured Sandaracinaceae bacterium | reverse complement strand
CGCGCGTTCCTCGCGATGAGCGCCGTCACGTCCGGCTCGCCCGACGTCTGGCTCGGCCACACCGGCTTCCAGTACGTGCGCGACTTCCTCATGCACTTCCGCGCGATCGGCTACCAGCTCGTGCGCGTGCACGACTACGAGCGCATCGATCCGTTCCTGCGGGCGCTCGAGGATCTGCGCGACGTGGACTTGCTCGATCCGACGCGCATGGATCACGCGGTGGCCGAGTGTCGCGCGTTCTCGAAGTTCCTCGGCACGCTCTTCGACAACGTCTCGGCGCGCGCCGAGCTGCGCGAATTCCCCTTCGACAAGGCCGCGGCGACCGAGATGCTCAAGGTCTATCTCGGCAAGGCGTGAGCGCCGAGCTTCGCGCGCTCGTCGAGAAGTATCGCGAGATGCTCGCGCTGCGACGTGCGACCGGACCGAAGGACGATGCGCGTCTCAAGAGGCTCGCCGTGCGATTTCCGGGCGTGCTGCGCGAGATCGACTCGCGAACGATGGCGTCGCTCGAGGAGCGGCTCGCCGAGCTCGAGAGCGGGAGCTGGCCCGCGTGGGCGAGCACGCAGCTCCGCTTCCACGGATGGCTCCGCGTCGCGCTCCGCCTGCGCTCCGAGAGCGTGACCGACCTCGATGCGTGGCTTGCCGCGTACGTCCCGCGCGAGCCCGGCGATCCGACTCGCGCAGAGCTCTCGGCGCGCATCGCGTCGCTCGTGGCGCCTCGCGAGGGAAGGGTGTCGCTCGCCGCACGCGACGCGCTCGAGGCCGGTGACGTCGACCTCGATCTCTTGCTCTTCGGTCGCTCAGCGAAGTAGCAGCGCGAGCGACCAGCCGAGGATCGCGATCGTCTCGGTCAGCCCGCCCAGGATCACGAACGCGAGCGTCGAGCGCGTCGTCCGCGCGGCGACCTGCGGCAGGATCGCGAGCACGCCCACGATCGTCGACGCCTGTCCCAGCGGGAGCAGCGCCCAGCCCAGCGCGATGCCGATCGCATGCAGCAGCATCGATGCGCCGCGAGCACGGTCGCCGCCCCAGCGCGCAGCGGGCGAGCCCTTGTTCGCCGCACGATCCGCTTCTTCGTCGGGGATCGAGGTGAGCACGTTGCCGGCGACGCCGAGCACGAAGGTCGGCACCAGCCAGAGCGCGAGCCGCGCGTCGAGCAGCGCGCCCTGCGCGATCCATCCGACGAGCGGCAACACCACGCCGATGCCGAGCCCTTGCAGCAGCTCACCGCCGCCGCGATACGACAGACGCAGCGGCGCGAAACTGTACGCACCGATGAGCAGGATCGCGATCAGCGCGAGCGGGACGAGCGCGGAACGGGCGAGCGCACAGAACGTCACGAGCGCGATCGCCGAGACGATCGCGGCGACGTGGATCGTGCGCGGCGAGAGCTCGCCGTCCGGCAACACGCGCGAGCCTCCCGAGAACGGCGTCGGTGCCGTCTGGAGCACGTCGGCGTCTCGATCGGCGTAGTCGTTCGCTAGAACGATCACGAGATGATCGAGCACGCCGAACGTCTGCGCGATCACCAGCGCGGCCCACGAGAAGCGGCCCGTCGTCGCGAACGCCAGCGCCTGTCCGTACAGGATCGCGGGCGCGATGTTCCCGTGCGCGAGCGGCCGCGTCGCGCGCACCATCGCCGAGAGCGTCGATCGCCGGGCCATCCGCGCCGAGGCTGTATCGCTCCCAGCGCGCGCGCTACTCGGAAGGCGGCGTGCTCTTCCGCTTCGCGCGCGCGAGGCGATCGCGCAGGGTCGATCGAGAGACGCCGAGCTCGCGGGCCGCGGCGGTCTTGTTGTTGGCGTGCTTGCGCAGCACGCGATGGATCCCCGCCGCGACCGGCGTGGGCTCGCGCCCGAGCGGCGTCCGCGCGAACGTGCTCTCGATGTCCTTTCGATCGATCACGCCGGCGCTGAATGCCGCGGCGCCTTCGACGACGTTGCGGAGCTCGCGTGCGTTGCCGGGCCACTCGTGGGTACAGAGCCGCGAGAGCGCGGCCGCCGTGAACGAGCGCGGTCCGAGCTCGCTGCGCGTGCGCGCGAGGAAGTGCTCGGCGAGCGGCACGATGTCCTCGGGCCGATCCCGCAGCGGGCCGATGACGATCGGCAGACGCGCGAGCCGGTAGTAGAGGTCTTCGCGGAACGCGCCCGACAGGGCGAGCTCGGCGAGGTTGCGGTGCGTCGCGCACACCAGGCGCACGTTCACGCGCAGCGTCGACTCGCTCCCGACGCGTCGGATCTCCCACGTGTCGAGGACGCGAAGGAGCCGCGCCTGCATCGGCAGAGGGAGCTCGCCGATCTCGTCGAGGAAGAGCGTGCCGCCGTCGGCCTGCTCGAACACTCCGCGGTGCTGCGCGACCGCGCCGGTGAACGCGCCCTTCTCGTGACCGAAGAGCTGGCTCTCGACCATCGATTCGGAGAAGCCCGCCGCGTTGATCGTCACGAACGGCTTCTCGCGGCGCCCGCTGCGCAGATGGATCGCGCGCGCGACACCTTCTTTTCCGACGCCGGTCTCGCCGCCGATCAACACGGGCCACGCGAGCCGCGCGCACTGCTCGACCATCTCGAGCACCGCGATCATCGCGGGCGAGGCCGCGACGATGCCGTCCGCTCGCGCATCGCCCGGCTCACCCCGCGCGACGACACGCAGCTCGGTACGACCGAGCCGGATCCGCGAGCCAGGCCCGATGCGCGCGAGCAGGGTCGGCACACCGTCGACGTACGTGCCGTTGCGACTCCCGAGATCGCGGATGAGATACCCCTCTTCGCTCCGCTCGATGCGCGCGTGGCGCCCGCTCACGGCGCGATCGAGCAGCGTGAGATCGAGCCCGCGGTTGGCGCCGATCGTCACCGGTCGCGTGAAGAGCGGGAGGCGGCGAGACTCCGCACCGCCGACGACGAGAACGCTGAGCCGCTCGTCGTCGTCACTCGCCACCACGACCGGCTCCGTGCGGCTCAGCGCGGCGCGCTCGCCGGTCGCCGCGTCGAGCACTCGCATGATCGCGTGATGCTCACCGATCTCGATCGCGCGAAGCGGCGGCAGCGCGATGGGCGGGAGCG
>CAYSCF010000623.1:0-3061 GCA_964429305.1 uncultured Sandaracinaceae bacterium | reverse complement strand
CCGGCGTTGACCCTCCGGAACACCGTTGGTATAAGCCGTCCGTCTTGAGTGTCTTTCGGACGAAGGGGATAGGCATGCGCAGGGTGATGGCGCTGTGGGCTTCGGTCGTTCTCGTGACGTTCCTCTCGGGGATCGCTATCGCGCAGGATGCCGGGGTCGCGACCAGCACGACGGGGACGTCCGACGGAACCTCCTCTACTTCTGGTAGTTCGGGTGGGCTCGGTTCGAGCACACCTCCTCCGACGGTGGGCGCGACGCCCACTGCCGACTCGTCCGACGACGGATCGATGGATGCGGGTACGTACGCCGTTCGACTCCGCGATCTGGAGCAGCGCATCAACGCGCTGAAGGAACAGATCTTCGCGAGCAAGGCGCGTCTCTCGCTCCTCGCGGAGACGGTGCTGCAAGGTGTCGTCGCCGGCGCGCAGGCGGTCATCGTCCACGAGAACCGCATGTCGTCGTCGTACCGGCTCGTGAAGGCGGTGTACGCGCTCGATGGCGCGCGCATCTTCTCGAAGGCCGACGAAGAGGGCACGCTCGGCGATCAGCAGCAGTTCGAGGTGTACAACGGGAGCATCGTTCCCGGAGAGCACAACGTGACCGTGAACCTCGAGTACCGAGGCAACGGCTACGGCATCTTCTCGTACCTGCGCGGCTACCGCTTCCGCGTTCGCTCGAGCCACTCGTTCTCGGTGCCCGAGGGGCGCACGATCACGATCCACGCGACGGGGTACGAGAAGGGCGGGCCCACCGCGCCGCTCGAGGAACGTCCCGCGGTCCAGTACAACGAGACCGTCGAGGGCGCGGGCGGAAGCACGGGCAGTGCGGCGCCGGCTGACTCGTCGTCGTCGACGCCGTCTACCAGCAGCACCAGTAGCGGGTCGGGAGGAACGTGATGCGCCCTGCGCAGCCCCGAGAGAGGCTGCACGCGGGACGGGCCGGACGCGTCATTGCGCTCTCCGGCATCGTCGTCTCGCTGCTGGCGCCCGCGCTCGCGGGTGGCGGGGTGGCGCGCGCGCAGGACATCGACTCGATCACGCGTGAGCTGACCACGATCGAAGGTCAGACGGACGCGCTCGTCCACGAGCCCGTCGCCGAGACGGAGCGGCAGAGCGCGACGCACGTCGAAGAGCGGCTCACCAACGGCGAGCTCTTCTACCGTCTTCAGGACTACGTCCGCGCGTCGATCATCTTCACGGACATCGTCGACAACTACAGCTCGACGCCTTCGTACCCGGACGCGCTCTTCCTGCTCGCCGACTCGCTGTTCCGCGCGGGTGATTATCTCGGAGCCCGCACGCGCTTTCGACAGATCATCCCGCACTCCGGCGAGAGTGGCTTCCGCTCATACGCCGAGCGCGCGCTCGGGCGCCTGATCGAGATCGCGATCCACACGAACGACTTCGACGGCGTCGACGACGTGTTCGCGCAGCTCAGCCGGCTGCCTCCTTCTGACATCGGCGCATCGACCGCGTACTTCCGCGCGAAGGCGATGTACTCGCAGGCGGTCCCGACGGAAGACATCGTCGCGGCGATGGCGCCGCGCGGTGGCGAGACGCCGGACGCATCGGCCGTCCTCGCCCGCATCGACACGGCGCGCCTCGAGCAGGCGCGTGCAGGCTTCGACTCCGTCGCCGAGGGCAGCCCGTACTACGGACAGGCGCGCTACTTCATCGGCGTCATCTACACGCTGCGCGAGCAATATCCGCAGGCGATCGAGGCCTTCGCGCGCGTGCTGCGCAGCGAAGCGACCACGACCGAGGGACAAGAGGTCGCCGAGCTCGCGCACCTCGCGCTCGGGCGCCTCTACTACGAGACCGATCAGCTCGATCAGGCGATCGAGGCCTATCAGGCAGTTCCGCGTACCAGCTCGAACTTCGACGTCGCGCTCTACGAGATCGCGTGGGTCTACATCCGGCTCGGCGATGCGACGCGCGCCGAGCGTGCGCTCGAGGTCCTCGAGCTCGCGGCGCCGGACTCGCGCTTCATCCCGGATGCCTTGTTGCTGCGCGGCAACCTGCTGCTGCGCAACGGCCGTTATGCCGACGCGCAGACGGTGTTCCAGCAGGTGCACACGCAGTTCGGGCCCGTGCACGACGAGCTCGATCAGATGGCGCAGTCGCACGACGCCGACCCGCAGGCCTATTTCCGCCAGCTCGTGCGCGACAACTTCCAGGCATTCGACGAGAGTCAGTTCCTTCCGCCGCTGGCACAGCGATACGCGAGCCTCGAGGGAGACTGGGACCGCGCGATCGCCGTGCTCTCGGATCTCGCGCAGGCGCGGCAGATGGTCGAGGAGACGAACGATCTCGTGCAGCGACTCACGCACGCGATCGAGGCACCGAATCACGTGGCGATCTTCGGCGACCTTCGTCGCCAGGCCGAGCGCTCGACCGAGCTCCGCAATCGCGTGACGCGGCTGCGTCAGCAGCTCGTCGGGATCGAATCGTCGCGCGCAGGCACCGGCAGCAGTCAGCTGCAGGCCGTGCGTGCGCAGCGGCGCGAGATCGAGCGCTTCCTCTCGGAGATGCCGACGAGCGACGAAGAGATCAGCCATCTCGACGATGACGTCCTCGAGCGGTACACGCGCATGTCGTCGGATCTGGCCCGGCTCGAGGTCGAGCTCTACGGCATGGAGGCGCGCGCGACGGCGATCGGCGTCTACCTCGATCAGACGGCGGACCAGCGTCCGGACCGGAGCGTCGAGGCGGGCATGCGGCAAGAGCTCGCGAACCATCGCGCGTCCATCCTGGCGTATCGCGAGCAGATCCAGGCGTTCCGGATCGAGATCGAAGCGCAGCGACTGCAGGTCGGCGTGGGCGACGATCGCTACACGCGTCAGGCGCGCCTGCGTCAGCAGTACGAGGATCTCGTCCAGCAAGAGCACGCGCTGGGTGGCGGGAGTGATCCGGGGATCGATCGGCTCTACACGCGCATGAGCGCGGTCGAGACCTCGCTCGACGGTCGCGACACGATCGTGCGGCAGGCCGCCGATCAGCGCGCCGCGAACATCGGCACGCAGGTCGCGACCGAGTCGGCGCGCATCGAAGGCTATCAGCAG
>CAYSCF010000622.1:0-3070 GCA_964429305.1 uncultured Sandaracinaceae bacterium | reverse complement strand
ACGCAACCGCGCCGTGCCCACACACTTACTCGTGCGTCGCGACCGGCGACGGCAGCAGCCGCATCTGTCAGCCGCGCAGCACCGGCGGATGCGGTTGCTCCGCGGTCGGCGCGCAGGGTGGCGCCGCGGGCGCGCTCGCGATGCTCCTCGGCGTCGCCGCGCTGCTGATCCGTCGCAGGCGTCGCTGAGACGAGAAGACCCTCGCGGCGCATCACCGCGAGGGTCTGAGGGTCCGCTGCGATCGACGCCTAAGGCGTCGTCGTGCTGTTGCACGAGAAGCCGTGGCTCCAGCGCATGCCGGGATCGAACGTGGCGCTGAACGGGTTCGTGGGCGAGCTCTCGAACGTCCAGTCGATGCTGAAGCTCCGCGACGGGGCGCCCGACGCCCACGGGTTCGAATCGAAGCGGTCCGCGAAGCCATCCTCGAATGCCTGATCGTCGAACGTGATCTCCGGATCGCCGAACGAGGACGTCTGCACCGACCAGAGCGGCCCGTGCGCGCCCATGTCGTACGCGTTCGCGAAGAACGAGCCGATGCGGATGCCGAGCGCCGGAGAGAAGCGCGGGATCGGCGTCGCCGTCGTCGCATCGGCCGTGAGCGCCGACGCGCCGGCCGCACCGAACGCATCCACGTCGTCGAGCACGCTGACGGGCATCGCGGTCCAGTCGAACGCCGCATCGCTCTGATGCGTGTGGATCGCGCGCGCCGCCGTGACGGCCTGCTGCCCGAGCGCGATGGCGTGCTCGAGGATCGGGCGTCCTGCCTCCAGCTGCGACGCGTCGGTCACGCGCAGCGCGTGCAGGTTGAGCTGTGCGACCAACGCATCCTCGTGCTGGAAGTGCGAGAAGAGGAGCTGCACCGTCATCGCGCCGTCGTACGCGAGCGCCATCTGGATCCCCGCGCGCGCGGCCTCGAGCGCTGCTGCCGCCGCGAGAAGCTCGGGCGCCTGCACACGAAGCGGTGATGCGCTGATCCCGCATCCACCGGAGAGCGACACACCGTTCGCGTCCATGCCGTGCGCCGCCACCTCGAACGCATGCGAGATGCGCTGCAGGCGCGGCGAGAGCGCGACGAGCGTCGCGCGCACGTCACCGAGAGTGAGCGTCGGATCGACGGTCGACCAGAAGTCGGGGCCGGACGGTCGCGCCGAAGGATGCGGGAAGCGGGTGTGGAAGAGATCGTCGACGGCGCTGCAGCTGTCGTGCTGCGAGAGCCGATCGAGCAGGCCGTCGTGGCCCCACAGGATCGACGAGTCGATCGGACCATCGAAGCCGAGGCGCGGCGCGATCGACGTCAGCGCGGGATCTTCGGCGAGCACTCCGATCTCGGTCAGGGCGTAGGCGAGCGCGATGTCGCTGCGCGTCTCGTCCATCGCGAACGCGTCCGCGAACGCCGTGTCGGCCGTCCGGAGATCGCACGCGTCCAGTGCGTGGATGCCGTCCTGCGCGCGCTGATCGACCGGCGAGAGGCAGCCGCCGAGGAGCGAGATGCCGAGTGCGAGTGAAGTGATGCGAGCCGTAGTCTTCAATGGGACCTCCGTATGCTGGGGGCGGACTGCAGCGCACGTGCCACGGGGATTTGCCGCATTGCGGATGAGCTCCGTACACGCGGCACATGGTGGCGCGCACCGCGGTGCACACACCGTGCAGGTTCCACCACACTCCCCCCGCCCGATTGGACGCTTGCCTCTTACTACGGTTCGCCCTACGTCGCTCCCCGGATCCGTGGAGCAGGTGGCGGCGAAGGACGACGGGCGCGAGCGCCTCTCCGAGAAAGTGCGACCGTATGCGGGCCGGCTCGCGTACGGCGCGCTCTTGTTGCTCCTGACGCAGGCCGCCGAGAAGGCCGCGCCGTGGCTGTTCCGGATCGGTCTCGACGCCCTGCACGACCGACATGCCGAGACGGTGCGCAACGCGGCCCTCGGCGTGATCGGGCTCTCGGCGCTCGCGTGGTTCGTGCGCACGCAGTCGCGCATGCAGATCTTCAACGTCGGCCGCGACGTCGAGTTCGACCTGCGCAACCAGGTCCTCGCGCGCGTTCACCTGCTCGGCCCGTCGTTCTTCAAGAAGACCAGCACCGGCGACATCATGAGCCGCGCGACCAACGACCTCTCGCAGGTGCGCGCGCTCGTGGGGTTCGGTGCGCTCAACGTCGTGAACTCGGTGCTCGCGTTCGTGAGCGCGATCGCACTGATGTTCGTGGTCTCACCGCGCCTGACGCTGATGGCGCTGATTCCGTATCCGTTCCTCGTGTTCGCCGCGCGGCGCTTCGGCAAGGCGATGTTCGCTCGCAGCAGCGAAGCGCAGGTCGCGATCGGCGCGCTGTCGGAGCGTGTCCAGGAAGACGTCGCCGGCATGCGCGCGCTGCGCTCGCTCGGCCTCGAAGACCGGCAGCGCGTGCGCTTCGAGAAGGTGAACGAGAACGCGATCGAGAAGAACCTGCGCCTCGTCTCGATCCGCGCGCTGATGTGGCCGGTGATGATGGGGCTCAGCTCGATCGGCACGCTCATCGTGGTCTGGCAGGGCGGCCAGATGGTGCTCGACGGCGAGCTCACGGTGGGCGACTTCGCGGCGTTCAGCGCGTATCTCGCGCAGCTGACGTGGCCGACGCTCGCGTTCGGTTACTTGCTCGGCATCGTGCAGCGCGGGCGCGCTTCGTACGAGCGCGTGCGACAGGTCTTGATCGCATCGCCCGACGTGGCCGAGGACGCGGACGCGATCCCGGCCAAGAAGATCGGCGCGCTCGAGGTGAAGGACCTCAGCTACGAGCTCGATGGCCGCAAGATCCTGCAGGACGTTTCGTTCTCGGTGCCCGCCGGTGGCTCGCTCGCGGTCGTCGGCGCGACCGGCAGCGGCAAGAGCACGCTCGCCGCGCTGCTCCCGCGCTTGCTGCGTACGCCGCGCGGCACCGTGTTCCTCGATGGCGACGACGTCACGCATCTGCAGCTCTCGGATCTGCGGCGCACCATCGGCTTCGCGCAGCAGGAGCCCTTCCTCTTCTCGACCACCGTGGCCGCGAATCTCGGCTTGGCGCTGGAGGATCCGGGCAGTCCCGGCGCGCGCGCCGCGA
>CAYSCF010000621.1:0-3070 GCA_964429305.1 uncultured Sandaracinaceae bacterium | reverse complement strand
TCCACCCTGGACCCCCACCTCCTTTTTCGTCTATCGGTGCCGGCCGCTGCCGCGGGAGATCAGTGCAGTCGCACGGCCCCATCGCTGCGCGACGGGGACCCCACCGCGCTGACTGCTCGATAACGCGGCGCGCATGAGCTCGGACAGAGAGCGACTGCCGCGTCGCCACCGCTCGCGTCGTGGGCGAAGCGCCGGCGAGGTGAGTCGCCGGCCCGCCGTTGCCTCAGCGGCAGCGGCGGCGAGCACAGTGCCCTTCGCCCCGAGCAGCAGCACTGCCTACCCGTCGAGCCACTGGGCTCGGCGCGCGCCAGCGCGTGCTCTCTCGCTCTCGTCTCTCCCACGCGCCTTGACACTAAGCTGCACTATGCATATATGCTTATCTACATGGCGCAGCGAACCCATCCGCCCGAGGCAGACGACGAGGAGCGCGCCTTCCTCGCGACCTACGATCCGCGCGTCTTCGAGCGCCCGTCTCTCGCGGTCGACGTCGCCCTGCTGACGGTCACGAGCGAAGGCGCGCTCGCGACGTTGGTCGTCCGGCGCGACGAGGCGCCTGCCAAGGGTCGCTGGGCGCTGCCCGGTACGTTCGTCCGCGTCGACGAGACGCTCGAGGCCGCCGCCGCGCGTGCGCTCGCCGCCAAGTCCGGTCTCGAGCGCGTCTATCTCGAGCAGCTCTACACCTTCGGCGCGCTGCGCCGCGATCCGCGTACGCGCGTCGTCACCGTCGCGTACTACGCGCTCGTCCACGCGCTTCGGCTGGCCGACGCGAAGAGCCCGGCGCGTGTCGCGCGCATCGAAGTCCCCTGGGAAGGCGAGACCGGCGGCGACGTCGAGCTCTTCGGCGAAGAAGGTCAGGCCCTGCCGCTCGCGTTCGATCACGGCGCGATCCTCGGCACGGCCGTCAAGCGCATCCGCGGCAAGCTCGACTACACGCCCATCGGCTTCCAGCTGCTCTCCGATCGCTTCACGCTCGCGTCGCTGCAGCACGTCCACGAGACCGTGCTCGGACGCCCGCTCAACAAGGACTCTTTCCGCCGCCGTATGCTCGCGAGTGGCCAGCTGGAAGCGACCGGCGATCGCGAGGAGGGCGTCGATCACCGCCCGCCCGAGCTCTACCGGTTCGCTCGTCGCTCTGCTGTGTAGGCGAGCTCCACCCGATCCCGTGTTCCGTTCACCAACGTTCTCCGAGGAGGTACGTCATGGCCGAGATCCGTTCGTTTCTGTTCGTTCGTCACCTGCGTGCGGAGCCGACCTCGCACGTGCTCGTGTTCAAGCGCGGCGAGCTCGCGCGCTCGGGCCGCGGTCTCGCGTGCTGGTTCTTGCCCATGAGCACGTCGATCGCCGAGGTGCCCGTCGACGACCGCGCGATCGCGCTGACCGTCCACGCACGCACCAGCGACTTCCAGGACGTCTCGGTGCAGGGCGTCATCTCGTGGCGCGCGATCGATCCCGTGCAGCTCGCGGGGCGCGTCGACTTCTCGATCGACCTCGTGCGTGGCGTGCACCTCAAGGAGCCGCTCGATCGGATCGCGCTCGCCGTCTCGCAGCAGGCGCAGGAGCACGCCGCGCGATGGGTCGCGAACGTGACGCTGCGCGAGGCACTACGGCTCGGCGCGGGCGCCATCCGCGAGCGCGTCGAAGAGGCCCTGCGCGCGGACGCGAGCGTGCACGACCTCGGCATCCAGATCGCGTCGGTGCGCATCCAGTCGGTGCTGCCGACGCCGGATCTCGAGCGCGCGCTCGAAGCGCCGATGCGCGAGAGCATCCAGCAAGAGGCCGACGAGGCAGCGTTCTCGCGGCGCGCGCTCGCCGTCGAGAAGGAGCGCGCGATCCAGGAGAACGAGCTGCAGAACCGCATCGAGCTCGCTCGACGCGAGGAGCAGCTGATCACGCAGAACGGCGCGAACGCGAAGAAGCGCGCGATCGACGAGACCGAGGCCAAGCGCGTCGCGTCCGAAGGCGAGGCGGCCCGCACGCGCGTCGCGTCGTCGGCGCAGGCCGATTCGATCAAGGTGATCGAGGGCGCTCGTGTCGATGCCGAGCGCGCCCGCATGGAGATGCAGCAGAACCTCCCGACGGGCGTGCTGATGGCGCTCGCCGCGCGCGAGCTCGCGGGCAAGCTGCAGCGCATCGATCACGTGCACGTCGGCTCCGAGCTCGTGCCGATGCTCACCGAGCTCATGAGCGCCGGGACGCGCGCGCTCGAGAAGAACGCGCCTGCGCCGAAGTGACGCCATGCCTCCTTCACGATTCGCGGCTCCCCCTCGCATCGTCGTCGTGACGCGTCCCACGGAGCTCGCGCTCCTGATGGCGCGCCACGGCACGCGCGAGCAAGCGCGCTTCCATCTCGCGCAGCGCGACGTACGCCTCGAGGAGGTCGAGGCGCGCCATCATCGCTTCGAGGCCGTACAGGCCGAGGTCGCGCGCGCGATCCCGCTCTCGTTCCGGCGCACACGCATCGTGCGCGACGATCTCGCGCGCTTCGTGTTCGAGCCGTCCGACGTCGTCGTCGCGATCGGACAGGACGGACTGGTCGCGAACGTCGCGAAGTACCTGCTCGAGGGACAGCCGGTCATCGGCATCAACCCCGACCCGGCGCAGAACGCAGGCGTCCTCGCAGGGCACGCGCCCGAGCGCGCCGAGGAGCTCGTGCAACGCGCCGCCGAGCAGCGCCTGGCGATCGAAGCGCGCACCATGGTCGAGGTCCGCCTCGACGACGGCCAGCGCCTGCTCGCTCTCAACGAGCTCTTCGTCGGCCATCGCAGCCATCAATCAGCGCGCTACGTGCTCTCGGCGCCCGGCAGCGAAGCCAAGCGCGAGCACCAGTCGTCGAGTGGCATCGTCGTCGCGACCGGCACCGGCGCGACCGGCTGGGCGCGCTCGATCGTGCGTGAGCGCGGCGGCGAGCACGCGCTGCCCTCACCCGTCGATCCGTGGATCGCGTTCTTCGTGCGCGAGGCGTTCCCGAGCCCCGCCACCGGCACCTCGATCACAGAAGGCCGCATCGCGAAAGACGCATGCCTCTCGGTGCGGAGCGAGATGGGCGACGGCGGCGTGGTCTTCGGCGACG
>CAYSCF010000620.1:0-3075 GCA_964429305.1 uncultured Sandaracinaceae bacterium | reverse complement strand
CCCGCGAGACCGACCTCGGCGTTGCGGACGATCTGATCGCGTAGCGCAGCCGCCTGATCGCGCGCGCTCGTCGCCACCGCGGCGACACCGCGCGCCTCCACGTAGCGATAGAAGCCCTCGGTCGCTTGCAGTGCCACGTCCGCGCGTGCCGCATCGATCCGCATCCGCTCCGCGCGGAGGCGACCCTCGGCGCCCTGCATCGCAGGAAGCGAGGCGAAGATCATGTCGGAGATCGGCACCGTGAGGCGCGCCGTGAACGCGCCCTGATCGCGCGGGATGTGGATCGCGGAGCTGAAGGTCATCCCCGCGATCATCGCGACGATCTGTCCATCGGGAAACCCATCGACGTGCGAGTAGCGCGCGCCGAGATCGAGACGCGGTACCAGCGCGACCGTCGCGGCATGCAAGCTCGCCTCGGCCGCGCTCACGCTGTCCTGCGCGACGTCCACGCGTGGCGAGTGCTCGGCCGCGAGAGCGACGGCGCGCTCGACCGTCATCGGCTCCGATCCGTCGGCGAGCGCGGCATCGAGATCGAAGCGCGACGGCGCGGTCGGAGCCGGCGCGGGTGGCGGCGGGACGTCTTGCGCAGACGCCATGGCGGGAGCGCTCAGTGCAATCACGAGCAGGAGCGAGCGATGGGGCATGACGATTACTCCACGGTCTTTCGGAAGCGGAGAGAAGCGATGGTGGCGAGCACGACGCCGAACGCGGCGAGCGTGATGAGCTGCGGAACGACGTCCTCGAGCTGCGCGCCGCGCACGAGCACCGCGCGGAGCACGTCGGTGTAGTGGCGCAGCGGGTTGACGAGCGTCAGCGGCTGCAGCCAGCTCGGCATGCTGCGGATCGGCGTCGTGATCCCCGAGAGCAGTGCGGCGGGCATCATGACGAAGAAGCCGCCCATGAACGCCTGCTGCTGCGTGGCGCTGATCGTCGAGATCAAGAGCCCCATGCTCAGCGTGCTCATCAGATAGAGGAGCGTCGCGCCGGTGAGCAGCAGGAAGCTCCCGCGCATCGGCACGTCGAACACGTACGCACCGACGACCATCGCGAGGAGGAAGTCGAAGAGACCGATCATCGCGAACGGCAGCATCTTGCCGACGAGCAGCACGGCCGGCTGCACCGGCGTGACGAGGATCTGCTCGAGCGTTCCCGTCTCGCGCTCGCGCGCGAGGCCCATCGACATGACGATCGTCGTGATCATCAAGAGCAGCATCGACGCGATGCCGGGGACCATCGAGACCGCGGTCTCGAGATGCGGGTTGTAGAGCACGCGCGGGCGCAGCTCGACGTTGGGCAGGTGGATGGCCGTCGCTGCGGCGCCCGTGCGCGCGAGACGCGCTTCCATCACCTCGACGCTCGTCTCCGCGAAGAAGCGGCCGACTGCCGACGCGGCGACCGCGCTGCGGTTCGGATCGGAGCCGTCGACGACGACCTGCACTTCTGCAGAGCGATGCATGGCGCCGCGCGCGAGACGTCGCGAGAAGCCGCGCGGCACGATCACCGCCGCCGCCGCGTGGCCGAGCACGATCTCGTTCGTCGCTTCGCCCGCGGTCGCGCGCGCGCCCGTACGCTCCAGCGTTCCATCGGCGAAGAGGCGCTGCAGGTGCTCGCGCGACGACGGCGTCGCGTCGAGATCCACCACGATCGTCGGCACGTGATCGACGTCGAGATCGGCCGCGTTGCCGAACACGAAGAGCTGGATGCACGGCGCGATGACGAGCAGCGCCATCATCCGGCGGTCGCGCGCCGTCTGGCGCATCTCCTTGAGCATCACGGCGAAGAGCGAGGCCCACATGGTCATCGGCTCGACCCTCCGTGCCCAACAGTCCGCGCGCTCGACGCGCGCTCCCGTCCGGGCACTCCGTGCCGAGCACTCTTGCAGGGCGTCACGCCAGCTCCCGCTTGAAGCGCCGCGTGCCGACGAAGAACATGACGGCGGCGAAGATCGCGAGCGCGATCAGATCGGTCTGGATCTCGGCGAACCCGTTGCCGCGCAAGAGAACGCCGCGCAGCGCGTGGATGAAGTACCGGCTCGGCACGACGTTGCTCAGCACACGGAGCGGCAGCGGCATGTTCTCGATCGGGAAGAGGAAGCCGCTCAGCAGCATCGACGGAAGCATCGACGTCATCGTCGCCATCTGCGTCGCGACCATCTGGCTCTTGGCGACGATCGAGATGACGAGGCCTTGTCCGAGCATGCCGAAGAGGAAGAGCGCGGCAGCGACCGCGAGCGCGAGCACGTTGCCGCGGATGGGCACGTCGAAGATCCAGGTGCCGGCAGCGAGCACCAGCAGCGCGCCGATCACGCCGAGCGCGAAGTACGGCACGAGCTTGCCGATCATGATCTCCGCCGTGCCGACGGGCGTGACGAAGAGCTGCTGCATCGAGCCGCGCTCGTACTCGCGCGCCATCGTGAGCGCGGTGAGGAGCACGCACACGATCGCGAGCACGTACGCGACGAGGCCCGGGACGAGGAAGAGCGCCGAGCGCGAGGCGGGGTTGAACCACGTGGAGACGCGCACGTCGTAGGGCGGCGTCAGGTTGCCCGCGGCGATCGATGCGGCCGCGCTGGCTCGCAGCACCGCGTCGGTCTTGCCGATGATCTGCGTGGCCGTGTTCGCCTCGACGCCGTCGACGAGGATCTGCACGGACTGGTGCTCGCCGCGCGCGAGGTCGTCACCGAAGCCGCGCGGGATCAACAGGACTGCCGCCGCGGTGCGCGTCTCGAAGAGCGTGGCGGCATCATCCGGATCGAGGCCTTCGCTCGCGACGCGCTCGAACTCGCCCGACGCGAACATGTGCTCGACGAGCGCGCGGCTGGTGCGCGACTGGTCCTGATCGATCACTGCGACCGGCAGGTGATCCATGTCGAAGCTGACGCCGAAGCCGAAGAGGATCAGCAGCACGACCGGCATGCCGAGCGCGAGGTAGAGCGATCGCGGATCACGCGCGACGTGCAGCACCTCCTTGCGCGCGATCGCGACGATGCGGCGAGGCGAGATCATCGAATCTCCGTCTCGGTGGACGACGTTCCAGAGCACAGCGGCGGGAGGCCCTCACCTAGCCTCTCCCGCC
>CAYSCF010000619.1:0-3087 GCA_964429305.1 uncultured Sandaracinaceae bacterium | reverse complement strand
CGCCGTTCGGGTTCACGCGATCCGGATCGATGTCGAGCGCGCGCACGGTCTGGAGCACGACCGCGGCGAACGCTTCGTTGATCTCCCACACGTCCACGTCGCGCGGCCGCAGGCCCGCCTTCGCGAGCGCCTTCAGGCTCGTGGGCGCAGGCGCCGTCAGCATCAGCACCGGATCGCTGCCGAGCGTGGCGGTCGCGAGGATGCGCGCGCGCGGCTCGGCGTCGTGCTCTCGCACCCAGCGCTCGGAGGCGACGAGCACCGCGCCCGCGCCGTCTGCCAACCCGCTCGAGTTGCCAGCGGTGTGCACGTGATCGATCAGGCGCGCCTCGGGATGCGCCATCTGCGCGATGCGATCGAGCGTCTCGCCGTTCGGCCCGACGACCGTGCTACCGAGCGCCGCGAACGACGCCTCGAGCGCGTGAAGGCCCTCGATCGTCGTCGACGGGCGTGGGCTCTCGTCGCGGGTGAGCACGACGGCCTTCGCGATCGGATCGACCACGGGCACGAGCGATCGCGCGAAGCGATTCTGATCGATCGCCGTCGCCGCGCGTCGCTGCGAGCTGAGCGCATAGCCGTCCACCTCGTTGCGCGTGATGCGATACAGCGACGCGAGCAGATCCGCACTGATGCCCTGCGGCACCTGGAACACGCGTTGACGCAGGTGCAAGTTGCCGCCGTCTTGGCCCGCGCCGTCTGCACCGATCGGCAGACGCGACATGCTCTCGACGCCGCCCGCGACGATCAGGTCCGACTGACCGGAGCCCACCGCCATCGACGCGAAGTTCACCGCTTGCAGGCCCGAGCCACAGAAGCGATTCAGCGACACGCCGGACACTTCGATGGGCCACCCCGACGCGAGCACCGCGTTGCGCGCGATGTTGGCGCCCTGCTCACCGACCTGCGCTACCGCCCCGAGGATCACGTCGTCGACCTGGCGCGGATCGATCGCGTTGCGCTTCTCGAGCGCGGGCAAGAGCTGGGCGAAGAGCTCTTGCGGATGGATGCCCGAGAGCGCTCCTTTGCCGGCCTTGCCGCGACCGCGAGGAGTTCGAACCGCATCGAGGATGTACGCGTTGCTCATGATCGTTTCTCCTTCACTCGTTCTTCGGCTCCGACGTGGATCGGAGCGCCAACTTCGCGACGGCGCGCGTCGCACGCAGCAGCTCGTCCGAGAGATCCGTGCCGCGCGTCGCGCGTGCGAGCGTCACTCCCCCGACCATCGTCGCGACGAGCCCGAGCGCGACCTGACGCCGCAACGGTGTCGCGCGCGGCAGCCGCTTCTCCAGCGCGCTCGCGAACGCATCGATCTGCGCGGCGACTGCCGGTGCATGCTCGGGCGCCGTCGTACCGATCTCGCCCGCGACGGCGGGGAGGGTGCAGCCGAGCGCTTCCTCGTCACGGTGGAGCGCAGAGACGTAGCGCTTCACGATCACTTCGGCGCGGTCCTCTTCGGGCTTGTCGTCGATGCCCGTGAAGAGCTTGGCCCGCATGATCTCGCCCGTGCGCCGCAGCGTCTCGTCGACGAGAGCCGCCTTGCTCTCCCAGTGCGCGTAGAAGCCTCCGACGGTCAGGCCCGCCGCGCCCATCACGTCCGCGACGCGCGCGCCGACGATCCCTCGCTCACGCACCAGCTTCGACGCGGCGTCGAGGATGCTCTCGCGAGTGCGCTGCTTCTGGTCGTCCTTGGTGCCCATGACAATAGTAATATGACAATAGTAATCTTCGCGTCAAGGCCACGCCGACGGCTGGAATCGCCGACGTCCTAAGGCGCCGGAGGCTCGTCCGCGGGCATGAGCTCGGTGGTGCTCTCCTCGGCTTCCACCGCTTCGTCCTCGGCGCCCTCGTCCGGAATGTCGTCGCCGCCGTCGCCGGTCTGCGCTCGCTCTTCGCTCGTCGCATCGGACGGTGCGGCCTCGCCGCGCCGCTGGTACTGCGGCGCCTCGCCGGGCCGCGACCAATCGACCCAGTACGTGCTGCGATCGCGCACGTCGAAGTGGATGAACGTGCTGCGCGGGTAGTAGCCGACGCCCACGTGATCGAACGTCCGCAGGTAGTCGCGCAGATCCGTGTTCGACACGCCGTCGATGTGGATGTCGATCGCGTGCCCGTGCGTGTGCTGGCTCGACTCGCGCGTGTAGCCGCCCGCGTGCCTGTAGCCGCTCACGATCTGGATCACGTGGCCGCCGAAGTGATCGCTGACTCGCGCGAGCAGCTCGATCAACCGGGCGGGCGGGTTGGGGAACGTCTCGCGCGGGCGTGATCCGCGGGGCCGCATCAAGAGGCCGAGACGCCGGATCGCCGCGCGTGAGGCGCGGTGCGTCGTGTCGACGAGCCGGATCCGCGAGCGCGTGCGCGTCGCGATCCGATAGAAGGTCGCGGTCCCGGGCGTGCGCGGCGTCCCCCAGCGCGACGCGGTGCCGCCGCGAGAGCCGCGGGGCGGTTCGTAGCCGGGAAGCGTGAGGCGTTGTCCGACCTGCAGCGCCTGACCTTCGTGCAGGTGGTTGAGCCGTACGAGCTCGGCCACCGTGCAGTTGTGATCGTGCGCGATCTCGATCAGCGAGTCGCCCTGCGCGACGTAGACGCAGCCCGACTCCGGCAGTCGTAGCTCTTGGCCCGGACGCACCGCCGCCGTCGCCGAGAGCCCATTCGCGGCCGCCAGATCCGCCACGGTCACGTGATAGCGACGCGCGATGCGCGCGAGCGATTGGCCGGGCCGCACCACGTGAGTGCCCTGGGCAGATGCGCCTGCCGTCAGGAGCGCCCACCAGAGAAAGAGGTATGCGAGCGCCCGGCGCATGAGGCGGCATGCCCTAGCCCGGTGCCGACGCGAGGGCAACTCCTGACCGTCCCGTCAGGCTCCCCGAACAGTGGAGGGACCGTTTTTTGATCTCGCGGGGCCTGGGTGCGAGCATTCATGCCGAGGCGAGGAGTACCCGCGATGTCGGAAGGAAAGAACCTGGTCGGCGTCGACATCGGGTCGAGCTCGATCAAGGTCTGTGAGCTGAAAGAAGCCAGGGGAGGCAAGCGCACGCTCGTGCGCTTCGGCTATCACCCGTGGGACAGCGCGCCCGACGGTTCTGGCGGCTA
>CAYSCF010000618.1:0-3088 GCA_964429305.1 uncultured Sandaracinaceae bacterium | reverse complement strand
GCGCGTGAGGTGCCCGGACCGTGATCCTTCGCTCTCAGCACCAGCTCGCCGTCGCGCGAGATGACCTCGAGCGTGCCGCCGCTCGCGTGCCGCACGAGGTTCGTCGCGAGCTCGCTCGCGCACGTGCCGATCTCGGCGGCTGCTTCCCGCGAGAATCCTGCCTCGGTGGCGATCCGGCGCGCCACGCTCGCACAGGTCAGCGCATCGACCGATGCGGTGACTCGGAGAACCGAAGGAGAGACGGCTAGCACGGCTGACGGCTCCGCGACGCCGACGCCACGAGAGCAAAGCCCTCGTGGCGTCCGCGATCTCACGAGAAAGAAACGATCAGTGACCGCGGCCGTGGCGACAGCCGCAGCGATCGCGACGATTCGAGAGGCTGTCTCCGAGCCACGTGTCGATCTGGTTCCACGCGACGCGATGCTGGACGTGGAGATTGAGATCGTGACCGCTGTTGGCGACGACCTCGACGGTCACGTCGTCCGACGCCGGCCACGTCGCCGCCTCGAAGGGCGCCGTGTCAGAGGCGAGATAGAGCGCGTCGAACTGGCCGATCTGGACGAGGACCGGCACCGTGACGAAGTTCGAGCGGAACGCCGTCGGATCGCTGAGATGCGAGAACGCATCGATGAGCTGCCCACGCGAGATCGGGTTGGCGAGGTTCGCGTTGTCGAAGTCGATGACGGCCGGATCCGCGAAAGGCACGTTGTAGAACAGGCTCGTGCGCACCGGCCCGGGCAACACCGAATAGGGTGCCGTCAGGAACGGAGCGAAGTCCGCGGGGCTCACGGGCAGGCTGTGCGGCACGTTCGAATAGCCGGTGACGACGAGCGCATCGACGTCATGATAGGTGCCCTCGAGATAGCTGGACGTCATCGATCCCATGGAGTGCCCGATGAGGCCGATCTGGTCGCACGGACCCATGAGACGGCGATCGCTGCGGATCTGGGTGATAGCCTGATGCGCGCCGTCGGCGAGCGCGGCGATCGTGATGAGGTCGCCATTGGGATGCGTGCTCTCGCCCGCGCCGAGCTGATCGATCGCGATGACCTGATAGCCGAGGCTCGCCAGGTGCCGAGCATACGAGTAGTCCTCGCCGTCGATCACGCCCGGGTCCCAGTATCGATGGTCGTAGGTCGCGCCATGGATCAGCACGATCGTCGCGTTGTGATCTTCGGGCCGGTCGCGGTGGTCGTCGTCGTTGTAGACGTATCCGACGATGGTCTGAGCCGAGTGATCCGGCGTGAACACGACAGGCCAAGAACGTCGAGTGACCTCGATGTGGTCTCCGTGACCACGTCCGTGATCATCATCGTGTCTGCCCGGTTGGGCCGACACTACTCCCACTCCGCCAAACAGAACGACGAGCGCGAGAAACCCCGACAACCGTATCGCCATGGACACCTCCCAAGTCGAAATGGCCTACCAAACGAACGACAAAACCAGCCTACGCCCCGCGAGGCAATGAACTGCCCGCAGGAGCCAATACTCGCTCCTCCTCGATCACGGCCCCAACTCGTCGAGTCGGCTCGGGCGTTACAGATGCCCTCGTTCCGACGCCAGAGGGGCGAGCGGGTCCATCATCGCTCACATTGATAGGGCATCTCGCGACAAGAGGGCAAGCAACATCGGAGGAACACAGCTTTTTTTCTCCCACATCGTCCGACAGTTGCGCTGATTCTGCGAAGAGGAGCGCCGCGCTTCGTGCTCGTAATTGCCTCCGCGCTCGCACGCTCGCGGCAAGAGCCTCGCGGACGTGAGAGACGTTACTCTCGGCGGATGGCGACCAGTCTCCTCGGTGTCGAGCTCGACAACGGTGGCGTGCTCTTGAAGTTCATCGAGACCGGCGCAGAGAACGGGGGCGCTCGACACGTCCAAGAGGCGCGCTACGCGGCGGGCTCCAAGCCGCCGCCGTACCACCGTCATCCGCGACAAGCGGAGCGCTTCGAGATCGTGGAGGGCGCCCTGCACTTCCACGTGGACGGCGTCGATCGCGTGGTGCCCGCGGGTCAGGCGATCGACGTGCACCAGGGCGCGTTCCATCGCGCTCACAACCCGGGCGACGTCCCCGTGCTCGCGATCTGGACCACGCGCCCGGCGCTGCGAACCGCGGAGTTCTTCGTCGCGATGAACCGCGCGAGTCGCGGACGTGCGAAGCCGCGCCTCGTCGACGCCGCAGCGATCCTCACGGAGTACCGAGACGAGTTCGAGCTCCATCGGCCCGCGCCGCTCGTGCAACGCATCGTGTTCGGATGTCTCGCGCCGTTCGGGCGGCGCGCGCTGCGCGCATGAGCGGACGCAAGCACTCGGCTCGCGCGCGGCCGCCACGCTTGGCGCCCGTTCCAAACGAGCGCTCCCGTTACGCCGCCACGCTGTGCTCCGGCTGCGCCCGAAGCGTGCAGCGCTCGCCGACGCAGCTCGCTCGCTGACCTTCACAGGTCCGCGTCGGCGCCTTCAGCCTTTCGACGTCACCCGCGGCGTAGAGCGGACGTTCGTGCTCGGAATGTTCAAGTCGCCGACGACGATCAGGTCCTTGTCGAAGACGAACCGGCCCGACTGCTCGCTCGCGATCCAGTCGGCGAGCTTGCGGAGCTCGTGGCCGCGCGACTTCGTGCTCGCGCCCCAGCGGACGTGCGGCGGCGGGCATCGGGCCAACCCTGGTCGGTTCGAGGGTCGTCACCCGGCTCGGTGTGTCCGACAGATCGCTGGCGCCCCTTCTCGAGGCGTCCGGCGATCACGGCGCCAGACAGTCGGTGCCGGCGCGGTAATGGCTCGCAACCTGCGCGGCTGAAAGCGCCCGATCGTACAGTCCGACCTCGTCGAGGTCCCCTGGGAACGGGAAGACGGCCGTTCCATCCGTGTTGGCGCTCGCGCCCATCCGCAGCAAGCCCGACGCTGGTGGCGTGTACGCGTCGTCCTGCCGCATCGATTCGGCGCCATTGACGTACAGCACGAACGTGGTGGCGTCGTAAGTGAGCACCAAGTGTAGAGCCTCGTGCACGACCACCGGGGCGGAGCCGGCCCACTCGTGCCAGCAGCCGCTCGCGTCTCCGAGCCACGCGGTCCAGTGGTCCGCCGTATCGGCGTA
>CAYSCF010000617.1:0-3093 GCA_964429305.1 uncultured Sandaracinaceae bacterium | reverse complement strand
TTGCTCTATCTCTCGGATGAGGCGCTCGAGGTTCTCGGGCGCGATCCCGGGCCCCTCGTCACGAACCTCGATGCGAAACGCAGCGGGCCCCTCGCGCCTCACGCTGACCGCCACGGTGGATCCTGGACGCGTGAACTTGATGGCATTGGACAGGTAGTTGTAGAGGACCTGCTTGAGTCGCGAAGGGTCGAGATGAATGGTGTCGACGTCGTCTGCGATGCTCTCGGCGATGCGGACTTCCCGCGCCCGCGTCACCCCCTTCAGGACACTCGTCACCTCGCTCAAGACGCTGCCGATGCGAATGGGCTCGGGGTGGAACTCCAGCTTTCCCGACTCGACCTTGGCGAGATCGAGCACGTCGTTGATCAGGCCCAGAAGGTGCTTGCCGCTCGCATGGATGTCGGCGACGAACTCCTGCTGCTCGTGCGTCAGCGCGCCGACCTCGCCTCGCTCCAGCAAATCGGAGAAGCCCAGGATCGAGTTCAAAGGCGTTCGCAGCTCGTGCGACATGTTGGCGAGGAACTCGCTCTTGATGCGGCTCGCCTCCGCGATGCGCCGATTCTCTGCCTCGAGCTCGGCACCCCGGCGGCGCAGTGCCTCCATCTCGCGCCGCTCACCGAGATCCCGGACGCTGATCACCCAGCCTTGCTTGCCGTTCAAGCCGGGGACGTGGGCTGCCTCGACCTGCACGTGGAGCTCCGAGCCATCTCCCTTGCGATGAATGGACTCCGCGCTCAGCTGGCCGACGGCTCGAGCGTGTTGCGCGTTCTCGCGACGCATCCGCTCGAGCTCGCCCGGCGCGTAGATGAAGTCGATGTCGCGGCCCTCGACGTCGGACTTCGACACGCCGTACAGCTTGGCGAAGGCGTTGTTCGTGAGCTCGATGGCCCCCGTGTCGTCGGTGATCGCGATCGCCCACGCGACGTTCTCGAACACGGCGGCCCACCGCGCGGCATGCCACTGTTGCTCGCGCATCGCTCGAACGTCGCGGAGGGCGAGCACCTCGCCGGGCTGCGACCCGTCCCGGCGCGTGATCAGGCCGCGCGAGACGAGCACCGGCAGCTCCAGGCCATCGCGCCGGAGGACCTGCGCATCGTCGGACGATGCACCGGCCTCACGCTCGAGACGAACGATCTCCGAGAGCTCACGACCGACGGCCTCGGGGGCCGCCACGCCCAGCATGCGTGAGGCGCTCGCGTTGATCCGGCGCACTCGGCCCTCTCGATCGGTCACGACGACGGCGTCGGGAATGCACTCCAACGTCGCTGCCAGGTCGTCCTCGCTGCTCCGGACCTTGGCCTCGGAAGCATCGATGTACGCGCGGCCGAGCACGGCCATGGCTGCGTCGAGAAAGGCGTGCATCGCCTGCAGCGCATTTGCCAACCGCGTCGGCTCGTCCGAGAGCCTGCGGACGAGTAGCGGCAAGAACGCGCGCGACCACAGCGTCACGATGTCGTACCAATCGTCGAAGCTTATTCCGATGGCGGCATAGGCTTCCCCGTCCCTCTTCAGACCGGCGACGTACTGGGCCCAGTCGCCTTCGAACGCCTTCACGAGACGGGCACGCGAGTCCGCGGCAGCCGCGAGTCGCTGCTCCGGCGTCAGTGAGGACACCATGGGCCCGAAGATCGGATGGCCTGCGATCTGAGATTCGAGCGCAGCATTCAGCTCGTCGAGCGTCTCGAGGTACGCCTCCCCGAAGTCGCTCGCACCGGGCTCACGAAGAAGCCAATCGTTCGCTCTCATCATGTCGGCTACCCCCAGGGACAACCTGCCTCAGCAACCGACGTGCCCGACCCGCCCCGCCGATTCACCAACAAAGACTCTCAAAACTGTCGTCTCCGAAGCAACGCTCTTTGCGCTTACGGTGTGATGGTCCATGGGGGCTCTTGCCCCAACCGGCCTTTCGATCACCCCCTTGGGGTGAGGCGACGGCGTGGCAGGTCGCCGGAGCCCCTGCGATCCAATGACTTCGGCGCACGCGTCGCTTGGCTGCCGCTCGGGTCTACTGCGAGCGGCTTCTCACGAGCGATTCACCCGAAAAGGTGAACGCGTTCGAAGGACGCCGCGGATTGACAAGGTCGGGTGCGTCGACCGATCCTGACTACCTGTCTTCGCGCGCTCTGCCCGCGAGGGCGACGTGATGGGCGTGAGCATCACAAAGGACGAAGGAAGGGAGTCGCGACGCTCCGCCTGCTCGTCACCCACGGAGAGACGATGCACAACGACGGTCCGAAGTCTGGCCGCTCGCGGGTCCTGTGTCTGGAGGACGACCGTCCGATGCAGCGCGCGATTCATCGCGTGCTCGTCGAGCTCGACCTGACGATCGTGGCGACGACGGCCGAGGCACGGAGCCTGATTCGATCGCAGCGCTTCGACGCGTGGATGCTCGACTTGGTGGTGCCCGACGGCTCCGGGCTGGAGCTGCTGACGTGGGCGCGGGCGCGCGGCGATCTCACGCCTGCCCTCGTGATCACGGGGCTGTTCGAGCCCGCCCACGCGAACTCGGCACAAGTGCTCGGTGCCGAGTTCCTCTACAAGCCGTACTCGGTGGCGAACCTCCGAGCCTTTTTTTCACGCGCGCTCGTTCCGTCCACCACGGATACCGCGCGTGTCGGCGTCATCGACGACCTGATCGCCATCCACCAGCTCAGCGACCGAGAGGTCGCCCTCGTTCGCTGCGTGGCGCGCGGCGTCGCGCGCGCGGATCTCGCGGCGGCGCTCGAGGTCTCGGACAACACGGTCAAGACGCACATCCGCCGCCTCCTCAAGAAGACGGGCCATCGGGACCTCGCCCATCTCTACCGAGACCTGGCTGGGCCGATCCGATAGCGGAGCCGCTCACGCCTCGTCGAGGGCTCTCTCGATGCGCTCGGCCAGCGTCGAGAGCACGCGCAGACGCGAGGTCCGCTTGTCGTTCGCGGGCACGATGGTCCACGGCGCGATCTCGGTGCTCGTGTGGTCGAACATGTCGCACGCCGCGACCTCGTAGTCCTTCCACTTCTTGCGATTGCGCCAGTCTTCGGCCGTGATCTTGAAGCGCTTGAAGCCCGTCGCCTGACGCTCGCGGAAGCGACGAAGCTGTTCGGCAGC
>CAYSCF010000616.1:0-3106 GCA_964429305.1 uncultured Sandaracinaceae bacterium | reverse complement strand
GGCCTCGCGCTGCTCCGCCCGGTCGATGCGATCGAGCGCTTGCTGCTCGCCAGACGTGGACATCACGTCTCGCCGGACTACGCGCCGCACGAGACGCGCGTCCGCGAGCAGTTCGCCGAGCTGTTCAAGCCCGAGCCAGCAGACCCGCATCGAGGAAGCTGAACGACCCCTCCGCCGCCACGATCACGTGATCGAGCAGGCGAACGCCGACGATCTCGCACGCCTTCGTGATGCGCTCCGTGAGCGCGATGTCCTCCGGGCTTGGCGACGGTTCGCCCGACGGATGGTTGTGGAGCATCACGAGGCCCGCACATGCGTTGATGACGATGGGACGCATGATGCTCGTCGGTGTGACGGTACACGACGTCGGGCCGCCGCGCGCCACGCACTGCTCGAGACGGACGCGGTTCCGCACGTCGAGCCCCACGACGTGCAGGCTCTCCATAGGATCGCCTGCAAGCCTCGGGCGGTAGTGCGCCGCGACGTCGGAGCTCGACTTGATGTGGAAGCCGACGAGCACATCGTCACGCCCACCGCACCGGACCAGCTCGCGGAGGGCGGTGACCTTCGCGGCGTGCTTGTCTGGCGGCACGAGGGCGTCGTCGAGAAGCATCGACGGTCGCACGTGCTCGGGGAGGCGGACTCGCGGAAGCAGGATCGCGACGAGCTCGTCCACGCGGCTCGGAGCTGACCTCACGGCGCACCGCCGACGACGGCGGACATCGCTTCGAGGAAGCGATGCATGAACGACGCTCCGGGGCGCGTCGACGATGGTGCCAGCAGGCGCGCTGCTCTCGACGCCGCGGCGCTCGTCGACGGGCTCCTCGATGCCGCGACGACAGAGGTGAGCGGAAGTTCGAGCGGTCGCACGCTCAGCGGGATGACGACGGAGTCATCGTCGACGAGCGGATGGAGCAGGAGGCGCACCGCGCCACGCGAGGATGAGGTCGCGTAGCGCAGCACCAAGGTGTCGGTGGTCAGCGTCGCCTCGAGCTCGTCGACAGATCGACATGCGCGGAGGAATGCTCGAAGGCCCGGGATGCCGACACCTCCGCGATCGCCGAAACCAAGCATGCCGCGACCAGGCCAGGCCGAGACGATGTCGAACAGAGCGCGCGGTGAGAGCGCGACGCTGGAGTCGCGTTCGGTGGCGACGACAGCGAGTGCACTGGCGAGCTGGTGCGCGATGCGCTTCTGCGCGACGCGTCGATCGTCGCGGGCTCGGCGTGCGGCTGCCTCGATCGTGATGACGAGCAGGTCGACGGGGTCGTCGGCATCTGCGAGCTGATGGAGGTTCTCCGGCGGGAAGCCGACGATGGACGGGAGCTGCTCGACGTCGTTGCGGATGACCTTCGAGATCTCCTGCTTCGCGCTATCGATTCCGTCCTGGTAGAGACGAGCGAGACCACGAAGGTCCGCGAACGTCACCGTCGACGCCATGGCGGGTCCTCCTCGGGGAAGATGTCGCGCGGATCTTCTGCCCACCCGGGCAACCGTCCCTCGCGTTCGTCGTGTCGCTCGAAGCGCCCACGCTCGTCGTATCGTGGCGGAGGCGTGATGACCGGCTCGCGCGCTGCGGGCGTGACGCGTCCCACCTCGATCACGACGCCGGCGATGACGACGTTTCGTTCGACCACGAGCACGCCCGTGTAGAACGCGCCGACGGGACTGGTGACACGAAGATTCTCGGGCGGCTCCACGAGCGGGCGCAGCCGCTCGACCACCTCGGTGAAGCCCTCGCGGGCGATGTCGTAGACGGCGATGAGCAGCGCACCCATGGTGCGCAGCGTCGCGTTGGGAAGGTCGTCGTTCATGTTGTTGGCCTTCCAAAGACGAAGCCCCGTCCCCCTCGCTCGCGAACGAGGAGAGACCGGGGCTTCGTCATGTTGGAGATCGTGGGCTCAGCTCGCCCGCCCGAAGATGACGTGCTTCGCGGTGGCGACGACCACCGCGACGACCACGCCGGCGGCGGCGCGATGCACGCCGTCGTCCTTGAGGATGCTGTCGAGGAACCCGGGCTGCTCGTTGCTCTTTTCGTTCTCGCTCATGTTGATGTTCTCCTGGAGGTGAACGGACCAACGCGGTCCGTCTTCAACTTCCTGATAGGAGGAAGCCCGGCCCGATTCGCGGTCCCAGAAATCCACTCGCTGCCGACGCTGCAGTCGGCGACAATCGTGAGCTATGAGCATCGTCGACGACCTCACGCTCGTGCGATTCAGAGCTCGGGAGGGTCTATGCCTCGTGGCACAGGGCAGCGGGTTCATCGTTGCACTTGGTGAGGAAGCTGTTGTTGTAACGGCCGGCCACGTGCTCGAAGAGATGTGCCGATGCGCGAGGCGGGGAGCCGCGGTCCGCGCCTTCTCGATGACCGGCCCCACCGGCAAAGCGACCCCGATCGATCTAGATCGCCTCGAGATCTGCGGAAGCCGTGGATTCGACGACCTTGGCCTGGTGCGGCTCGGTCCGGTTCAGGAGGTCCATCGCGCTCTCGCAGCGCCCCGATTTGGACGCAGCACGACGGTGGGCGACGGCGATGCGTGCGATCTGATTGGTTTCCCGATGGACTTTGCGCCGACGCTCCTAAGCGCTCGGACGCGTGTGTGCCGAGCCTGTACCGTAGATCACAGCTACGAGGACGCTGAGGAGGCCGACAGCACGCGCTTCCTCCACGCAAGCTGGCCGAGAACCGCCTGCACCGTCGAGGAAGGAGCGTCGGCGGTCACCCGCTTGCTCGTAGATCGGTTCCCCGCCGGCGATGCTATGAGCGGCGGCCCGGTGTGCGTTGGGGATCAGGTCGTCGGCCTCACGATCACCGAGAACTTCGGCCATGCAGGGAAACGCTGCGATATCGATCAGTGCGTGCATTGCGTCATCGGGCTCCCGTTCGAGCGGTGGGTCGAGTGGGCTGGCGATCCCCGACTTCCCCGCGTGAACGCCAGCATCACGCAGTCGCAACCCCTCGCGCCGGACCGCGACGCTGGCGACATCGAGCTGTGATCGCGGTCGCTCTGCATCGTGTCCGTCATGCGGAGAGGTCTTCGATGCTCACTTCGGCCGTGTCGAGCGCGTTCTTTAACCGAGACATCCGCCAATCGAACTAGGCGGA
>CAYSCF010000615.1:0-3123 GCA_964429305.1 uncultured Sandaracinaceae bacterium | reverse complement strand
GCAACGCGGGCGTGATGGAGACGGGCAAGGGCCGGCTCAACCCGTACAAGCTCGGCGTCGAGCTCTATCGCCACATCGAAGAGCGCTGGGACAAGGGCCAGTTCGGCAAAGAGTGGGAAGAGTGCGACGACCTCGAGACGCGCCGGCAGTGGAACCGCCGCACGGGGCTCGGTCGCAAGAAGGTCTTCGAGGTCCGCGCGCTCTACAACGACGTCACGTTCATCGACGAGTTCCTCACGCCGGACTTCGCCGCCGAGCAGAAGCTCTACGCGTTCGGCTGGAGCTCGCGCAACGATCGCTTCGAGATCGAGACGCGCAAGTTCACCGAGGTGAAGGACAAGCTCCTCTTCCAGCTCACGAACGCCGGCCAGCCGTTCATCTACGTGGACGACGCGAACCTCGGCAACCGCGGCGAGCTACTGCTCATCCACGATCACCAGGGCATCGATCTGCGCGTCGACTGGGCGCGCGAGGTGCTCAAGTCGATGGTCCGCCTCTGGCGCCGTCCGGTGGAGATCCACACGAAGGTCGAGCAGAAGCCGACGCTGCTCCGCTTCGACGGCAAAGAGCACGTCCAGCGCCCGCTGAAGTAGCGCGCTCAGCGCGCGGTCCAGTCGATCTCAGGCCATTGCTCGGGGTGTGTCGCGTGGAGGGCCTGATGGACCGCGCGCAGGGCTGATCGGAATCCGCGCGCCGCGGGCTCGATTTCGCCGAGGAGCTTCTCCCATGCCGTGAGCGTCGGCCCGCTCCGCTCGGCCCGCGCACGTGCGGCGAGGTGCTCGGCGATGGGGTCGAGCGCGAATCGGATCTCGGACGAGCCCAGGCTCGCCCGTTCGACCAACAAACCGGCGCTCAACCATTTCGCGATCGCCTCTTCGCCGCAGATCTCGTCAGCGCGCGCGCGCGGGAGGCTACTCGGGAACCCGTCCTTCGTGACGCAGGCGTCGGCGAGAGCTCGAAGCTTGAGGAACATTGCTTCGCTTCTCGCGACCTCGTCCGAGAAGCGGCGGGCGTACCGTGCGAAGACCTCGGCCTCGGACAGCGCGGGATCGGTCGAGCGATCGTGGGACGCGAGGACCACGAACATCTTCACGAGGAGCGCGGTTGGCGCGATGTTCCCCACGAAGTTGGCCGTCTTCGTCGTGATCGAGCCGACGATCGCGACGTCCGTGAAGTCGTTCACGCCGTTCAGACCGGCCAGCTCGTGCTGCACGAGACCCGCGAGCGCCTCCGGCGCCACCGGGCGAGGTCGGACGTGGACGTGGGCCCCGGGCCCGAGGTTCTGTTCGTCCCGCGCGGTCACGATGACGAGTGGTGGTCGCTCCATCTTCCGGAAATCGGTGAGCTTCTTGCGCGTCTCGTGCGTGCACTCGCTCAGCCGATCCCACACGAGGATGACGCGCCCGCGTCGGAGCAGAGCCTTGGCGAAGCGGTCCGAGCAGGGGACGTCGGCGCCGAGCAGCAAGTGGATGCTCGACTGAACGGTGGCGACGACGCTGTCACCGGCATCTTCGGCGATGAAGAGCGGCAGCGTGCGGTGCTCGAGCCAGTCGTCACCGGATGCGAGCCGACGACAGAGTTGCGCCGCCCACGAAGTCTTCCCCAGCCCTCCTGGCCCGATGACCGCGACGAGGGCGGGCGGCGGCGAGGTCAGCGACTTGAGCGGCGCGACGGCCTCGTCGAGGCTCAACGGCTTGGCCTGCCCATCGACACCCACGGGAAGTGGGTGATAACGACCGGCATCGACTTCGCGGAGCTGCTCTTCGACTTGGTCGCGCCACCTCGCACGGTGGCGTGCGATCCACGCATCCAACACGCGAGGAGAGGTCGCGAGCGCGTCGATGAGCACGGGGCCGCAGGCATGGAATAGCCATCCCAGTGTCTGGTTCGTGCCGCAGACGAAGCTCTCGAATCGATCGGACGCGTGGTGAATCGAGGCGATCCAGATCGGCCGGAACAGATAGACCAACAGGATGGCGCCGACGAGGGCCAGGACGGCGAAGATCGCCGGCCACGCGTCCTGGATGCGCGCGACCCACTCTCGTTCGAGTGGGTTCGGGTCGAAGACGACCGCAGTGGGTCCGATGGCGAATCGCTCGACCATCGAGCCGCGTCGTAAATCGACGAAGAAGCGCGCGCTCTCCCCCGGGCTGAGCCCGAACGACGTCGGATCGAACCTCAGTGAGGTCTCACGCGTGGGCGCCGGCGGTAGACCCACGTTCGTATGGACGAAGAGCGTCTCGTCGTTCTCCGGCGGCGCCTCGTAGAGGTCCGCTCGCACCGGCTCGAGGTACGCCGGCGTGTCCAGCTCGAGCTCCAGCACCGCTTCCGTTCGAGAGACAGCGATCAGCCGCGCCTGTGTGATGATCGGCAGAACGGGACCCGGCGTGAACCGGAGTCGCCGGAGCGTGTTCGTGTGGGACGCCCACACGTACGCGTCGATGACGTCTTGGTCGGCGTGGAATGCGACCCGCGTTCCCTGTGTCGCGAGGCTGGCGTCTCCCGCGATGAAGACCATGTTCCACGATTGGCCGTCGTCGACACTCACGCCGAGAGAACCGTCGTTGCCGAGCTCCCAGAGCGTTCCGCCCTGCAGCTCACCCGTCGCCAGGATCGGATTGTCCCAAGATTGGCCGACGACCTTCGCCCCTACGCTCAGGTACGCGAGGCCGCGTTGGGTCCCGACCAGAGCATGAGTGCCGTCGTGATCAGTTGCGAGCGCGAGTGCTTCGCTGTGCGGCGGTAGCGGTGCGAGCGCGGTCCACGCGGAGGTACCCGTTCCATCGCTGGCTCGCGCGTAGACCTGTCCCGCCGCCGTGACGACCATCCAGTGCGCTCCGTCGAGGCTCGCCGAAACGAGCTGACCATCGCCCTGGTCGGCGAACCGCGTTGCATCGGTCCATCGTGCTCCGGCGTCCGCGCCCAGCACGACGCGACCGGCGTCGCCGACGGCCATGCACTCGGGCGTGCCGGACCGTGCGCATGCCAGCGCGTGAAGAGGAAGACCAGGGGGCACGTCGACCACCGACCACGCTCCGCCGTCGAACCGATGGATCGCGCCGGCGGCGTCGAGCGCGAGCCGAGGTACGTCTTCGCGGAACGTCATGCTGGCGAGATGCACAG
>CAYSCF010000614.1:823-3123 GCA_964429305.1 uncultured Sandaracinaceae bacterium | reverse complement strand
CGGCGGTTCAACTACCTCGCGTTCCAGGGTCACCCGTCGCAGCTGCAGCGTATGCAGTTCAATCCGAACGTCAGCGTGCGCATGCGCGGCGTCATGGAGAAGTGCACGTACTGCACGCAGCGCATCCAGGCCGCGCGCATCACGGCGCGCAACGAGGCCAATCGCCCGATCCGCGACGGCGAGATCACCCCGGCGTGCGCGCAGGCGTGCCCGACGCAGGCGCTCACGTTCGGCGATGCCAACGACGCCAGCTCGCGCGTCGCGACGCTGGTCGAGAGTGATCGTCACTACAAGCTGCTCGCGCTCATCGGAACGCAGCCGCGCACGACCTACCTCGGACGGATTCGCAATCCGAATCCCGCGATGGCTCAAGAAGGAGGCGTCTGATGGCTGGCAAGCCGCACTACGAGCTCGGTGAGTCCGATCTCGTCGCCCCGGGCACCACGTTCGCCGAGGTCACCGACATCGTCAGCCGCGTCACCGAGGAGCGGGCTCCTCGTGGCTGGTGGTACATGTTCCTCGGCGCCGCGAGCGTCACCGGCGTCCTCGGCCTCACGCTCGGTTACCTCGTGTGGACCGGCATCGGCACCTGGGGCAACAACAGCCCGGTCGGCTGGGCCTGGGACATCACCAACTTCGTCTGGTGGATCGGTATCGGTCACGCCGGCACGCTGATCTCGGCCGTCCTCTATCTGTTCCGGCAGTACTGGCGTACGGCCATCAATCGCTTCTCGGAAGCGATGACGATCTTCGCGGTCATCTGCGCGTTGATGTTCCCGACGATCCACACGGGTCGTCCCTGGCACATCTACTATCCGCTGCCGATTCCGAACGCGATGAACATCTGGCCGAACTTCAAGTCGCCACTTCTGTGGGACGTGTTCGCCGTCAGCACCTACTTCACCGTCTCGCTCCTCTTCTGGTACGTCGGCCTCATCCCCGACTTCGCGACGCTCCGCGATCGCGCGTCCAAGCGCCTGCGCGCGCTCGGCACCACGAACATGGAAGGCGGCCCGCCGACGACCGCGCTCGGTCTGCGCGCGGCGATCTACGGCGGCCTCGCGCTGGGCTGGCGCGGCAGCAACCGCCACTGGTCGAACTACGAGCGCATGTACCTGATCCTCGCGGCGCTCTCGACGCCGCTGGTTCTCTCGGTGCACTCGGTCGTTAGCTTCGACTTCGCGACGTCGGTCGAGCCCGGCTGGCACACGACGATCTTCCCGCCGTACTTCGTCGCTGGCGCCGTCTTCTCCGGCTTCGCGATGGTCATGACGCTGCTGCTCATCGCCCGCACGACCTTCGGCCTGCACAAGCTCGTGCAGATGCATCACCTCGAGCTGATGAACACCATCATGCTCACGACGGGCAGCATCGTCGGCTACGCGTACGCGATGGAGTTCTTCATCGCTTGGTACTCGGGCAACCCGTACGAGCGATTCTGCTTCATCAACCGTGCGACCGGTCCGTACTGGTTGGCGTACTGGTCGATGATCACGTGCAACGTGCTCGTCCCGCAGACTTTCTGGTTCAAGCGGCTGCGCACGAGCATCCCCTGGATGTTCATCGCGTCGATCCTCATCAACATCGGTATGTGGTTCGAGCGCTTCGTCATCATCGTGACGACGCTGCACCGCGACTACATGCCGAGCGCGTGGGGCATGTTCTCGCCCACGATCGTCGACATCCTCATCTACGCCGGCTCGCTCGGCCTCTTCTTCACGGCGTTCCTGCTCTTCATCCGGTGGATCCCGATGATCGCCATCGCCGAAGTGAAGATGGTCCTGCCGCAGGCGGATCCGCACGCGGGGGATCACCACGCCGAGGACGAGCATCACGACGACGCTGCGGCCGCCACGGCCGCCCTGAAGGAGGCCTGAGATGGCCACCGATTCACACGCCTCCGCTTCCCGTCGGGCACGCATCAAGCGCCCCGTTCTCTACCTCGCCGAGTTCAACACCACGAAAGACGTGACGCACGCGGCCGAGGCCGTTCGCGACGCGGGCTACAAGCGCTGGGACGTCCACACGCCGTTTCCGATCCACGGGATGGATCGCGCGATGGGCATGGGCGACAGCAAGCTCGGTTGGATCGTCCTCGCGTGCGGTCTGACCGGCGTGAGCGCGGCCTTCCTGCTCATGTGGTTCACGAACGGGATCGACTACCCGCTCATCATCGGTGGCAAGCCGGGCTACTCGCTGCCGTCGATGGTGCCGGTCATGTTCGAGCTCACCATTCTCTTGTCCGCATTCGGCGCGGTGCTCGGAATGCTCGGTCTCAACCAGCTCCCGCGTCATCACCA
>CAYSCF010000614.1:0-813 GCA_964429305.1 uncultured Sandaracinaceae bacterium | reverse complement strand
TGGCAGGAGCTCTTCTACTCGGAGCGCTTCGAGCGCTTCTCCGACGACCGCTTCTTCGTGTCGATCGAGGCGGGCGACGAGAAGTTCGACCTCGACTCGACCAAGAAGCTCCTCGAGTCGCTTCATCCCGAGTCGCTCGAGCTCATCCAGGAGGAGTCGTGAGCCTCAAGATCGCGTCTTCGACGCCTCCCGTCGTGCGCCTCACGACCAAGCAGGGCCTCGCGCTCGCAGTGCTGATTCTCGCGGGCTGCCGTGGGCAGACGTCGAGTGAGCCGCCGATCGTCGTGTTCCGCGGCATGCACGAGATGCCGCGCTACGACGTGCAGGAAGAGGCGCCGTACTTCGACGACGGTCGCGCGATGCGTCCGACGGTGCCGGGCACCATCCCCACCGAGCAGGTCATCGACACGGATGTCGGCGATGGCGTCGACGTCAATGGTGGCTACGTGGCGACGATCCCGCCGGGCGCGGTGCAGCACTTCGGTGCGGGCGCGCAGGGGATGACGGCGATGGTCACCCGCGGCCAGCAGCGCTTCAACATCTACTGCGCTCCCTGTCACGGCTATGCCGGAGACGGGCAGGGCATGGTCTCGCAGCGCGCGCTCGGCCTCGGCGTCGCGTTCGCCGCGGCGAACCTGCACGACGAGCAGTTTCTCCACATGCCCGACGGGCGCATGTTCATGACGATCACGAACGGCGTCCGCACGATGCCGTCGTACCGCGGGCAGATCCCGGTCTACGATCGCTGGGCGATCATCGCGTACGTTCGCGCGCTGCAGCTGCACGCGGCCGATCCGGCGGCGGCGGCGGTCG
>CAYSCF010000613.1:0-3141 GCA_964429305.1 uncultured Sandaracinaceae bacterium | reverse complement strand
GCAACGGCGAGCTCGGCTTCTTCATCGTGAGCGACGGAAGCGGCACGCCTTATCGCGTGCGCGTGCGACCGCCGTGCTTCTACAACCTCCAGGCCACGCGCGAGATGATCTGCGGCGAGATGATCGCCGACATCGTCCCCACCTTCGGCTCGATCAACATGATCGGCGGCGAGTGCGATCGGTAAACGAGTAGGACATGCCGAATTTCAAACTCGATGGCAAAGAGCTCCCGTACGAAGCGGGCGACACGATCATCCGCGCCGCGTGGCGCGCCGGGATCGAGATCCCGCACTACTGCTGGCACCCCGGCCTGAGCATCGCGGCCAACTGCCGCATGTGCCTCGTCGAGATCAAGAGCGCGCGCCCGATGGCGCTGCCGATCTTGGCCTGGGACGAGAAGAAGAAAGAGTACGTCGAGGCGACGAAGAACAAGCTGCAGCCGGCTTGTCAGCAAGAGATCACCGAGAACATGGAGGTGATCAGCAAGGGCCCCGCCGTCGAGAAGGCGCAGGGCGCGGTGCAGGAGTTCCTGCTGCTGAACCACCCGGTCGACTGCCCGATCTGTGATCAGGCGGGCGAGTGCAAGCTCCAGGACTACTGGCTCGCGCACCAGAAGAAGCTGAAGCGCAAGACCGACGAGCCGGTGCACAAGCCCAAGGGCGTGCGCTTCGGTCCGACCATCGTGTACGACGCCGAGCGCTGCGTGATGTGCACGCGCTGCATCCGCTTCTGCGACGAGGTCGTCGGCGATCACGTGCTCGACATGCGCGAGCGCGGCAACCGCAACGAGATCACGCTCTCGCCCGGTCGCGAGCTCGATCACGCGTACACGCTGATGACGGAGCACGTCTGCCCGGTCGGCGCGCTCACGAGCCGCGACTTCCGCTTCAAGGCGCGCGTGTGGTTCCTGCGCAGCGCCGCCGGCGTGTGCAACGGCTGCGCGACGGGCTGCAACAGCTGGGTCGACTACGACCCGCGCCAGGAGCGCGTGCAGCGCCTTCGTCCGCGCGACAACGCGAACGTGAACGAGTTCTGGATGTGCGACGACGGCATGATGTCGTACCACCGCTTCCACGAGGACCGGATCCTCACGGGGCGCGAGCGCACCGGCGACAAGGTCGTCGAGATCACGCGCGAGGAGTCGATCCTCGCGGCGGGTCGCGCGCTGAAGGGCAAGAGCAAGATCGCGATCGTGCTCAGCGCGCAGCACAGCAACGAAGACAACTTCGTGCTCGCCAAGCTCGGCGCGTCGCTGGTCTCCAGTGGTGGGGGCGCGTCCAAGATCTATCTCGCGGCCAAGAGCGCCGCGGGCTGGAAGGCCGATGCGATCCTGCGCGATGCCGACCCGAATCCGAACCGTCAGGGCGCGCTGCTCGTGGCCGGCGGCAATGCGGCGAGCACGCAGGCGCTGATCGATGCGGTGAAGGCGCGCGAGGTCGATGCGATCCTCTCGCTCGGCTGGGCCGCCGAAGAGTCGGTACCGGACCTCGCGCCGCTGCTCGGCGTGCCGCACATCAACCTCTCGACGAACATCGGGCCGCTCACGCAGTCGGCCACCATCGTGGTGCCGGTCGCGACGACGGCCGAGGCGAGCGGCACGTTCGTCAACGGCAAGGGCGTCGCGCAGGCGTTCAGCAAGGCCGTGAAGGCGCCGCTCGGCATCCGCGCCGGCTGGGAGACCCTCACCGAGATCGCGGGGGCCGCCGGCACCGAGATCGCGTTCAAGAAGCTTCCGGAAGTGCGCGCGGCCATGCCCGCGAGCGCGCCGCCGGCCACTCCCGCAGCGGCAGGAGCCTGAGATGGGCCAGAGTCTCTTCCACTACGTCCTCTCGCTCGTGCCCGACCTCGCGTGGCCCTTCATCGAAGCGCTCGCGAAGATCGGGTTCGTCCTCGGCGTCTCGCTCCTCTTCTTCGCGCCGGTGTTCGTGCTCTTCGAGCGCCGCCAGAGCGCGATGGTGCAGGACCGCGTCGGCCCGATGCAGGGCGGCATCAAGCTGCCGCGCGTGATCATCGACAACATCCCGTCGCTGCAGCTCGGCGCGCTGGGCGTCGCGGTGCTCTGCTCGATCATGACGGTCGTCTGCCTGATCCAGCTCTGGATCGGCAACGGCGACTCGGCGCTCTTCACGGAGCCGCTCTTCGGCGTGCGCCACACGTGGAACGGCCTGCTCTTCGTGTTCGCGCTGCTCGCGCCGGTGCACTTCGTGATGTGGTTCATCCTCCCCGAGCTCTTCACGCACGACCGCCTGACGATCTTCGGCGGCCTGCACGCGCTCTTCGACGCGGTGAAGGCGTTCACGAAGCGCGACTTCGTCCCGCCCGCCGGTGACAAGCTGCTCTTCGCGCTCGCGCCGATGCTCGCGATGTTCCCGGCGTTCGCGCTCGGCGCCGTGCTCCCGTTCGGCCCGACGCTGAACCTCGATCACCTGCTCGAGCAGGCGCCGCCCGGCGGGTTCGCCGACGGCGTCGCGGTCCACCTCCAGGTCGCCTCGCTCGACATGGGCATCCTCTACATGTTCGCCATCGGCGGCATGGGCATCATCGGCGCGGCGCTCGCCGGCTACGCCAGCGACAACAAGTTCTCGCTGCTCGGCGGTCTGCGCGCCGCGAGCCAGATGGTCAGCTACGAGGTCACGCTCGGTCTCGCGCTCGTCGCGTGCTTCGTGATCTACGGCACGCTGCGCCTCGAGAACATGGTGCAGTACCAGGCCGACCACGCGTGGGGCATCTTCTACCCGCCGCTCACGCTCGCCTACATCCTGTTCCAGACCGCGTCGATCGCCGAGTACAAGCGCGTCCCGTTCGATGCGCCCGAAGGCGAGTCGGAGATCGTGGCCGGCTACTTCCTCGAGTACGCCTCGGGCAAGTGGCTGATGTACATGATCGGCGAGTTCCTCGAGGTCGGCACGAGCTCGATGCTCATCGCGGTCATCTTCTTCGGTGGCTGGGACGTTCCCTTCCTCCAGGACGGCGGCTGGGAGTTCTTCGGCGAGCGCTTCGATCTCCTCGGGACGAACTTCTCGATCCTGAGCGAGGTGCTCAACTCGCATCTCGTCGTGACGATCGTCCGCGTGGTCGCTTTCCTCGCGAAGGCGTTCTTGCTCGGCGCCGCGCCCTCGCGTACCGCCTGGTCGAGGGCTC
>CAYSCF010000612.1:0-3146 GCA_964429305.1 uncultured Sandaracinaceae bacterium | reverse complement strand
GCCCCTCCTCCGTTCCCTCAGCATGACCTCCGAAGACCTGCCTCGGCGGTGGCCCAGTCGGCTCCGACCCCGGTGCGTCGCTTCCGGCGGCTGTTCCCAATGGCCGGCGTACGACGCTGAGGACTAGGTCGAGGACGAGGTACCAGAGGTAGGGTCCTTCCACCGTCGTGAATCCGTCGTCGGCGATCATCCCGTGCGCGAGTCTGTTTCGCAGATTGCCGCCGGGCTCCACGAGGAAGCTGGTCGCATCGAAAACCCAGTCTTCGCCGAGAAGCTCGCCGAGCCGCGGGCGTTTCAGCAGCTCCGAGAAGAGCTTTTCCTTCTGCGTACCGTCCCCGTTCATCGTCGATGTGATCTCGTCGGCATCGCCCAGCAGGCGACGGATGAGGAATTCGAGCTGAGGCACCAGGATGTGCGTAGCAACGGTCCAATCCGCCGCGAGGCCCGCAGCGAGACCGCGCGCCAGGGTGAGCACTCGCTCTCGCGGCACGAGCGCGCGGTCCTGAAGCCAGTCGGCCCATTCTCGAACACCGCCGGGCGACTCGATCCAGATCTGGCGTCTCATGGGGTCAATCGCAGAGATCGCTGCAACGGCGCGGCTCGTCGCCGCATGCTCGAGCATCGACCGCTCCATGGAGTCGGAGGCGGATCGCTGCACGCGCCCCTGGCCGTCCACGGCCTGGAACGGCACGAGGTGATGGAAGAGGAACTGCTCGTGCGAGCTCTTCGCTGCTGCGATCAGCGTCGCACGGGTCGGCCGCGTGACGAATGCGCAGAGTCGCAACAACTGCTCCCCGAACGGCTGACCGCTCACCAGCGCGATCGCCCGCTGTGCCTCGGCGGTCACGTCCACGCTGCCGAAGCTGACCGTTTGCATCTCGTCAGGGATTCGCGCCTGAACGGCCAAGAGCGCGCGGTGCGCGATGTCGGCTTCCGTCCCCGCGTTGCGATCGCGGAGAGCCCGCATGCCTCGCGAGTAGCTGTCGGCCACGAGGTTGGCCGACGCGCCCTTGCAGTTGAGGCTCTCAGCCTCGCGAATGTAGAGGCGCGCCGCCTCAAGATGCAGGCGCGTTGATGCTGCGGCGTCGCCGACCTTCTTGCGTGCGAGCGCGGCGGTACGCGTGGCGTGACGTGCCCACTCCCAGTTGCAGGAGGCGCCGAGCCCGATCTCGTCGCGCACGAGACGTTCCAGCAGATCAGCGACCTCCACGGAAACATCGCCGCCGTGTTCCGCAAAGAGTCGCGCGAGCGACCATCGCGAGAGGATCACGTTCGTCTCGTCGCGCATGAGCGAGAGCCCAGTCGCAGCCGCCCGTTCGTTGAGCGCGACGTCCCTCAACTGCGCGGAGATCGCCATCGCACGGCGGACGTAGTCGCCAGCGGTCGGGATGCTCTCCGCCTTCGCGCGTGCTGGCGCTGCATCGAGGTACGCGCACACAGCGAGGCGCGCCATCGCGACCCGGTCTGTGGGAACGCCACGGCGGAGCGCCCAGACGAGATCGGCGAAGCGAGCGCGGAACTCGACCGGACCGCGTGAGGCGAGGTCGTCGTGAAACGGCGACCACCGCTCGCGAACTAGGTCCACGCCCTTGAACGGCTCTCTCCTGTCGTCTGCACGCAATCCCGCGTAGAGGCCCCATGTCACGGCATCGATCGCGCCGCTTTTCTTCCACTCTTCGTCGGCGATCCCGTCCACGAGCGCCGCGAGCTCGTGCGGAGGCACGTCGGCCGGAAGGCGGTCGAGCCGATCGAGGAGCTCGGGCCACCACTCGGGACGAGGTGGTTCCACTCGCGCCGCCTCAGTTGGTGAGACATCGGCATCGGTCGTCCGATCTGTGTCGTGCCCGTCGGTCATCGAACGCCCTCACTCATCGTCTTCCACGATGTCCAAGCCGTGGATGGCGCGCGTCGTCGCGGCGGACGCGTGCTGCCGCGCGGCATCGCGGAGGTAGGAGTTCTACCAGTATCGCGCCCTGAGCGTTCGTCGCGGGCGCATGCGGGGCGAAAGCACTGCATCCAACCCCACGCTCCGCAGAGCCGTCGGCCGCCCCCGAAAGGGACAGCGCCGAGCCGGACTTTCCAGGAAAATCGGCGCGAAGCGCTCCCCTCGGAGTTCGAAGACCAGGTGCACTGTCCGTCCGCACGTCGGTCATCGGTGCCAGGCGCGACCTTCGTGCACAGATGCGCGACACGCACACGTCGTCGGTGGCGCTGACGCAGCGTCTGCGCGCCAGTTCGCCGACCTGGGATGGATCGCGAGCGGGCGGCGTGGAGCACGTGACGGGTCGTGTCACCGCGCTTGAGGTTGCACCTATCAAGTGTCCGGCACTCACGACCGAGACGTGGCGTTGAACGTCTTTCGTACACGCGTACGCGACCGAGATGCGCTCGTCGCGGGCACGGGACACCAGCGGGCGTACGGAGCCGAGGCGGAGCTGCACGTCGCTCGGCGCCTAGCCTCGCGATGCACATCGGCGTGAGGTGGCGCTCCATGCGGCGCGTGCGGGATCCAGGGGCGGGCCCGCCGGAGTTGCACTCACACGTGCGCGCGAGGCGCCGCGTATCGAACCCTCCAGCGCATGCGCACGCGCTGGCGCGCGGCCCGATGCGCATGGTTCGGCCCGCGCCCACCCGCATGAGGAGCACGCCCTCCCAAGGCGGATCGCACGACCGCGAGCACGAAGCCTGCGGCGCGCGGCGTGGTGGTGTGCGCGCGATGGACGTTGCACGTAACTGGTGCTCCAGTACCCGCGACCAACTCAAACGCAGAACCGTGTTGAACGCATCCGTGACACGCACACTGGTCACGCCACGACGTACCGGAGACAGACGGGCTCGCGTTGCTCGCAGTCGAAGGACGCCGCGAACCGCGGTACAACGGCGCCATGACCGTTCAGCGAGAGATTCAGGAACACATCGCGAGCTTCGCCGTCGAGCTCGAGCAGCTCGTGCGGCGCGCGGCGATCGAGGCAGTGAGCGACGCGCTCGGCCAGCCCTCGACGCGGACAGCGACTGCAGCAGCTCGGAGTCCGGTGGCGGGACACGCACCGACGTCGATCTCGCGGACGGCCGCAGCGCCCGCCACCAAGCCGACGGCTACGCCGAGGCGACGGAAGGGCGGCAAGCGTGACCCGAAAGAGATCGAC
>CAYSCF010000611.1:0-3150 GCA_964429305.1 uncultured Sandaracinaceae bacterium | reverse complement strand
TCCCCGTGGCCCCCTCTACAAGAGAGGGGGCCACAGGGCCACGGTCGTCTGAGCGGTGTCCCGGCCACGCGCGGGCCACACACGGGCCACGCGGCTTCACGACTCACCCCGCTCGGCAGAATCGCCGCTGCGCGCGTCGGCCACCGCCTTCGGTTTCGCGACGACGTAGGGAGCGGCGTTACCGCCGACGATGAGGCCGCCATCGATCGCACGCTTGATCGCGCTGCGGACCCGGTCGGTCTTGCCTGGGAGCAGATCGCGCAACGCGCGCTGTCCGTGCACACCGGTCTCGCCGCGCTCAGCGAGCTTGGCGAGCAAGGTCGAGACGAGCGCGTCGATCCGATGGCCGTCGCGCGCGCCCCGCCCGGATTCTGCGATCTCCTGCGCGCTCATTCCGCGAAGCACGCCGGTCGCTCGGTCCCGAGCGAGCGGGATCGGATCGCCGAGCGGTGAGCCGTTCGACTTCACGACGGCGAGCGCGAGGCTCTCGTCGTCGTCGCCGCGTAGCTCCGCGACCCAGCGCACACCATCGGTGATGGCGGTCACGCCCCGCGCCGACGACCCGTGACCACCGCTCTCCCCGTCGCGACGCGACCACTTGGCGGTGTGGTGCGCGACCACGACCGTTCCTCGCGATGCGATTGCGATCTGCTCCAGCAGCTCGATCGCGCGCGTCGCGATCGCGTTGTCGGCCTCGACGCCTGGTGCCCACCGCGCGAGCGGATCGAAGAGCACTGCCTGATGCTCGTGCATCGAGACGAGTCGCAGGATCTCCCCGTGCAGCTCACTCGGAGTCACCGAGGCACCCTCGACCACCACGAGAGACACGTCGCGTCCGGCGAGCCCGAGCGCCACGATCCGAGCATCCGCAGCGACGATCGCGTCGTCGTCGAGACGTCGCGCGCGCGCGACCTCATAGAGTCGGCGCCGCACCTCGGCATCGTCCTCCTCCGCGAGCGCGAGCACGACGCGCCCGCGTGACGCGACGTCGATGACGCCGAGCCAGGGCGCACCCGTCGCGATCGAGATCGCGAGGTCGCAGAGCGCGTAGGTCTTTCCGCGGCCACCCGGTGCGACGAGCAGCCCGACGACGCCGCGCGCGAGCATCGGGACCTCGCCGCGTCGGAGCAGCCACTCGCGTTGTGGCGGTGCCTCACGGAGCCACGCGGCGCCGTCGGGCCGCTCGCGCAGCGAATGCCATCGCTCGAGTAGCCACGCCCGCTCGCGCGCATCCGCGCTCTCGGCATGTTCGCGAGCCAGTGTCAGCTCGCGCGCAGCTCCTTCCGGATCACCGCGCTGCGCCGCCTCGGTCGCGCGCATCGCGCCTTCTGCGGTGCGCCGCATCGCCGCGTCTCGCCGGATGGCGTCGGCAAGATCCTCGGCGGCTCGCACGTCCGGGACCGCGGACGTCAGTTCGAGGAGCGCGATGTCACCGACGCGCTCGAGATTCCCGGCGCGTTGGAGCTCCATGCGCAGCGTGGCGGTGGTGATCGCGCTCGCGCGCGAGCGGAGCGCGTGCATCGCGTCGAGCACCAAGGCGTGGGGCCGCGACCACATGTCCTCCGGTCGCACGGCCGCGCGCGTCAGCACGTCGGGCGCGAGCAGCACGCACGAGAGGTAGCTGCGCTCGGTCGCGAGATCTGGCGGCCGCGCATCGCGTGCGCCCGCGTCGAAGCGCGGCCCCATCTCGATGACTCGACGTCGGGCCACGTTCACGTGAGGTCCGCGATGCCGACGCCGAGCGCCGCCGCGAGCGCGCGACGTGGGACGAGGCGCCGCTTTCCGAGGCGCACCGTTCCTCCGAGCTTACCCGTCGCGATCCAGTGTCGGATCGTGCTCGGCGAGACGCGCGCAACGCGCGCCGCCTCTTCGAGCAGCAGCAGTCCGCGCCGCTCGGGCGCTTCGGCCGTTCTCGTCGTCATTGGCTCGCCTCCCGCGCGGATCGGCAGACCCACGCTTCAACGAGCGGTAATCGGCGGAACGCTTCGGCGCTCAGAGGAACTGGGCGCCGATCGGTTCCCCTGAACCGCGCGCCTTGCGTCGGTCGCGCTCGATCGTCGATGCGCCGACACCGGTGAGCTTCTCCACCGCGAGCGCCGCCGCGGCCACGGGGCCCGCGTGCGGCTCCCTCTCCGTCACTGCCCCGGCTTCGCCATCGTCGAGCACACGCTCACCGGCGAGCACCTCGGCGACGTCGGGGTCGTCGAGCAGGAGTTGCGCTATCACGTCCCGCCACTCGGCCGACCCCGGACCCCCTCGAGCTGCGACACGGAACGCCGAGAGCCGGTCGGGGGCGGGCCTCGCCTCCTCGAAGAAGTGGTCGGCCTGTCTCGCGGCGATGAGCATCAACTGAGCGTTCCAGTCGATCAGCGCGCGAACCCCCGCGATCACGAGGTCGAGGCCCGTCTCGAGCTGCGGCTCCTCTTCTGGGCGCTGGAGGTTGCGAACAGCTATGCCCTTCGCGATCGCTTGTGCGAAGGTCCGTTGGTCGCGTGGGGGTGTCGCAGCGTCGTTGCCGCGCTGTGAGAACCGATCGAGGGCGCGCGCAAGGACTTGATGAAGCCTCAGCACGTCCGCCGCGCTGTCCGCGGCGAGACACGCCGCCGCGCGGACCAGAGGTGCGTGGCGACGGCCCTGCGCTTCGCCGTTGCCGTCGCGCAAACGTAGGAGCCTCGGGCGACGCGACGCCACGATCTGTGCTGCGACGCGATACAGCGTCGCGCCGTCCGCGGTGAACACGCAGACCCACGGGACGCCGTAGTCGTTGAGTACATCCCACGGCACGGCGCCGCGGCGGGTGCAGGTCGCGATCCGCGCGTCGAGGCGCTCCAGCTCGATCGCTGCCGCGCGAGCCCCTTGTGCTTGCGACGCGTTCCTCTGGAGCGTGCGTCGGAACATCGCGACGACGCGCCAGAGCGCGGTCATGCGTTCGGCGACCCAACCGTCGCCAAGCTCCGCGTCGATCGCGGCGCCCAGCCGCTCGGCGAGACGGCGGTCGTCGTCCCAACTCGGTGCGGCCTCAACGCGCGCGAAGAGCTGTTCGATCTCGTCGTTGTGGTGCCTGCGACCCACAAACGGATGGTAGCGGACGTCCCCGAATGCCGTCTGCGTGGGATGTGCTCGGCGTCGAGCCGCTACGCACCCCGTAGC
>CAYSCF010000610.1:0-3151 GCA_964429305.1 uncultured Sandaracinaceae bacterium | reverse complement strand
GCAGCGAAGCGACCATCGACGTCGTGGATCGAGGTGAAGGCGTCGCCCCGGAGCTCGTCGAGCGACTCGGGACGCCGCTCTATCGCGTCGATCCCGCACGCGCGCGCGAGGGCGCTGGCGGTCGCGGGCTCGGGCTCGCGATCGCCCGTGGCTTGTGCACGGCCCACGGAGGAACGTTGGTGATCGTATCGACACGCGGCGTGGGAACGACGGTATCCGTGCGAGTGCCTGCCACTGTTTCGGTTCGCGACTGAGCCGGCATCCCGTTTGCACCACGCTGCGCGAAGGCGCAGCGTGGCACGCTGCACGGAGGAGAGTGTTCATGAGCCAGGCGCGCTGGGTGCTGGTCTTCTTGGGAGCGTGGTCCCTGACGGGCTGCGGCTCGTCGTACGAGGTCGGCGATCCGAACGACACGGGCCCGGAGGTCCCCGCCGACTCCGGCGGGTATGACCTGCTCGACGCGGCGACGCTGCCCCCGGGAGACGACGCCGGGCCATCGGTCGACGACGCGGATGTTCCGTCGGTGCGGGTCGATGCCGCGATCCCGAACGACGAGCCGGACGTCCCGCCCGACGCGCGGCCGAGCGATGATCCGAGCGCGGCCGGATGGATCGATCCGCCGGTCCTCGGCGTCGACCAGGATTGCTGCACCGCGAGCCCGACGGTCCAGCTCGCGAACGATGACGAGGATCAGCACGACAGCGGGGGGCTCGTCGTGTGGACCGGACGCGATTACGCCGCCGTGTGGCAAGGGAGCAACGGCCCCGTCCTTCGGCATCTCGATCGAAGCGCGCAGCCGATCACGGCGCGACGCGAGCTCGACGCCACGGCGGTCGCCGCGATCGGGTGGGGTCATCACCAGCTCGCAGCGGTCACGTCGACGCCGGCGATGACGCCCTCGGCGATAACGTTCTTCGATCGAGACGGTGATTGGCTCGGCACCGCGCAGAGCGCGCCGAGCCCGATCCTCGCGAGCGTGACGCGTCACGCGGCGGTGCACGGATGGATGTCGGTCGGGACGCTCTACGAGGAGACCGCAGCGGCGCAGTACCATCGATATCTGGTGAGCGTCGTCGACGGTCAACCCCCGGCCGCGATGCTGCTCGGACGTGCCGAGGGATACGGTCAGGGTCGCGCGGTCGTGGTCTCCGTCGCGAGCCGTCTGGTCTCCGTCGAGCCCTCACAGACGGCGACGGTGGTGCGCGCGTTCGCCAACGCGGCGCTGACACCGAGCACACCGTTCACGCTCGACCTCGGCAACGACTCCTCGGCCGCGCGCCTGCGAGACACGGTGATGATCATCGCGCGCCCGCTGGGGCACGCCGCCGAAACGCTCGTGTTCGATCCGTTCACCAACACGATGATCGGTGCGCCGACGACGCTCGACTGGACCGACGACTACTTCGAGCTCGCCGGCGACGACATCGGAGGCACCGTCGGTGTGTGCTTCAGGGACGGCGACGCGCTGCAATTCGAGCTGCTCGGCCCGGACGGCGCGCGGATCGGTCGCGCGATCAACCTGGCCTCCGTCGACATGTACGCGTCGTGCGCCATCGCGAGCGGAGCTCAGGACGAGTTCCTGGTTCTCTGGGCCAGCGCGTCGGTCGTGGCCGGGAACATCCACGCGACCGTCGTCCACGTGAATCGCTGAGCTCGTCACGTGCTCGTGCGGGCACAGCGGAAGAGAAGGGTGAGCTCTCCGATCGTCGCGAGCAGCGTTCCACTCGAGTCGCCGGACGTGAAGTCGAGATCGAATTCGGCGGTCGCGGGCATCGAGCATCGCGGCGTCACGTGCAGCGTCGCGTCGGACAAGACGTAGCTCCCGCGCAGCGTCAGTGTCTCTTGCGCCGTTCCGATCTGGAGATCGATCGCGAGCTCGACCTCGGTCGACGTGACGATCACCCACGCGGTTCCGCTCACGACCGACGCGTTCGGATCGAGCGCGCCGCGCGTGTAGATCGTGACGTGCTCGACACGCCACACGCCGATGGGGCTACCGCCGGCCTGCGCCGGGATCTGGAAGCCCGCATCGGGATCGAGGACGACGACGTCACCGCCGAGCGCGGGAAGGGCGTCGGGCGGCGAGAGCGTGCACGCGGCGGCGTCGATCGACGTAGCGTCTTCGAGCACGATCGCGTCGTCGCGCGATGCGTCGCTCTCCGCGTCGCGCGGGGCGCACGCGGAGAGCAGGATCAGGGCGAGCGCTTCAGCAGTTCTGGGGGCCACTCATCCCGCCTGCGCACCAGCAGCTCGGCGACGACTCCGTCGTGCACGCGGGCGAGCTCACCGGCATGTCGGTGGCGCGCATCGGGTCGACCGACGTCGGCGTCGTCACGTCCCAGCTGTTCGGATACGTGGCCGCCTGCTGCGAGTTCGTCGGCAGCTGGCCGCTGCCGAGGCAACCCGTCTTGTTGCGGCCCCACGAGTAGAGGTGCCCGTCGCTCGTGAGCGCGTATGCGTAGAAGACGAGCGCCGTGCCGCTGAAGAGATCGACGAAGTCGTGCACCTCGGGCGCGATGTGGACGGCGCTCGTGACGAGCATCGCGTCCTTGTTCCAATCCCACGTGTACGGCGTCTGCCCCGCGGGCGTCGCCGCCACCGAGCGATCTGGCTCGTGCCCGTCGCCGACGAGGCCTTGCCCGTTGGTGCCCCAGCCCCAGAGCGATCCGTCGCTCATGATCGCGTAGCTGCCGCCGCTGCTCGCGCGGATGTGCACGAGGTGCGCGCCGCCCGCCGTCGCCGGCGCGATCACGTCGTTCGAGAGCGCCGGGTGCGCCTCGGGGCACCAGCCCGAGCCGGGGCAGTGGCCCGCGATCTCGAGGTAGATGCCCCACACGTAGAGGTCACCGCTCGTCGTGAGCGCGTACGAGTAAGCGCCGCCCGATGCGATCTCGCGCACGGGCGGCATCGCATCACCGGTCTTCGTCGTCGTGATCGAATGCGGCGAGAGGTGATCGTGCGAGCCGGACCCGAGGTCCTCGTCGGCGTCGCCGCCCCAGGTCCAGATGCGGCCCATGTCGTCGAGGATGATCACCGTGTCGCCGAGGACGAGCTGCGTGGCGTGGACGTCGCTCGGCAGCGGGACGTGGAACGGATGCAGCATCGGCCACGGCGTGTTCATCGCGTTCGAGTGATCGACTCCGTCGCCGCA
>CAYSCF010000609.1:0-3156 GCA_964429305.1 uncultured Sandaracinaceae bacterium | reverse complement strand
CATCACCTACGTGAGCCGCTTCGATCACGACGTGATCGGTATGCTCCGCGGTCGTGCCGGCTACGGCATCTTGCTCACTGGTCCCGTGCTCTGGCAGCCGCTCATCGAGCTGCGCGGCTTCCTCTCGCGCAACGGCGACTTCTACAACAACTTCGCCGAGCTGGGGGCCGGCATTCGGTGGAGGCTGCTGACGCCGATCGCCATCGACCTTCTCGCGACGATCCACGGCGGCGCCTATTACGGCATCCACGGGCGTGACCCGCTGCCGAGCCCCACGCACTACGCCGAGCTGCGCTTGCTTCTCGTCAGCTATCTGGAGTTCTTCTGATGCACCCGGACACGTTCGACCTCGTGATGAGCGCAGTCGCGTTCCCGGTGGCAGCGATACTGCTCATGCTCGGCATCGAAGACATGACGCTCGATCTCACCTTCTTCACGGGCGGCTGGAAGAGGACGAATCGCTGCCTCTCGCCCTCCGAGCTGCGCGCCGTGCCGAAAAAACGCATCGCGATGATCGTGCCCGCTTGGCAGGAGTCCGACGTGATCGATCGGATGCTCGAGAACGCCATGCGCACGCTCGACTACGACAAGGACAAGCTCGACATCTTCGTCGGCACGTACCCGAACGACCCCGCAACCCGCGTGAAGGTGCAACAGGTCGAAGCGCGGATCGCCGCGGTGCACGAGTGTCTCGTTCCGCACGACGGGCCGACCTCGAAGGCCGACTGTCTCAACACGGTATGGAATTGCATTCTCGCATACGAGCGCGCGCACGACGTCCACTTCGACATGCTCCTCATGCACGACGCAGAGGACGTGATTCATCCGCTCGCGCTGCTCCACTACAACTACCTGATCCCGACGTACGACTTCGTGCAGACACCAGTCCTCCCGCTCGAGGTGCCCCTTTGGGAGCTCGTCGCCGGCACCTATTTCGACGAGTTCGGCGAGTTCCATCTGAAAGACATGATCGTACGCGGGCAGATCCGTGGCCTCGTTCCATCGGCGGGCGTCGGCAGCGCATTTGCGCGCGCTCCCTTCGAGGAGGTCGCGCGTGCGCATGGCAACCAGCCATTCGACGTGGAGAGCCTGACGGAGGACTACGAGGTCGGCCTCAAGATGCGCCTCGCCGGCAAGAGCACGCATTTCGCTTGCGACTGGGTCGAGCTCGATCGCAAGGTGGGAGGCCGACCCGTCCGGGAGCTGCTCGCCACGCGCGAGTACTTTCCAACCGGGTTTCGCGCATCGGTCCGACAGCGCTCGCGCTGGATCTGCGGCATCGCGTTCCAAGCCTGGGAGCGCATCGGCTGGCAAGGCCCTTTGCCGGTGGTCTATTCGCTCTATCGCGATCGCCGCGCACTCCTCTCGCACACCATCGCGATGGCTGCCTACGCCATCCTTCTCGGTTGCGTGGCGCGCTGGGGGCTGGGTGTCTGGACCGGTCATCCATGGTCGTTCACGCGGGTGTTCGCGATCGGATCGGCTCTCTACGTGGTCGTCACGCTCAACTTGGTCTTCGCCCTCTGGCGCGCGTGCGTGAAGGTCGCGACTCTCCGCCGCGTATACTCCTGGGGCCATTCGCTGATGAGCGTCGTCCGATCGCCCATCGCGAACGTCATCGGCTTCCTCGCGACGGCGAGCGCTGCGCGCCAATACCTCGTGCATCGGATCACCAAGAAGCCTCTTCGATGGAAGAAGACCGCGCACCAGTTCCCGGTTGGCGCATTCGCGATGGTGCCTATCCCCGATGCGCCGGCAGAGACGCGTCCGAGCGCTTCGGCGTGACGGCGCGGAGGGCTCGCTTCTTGCCACGTCGCAGGCGCGCATCCCGAGATCACGCGCAGACAACCACATCCGTCGAGGTCCTCATGCAGTCCACGTCTCTCCTGGCAGCGCGGCATTCCGCGCTCGGCTTTCCTCGGCGGGTGGCGTGCCGCTCGTTGGCGCTCGCTGCGCTCGCTCTCGCTGGATGCACTCCCGGAAACCAGATCGCGCGGGACGACGCGGGCGACGCGCCGGTCGATGCATCGGCGCCTCCGGGGCGTTCCATCCCGACGATGCCCAACACGATCTGGAACCGAGCGCCCGATCCCAGCAGCGTCGCCGACTGGCCTACACCGACGAGGCGGCTGCTTCCCATTTCGGGCGCTCCGGTCACGGGTGGCGCGGGCACGAGCACACTCGTGCTCTACGATATCGGCGGCGAATACGGCTATCTCGGCGAGCTCTACGCGGTCGACGTCGCGAACCTCACGAGCCACTTCGGAGGGTGGACGGCCATTCCCGCACGCACCTATACGTGTGGGGAGATGGCTGGATACACCGCAACCATCTACGTCGGATCGAGCTACGACGAGCCGCTTCCGTCTTGCTTCCTCGACGACGTCATCTCGAGCACGCACCCGGTGATGTGGGTCGACTTCAACATCTGGCAGCTCGCGATGCACGTCGGCGCGGCGGAGTTCGAGTCGCACTACGGCTTCAGGGTCGCGGGGCTCGACACGACTTCGTCGTGCTCGAGCGTGACGTACCGCGGTCGCACGCTGACACGCTTCAGCGACAATCCGGGCATCCTGTCCATCGAGATCGCCGACAGCTCACGCGCGACCGAGCTCGCGACAGCCGTCCACGACGACGGGACGAGCGCCCCGTGGGCGGTGCGCTCAGGGAACCTGACGGTCGTCTCCGAGATCCCCTTCTCGTTCGTGTCCGAGGAAGACCGCATCCTCGCGTTCGAGGACATGCTCTTCGATCTCTTCGAGCCGACCGCGCCCGAGCGGCACCGCGCGCTACTGCGGCTCGAGGACATCGATCCGATGAGCGACCCCGGCGAGCTGCACGTCATCGCGGACTATCTCTGGTCCATCGATGTGCCATTCGGCTTCGGTGTCATCACGCAGCATCGCGATCCGCTCGGCATCTACAACATGGGGATCGCGCAGAACACCGGGTTCCGCGATGCGCCCGCACTCGTCGAGGCGCTCCAGTACATGCAGTCGCACGGCGGTACCATGGTGATGCATGGCTGGACGCATCAGTGGGATGGAGGGTTGAACCCGTACAACGAGGTCTCCGGGGACGACACCGAGTTCTACCGCATCGTGCAGAACCCCGACGAGACCTTCTCCTATGTAGGCCCGCTGCCCGAAGACTCCG
>CAYSCF010000608.1:0-3180 GCA_964429305.1 uncultured Sandaracinaceae bacterium | reverse complement strand
CGGTCGAGGGCGGCGCCGTCATGATCTGATCGTGCTGACGCGTCTCCAGCGCTTGCAGCGCGGCGATGCGCGTGGCGATGTCGGCACGCTCGGCGTCGGTCGGATGACCGTCGTGCAGGTAGCGCTCGAAGTAGCGGATGGCCTGCGGGGCTTCGCCCATGCGCTCGTAGACGCGGCCGATGTTGAACGCGAGCTCGGGGCTCGGCGTCAGTCGGTCGGCCTCGCCGAGCAGGCGTGCGGCCTCGTCGAGACGGCCGGCGTCGTACGCGGCGACGCCTTGCGTGAAGAGCGCCTGTGCGCGACCGACGACGCCGGCGTCGACTTGCGCGGTGGCGGGCGCAGCCGCGAGCAGGAGAGCGGCGAGAAGCAACGCACGCATCGCTCGTTCGACGCAGCCGCTCACGCCTTCTTCAGGCTTTCCGTGGCTGCCTGCTGCTTCTTCAGATCGGTCTCGAGCTTCTTGATCGTGCGCTTCAGGTCGCGCACCTCGTCCTTCGTGACGAGACCGAGCGACTTGGCCGCCGTCGCGACGCGCTCGTCGATCTGTTCCTGGACCTTGCCGCGGAGCTGGAACGCCTGCATCGCGACCTTCATCACGCGCTCGTCCTGTGCGAGCTTGGCGACGCGTGGGTCCTGCATGACCTTCATCCCGCGCGCGACCAGACGATCCTTCAGCGACATCGGCAACTCCCTCGTTTCCAACGCTAACACGCCTTGACACAGCGCGGCGCGCGCAGCTAGATCCCCTCGCGCTGAATCGCCATTCACCGATTCCGGAGGACGACCCCATGGCCGACGCACAGACCGATTTCACGACGCGCCTTCCCAACAAAGTGAGCGGGGATCCCGAGAAGGCCAAGGCCATCGGTGCCGTGTTCGTCTTCAAGATCAACGGCGAGGGCGGCGGCACCTGGACCATCGACTGCAAGAACGACATCGGCGTTCGTGAGGGCGCCGATCCGGCGGCCGACTGCACGCTGGAGCTGGCGGCGGAAGACTGGAAGACGATCAGCGAGAACGCCGGCGCGGCGATGCAGCTCTACTTCACGGGCAAGCTCAAGGTGAGCGGCAACGCGATGCTCGCGACGAAGCTCCAGCAGATCCTCGGCTGAGCTTCGCGCGACACGTTTCGTCGAAGCGGGCGTCCCGAGAGGGGCGCCCGTTCTCGTTCGTGAGCCGTCAGGGGCGCGGCGTGGTGAGCCAGCGCTCGAGGATCGCGTTCACCTTCTCGGGCTGCTCTTGCTGGACCCAGTGCGAGCACTTCGGGATGAGCTCGAGCGTGATGTCCTTCACGAGATCGCAGGACTCGATCGCGAGCTCCTTGCCGAGCGCGGTGTCGTCTTCGCCCCAGATCAGGAGCGTCGGCGTCTCGAGCTTCTCGACGTGCTTGCGCTTGGTCGGGTTGCGCAGCGCGGCGCGGTAGTACGAGACCATCGCCTTGATCGCGCCAGGCTTGGCCGCGTTCGCGCGATAGAGATCGAGCAGCTCGTCGGGGAAGCGGCTCTTGTCGATCGCCATGCCGCGGAACGCGTTGGCGATCGCCTCGTGATCGTTGCGCGAGAGGAAGCGCTCGGCGAAGCCGGGGATCTGGAACGCGAAGATGTACCAACTGCGTCGGACCTGAGCGAGGTTGCCGCCCCAGATCGCGCGCGTCATCACGCGAGGGTGCGGGATGTTCATGTTCACGAGGCGTGAGAGCGGCCGCACGCCGGTCGTCGCGAGCTCCCACGCGAGGTGACCGCCCCAGTCGTGCGCGACGAGCGTCACGTCCTTGCTGCCGCTCGCGTCGATGAGGCCCGCGATGTCGTCGACGAGGCGATCGACGGCGTAGTCGCTCGTGCGGCCGGGGCGATCGCTGTCGCCGTAGCCGCGCAGATCGGGCGCCCACACGCGGTAGCCTAGCTTGGCGAGCAAGGGCATCTGGTGACGCCAGCTGAACCACGCCTCCGGAAAGCCGTGGAGGCAGAGCGCGAGCTTGTCGCCTTCGCCCGCGGTGTGGACCGCGAAGCGGAGGCCGTTCGCGCGGACGTCGGTGCGCGGGAACGCGGACAGCGAATCGGAGAGCGTCGTCATGGGGCGAGATTGTGTGCGCGCCGAAGGGCGATCAACTCGCGTTCGAGGGCCCCCCGTTCGGCGGGGGCCTGCTAACGTCCGCCCGTGCGTCAGGTGGCCGGCGTGCTCGCGTCCGCGGCTCTGTTCGTGCTCCTCGCCGGGCTCGAGTGGGAAGGATCACGCGCGCGTTGGCTGCGCGAGGTGCACGATGCGGACGAGGCCCACCGGATCGACGCGCTACACGGGCTCGCGACGCTGGACGGAAGCGACGTCGACGAGGCCATCGCTGCCTCTCTGCAGGATCGCGCGGACGACGTCCGTATCGAAGCGGCGCTCGCGTGCGAAGCCCGCCGGCTGGCTGCGTGCGCCGCGCCGCTCTCCGAGTGGCTGGGCTCGACCTCGCTCGAGGTGCGTGCGATCGCAGCGCGCGTCCTCGGCAGTGTCGGATCGGACGCGGATGTCCCGCGGCTCGCGCGCATGCTCGGCGACGCGCGGCCGCAGGTTCGTCGCGCGGCGGTGAGCGGTCTGGGCGCGCTCGGCGGCGCGGCAGCCGTACGTGCCTTGGTCAGCGCGCTCACCGATGCCGACCCCGGTGTGCGCGAGCGGGCGGTGAGCGCGCTGGGTGAGCTCGGCACCGCCGCGGGCGAGCGGACGATGGCGGCCTCTGCGGCCATCTCCGTCGTGCGCGACGAAGCGCCGGAGGTCCGCGCGGCGGCGCTCGACGCGCTGGGTGCGCTCGGTGATGCGCGTACCTCGGCCGCGGCCACCGTCGGGCTCGACGACGACGTCGTGGACGTGCGGCTCGCGGCGATGCGCGCGTTGACGCGCGTGCCGAGTGCCATCGCGGTTCCGGCGCTCGTCCAGGCGAGCCACGACGACGAGCGAGAAGGTCGCGCTGCGCTCGCAGCGCTCGCGCGCGCGCCGGGCGAGTCGGCGCTCGATGCGCTCGTCGATGCGCTGCAGCGACCGTCCGTGGCGCTCGGTGCCGAGGATGCGCTCGAGTCGAGGATGCGGATCGACGAGGCGTCGCGCGCGGAGATCGTGCGTGCGCTCGCGCGCGCGATCGAGACGTCGCCGTCGGGGGATCGTACGGCGCGCCTTGCGTCGACCGCATCGAGGCTCTCGCTG
>CAYSCF010000607.1:0-3181 GCA_964429305.1 uncultured Sandaracinaceae bacterium | reverse complement strand
CTCGAAGAGGTGCTCCCCGCTGCGATCCTGATGGACGTGCAGCTGCCGGGCGTCGATGGTCTGACGCTGACGCGCCAGTTGCGGGCAGACACTCGCTTCGGCGCGGTGCCCATCGTCGCCGTCACTGCGTATGCGATGGACCACGACCGGCGGGCGGCCTTCGAAGCGGGCTGCTCGGAGTTCGTGTCCAAGCCCATCGACACGAGCTCGTTCGGAGAGCTGCTCACGAAGCTCGTCGCGTCTGGAGGCACGCGATGAGCCGCGGGACCGTCCTGCTCGTCGACGACAACGCGTTGACGCGTCGCTTCATCCAGCGGGCGCTCCGCGACGAGAACCTGACCATCGTCGAGGCCGTCGGCGTACGAAGCGCGCTCGCGATCGCCGAGAGCTCGAAGGCCGACCTCGTCCTTCTCGATCTGGTGCTCGCGGACGGAAGCGGGTTCGATCTCGTGGAGCCGCTCCGCAAGGCGCTTCGCAGCGCGGTTCCCGTGCTCGCCGTCACGGGCCTGATCTCGCGCAACGACGAAGGACGCTTGGGCAGCGCCGGCTTCGACGACATCGTCAACAAGCCGATCGATCCCGTTCGTCTCCGTGCTGCGGTCCGCGCCTATCTGCCGGAGCGCTCGGTCTCCCGTGATCGATTCGGGGTCGGCAAGCGACTCGTATTCGCGGACGACGATCCCGTACAGCGCAAGCTCGGCGTGTTCCGCCTCGCGAGGATGGGCTTCGAGGTACACGCCGCCGCGGACGGCGAGCAGGCGTTCGAGCTCGCCACCAAAGTGCGACCCGATGTCGTCGTCAGCGACGTCCTGATGCCGCGCGTCGACGGCTTCGAGCTCTGCGTGCGCATTCGGCGCGACCCGGCGCTCTCGCAAGTGCCCGTCGTGCTCTTGACCAACAGCTATCTCGAGGAGGCCGATCGTTCGCTGGCCAACAAGATCGGAGCGGACGGCTACCTGATTCGCACTCCCGATCTCCGAGACGTGGCGGAGACGTTACGCAACCTGGTCGGCGTGCGAGAGCGCGTCTCACACGTGGCCGTCGCCGAAGACGCGACCGCGGCGCACGAGCGTTTGTCTCGCGCCGTTCAACAGCTCGACCGGCAGCTCGCGCTCAACGTGACGCTGACGCAGCGCACGGCAGTGCTCTCGGCCCAGCTCGGGATCCTGGGAGGCCTGACGAGCGCGCTCGTCGAGCAAGGAGACATCGAGAGCGCGCTCGATCAGGCGCTGCATGCTTGTCTCGATGCGGGCGGGATCTCGTGGGGCCTGCTCGTCGTGCGACATCGCGAGCAGTGGACACGGCGCAGCCTGGGGCTGACCGACGCCGAGAAGCAGCTCGTCGACGCATCCCTCGAGACGCTCATCGAGCGCCTGCTCGACGCGACCGACGGACGTGCGCCGACGCGTCTGAGCGGCAACCTCGTCGGCAGCGACGACGGAGAAGCGCTGGTCGTTCCGATCAGCTGGCGCGAGGAGCTCCTCGGTGCCTTCGTGCTGCGTCTGTCGCCGACGCTGGACGAGCAGCGACAGGCCTTCGTCCAGGTCGTCGCCGGTCAGCTCGCGCTCGTCGTCGCGCTCGCGCGGACGTTCCAGCGACTCGACGACAGCTCCAAGGCCGAGCGCGCTCGCGCGCGCCTGATCGCGTCGACTCTCGAGGCGGTGGGCAAGCCACTCCTGGTGATCGATGGGGTGGGACGTGCGACGGGATGGAATCAGCCCGGCGAGGCTTTCCGCTTCCTCACGCGGGGCCTGAGCGCCGGTGTCGAGCTCCTCACCAGCGATCAGTCGCGGCCCCTCGCGGTCGAGGAAGAGCCGATTGCACGCGCGCTCGCCGGCGAGACCATCGACGACGCAGAGGTATGCGTGCGTCCCGGTTCCGAGGAGCCTCGCTGGCTCCGGCTCACCGCACGGGCGTTCCATGGAGACGACGACCGAACGGCGGGTGCGGTCGTGGTCGTGCGCGACGTGACCGACGAGCGACGAGCGCAAGCGCGCCAGATCGTCAACGATCGGCTCGCCTCCGTCGGCGTGCTCGCGGCCGGCATCGCGCACGAGATCAACAATCCGCTCACGTCGGTCCTCGCGGAGATCGAGATGGCGGTAGCGCGCATTCCGGGCATGGACCGCGCCATCGAGCACCTGAACACCGCGCTCGACGCGGCGCACCGCGTGCGCACGATCGTGAGCGACCTGCGCACCCTCTCTCGCGAGGGGTCGGGGGACGCGCTCGTCGCGGTGGACGTCGCTCGTGCGCTCGACACCGCGCTGCGCATGGCCGTTCCTCATACGCGAGGCCGCGTCGAGGTGAAGACGGAGATCGGGGATCTCCCCTGGATCCTCGGGAACGAAGGCCGTTTGGTGCAGGTCTTCTTGAACCTGATCGTGAATGCCGCGCAGGCGATGAACGGTTTGCCACAGGAACGCCGGTCCATCCGTGTGCGTGCGATGCGAGGCAGAGACGGTGGCGCACGCGTCGACGTCGTCGACACGGGCACCGGGATGACGGCCGAGGTTCGCAACCGGATCTTCACGCCGTTCTTCACGACCAAGCCGCTCGGGACCGGTACGGGGCTGGGACTGTCGATCTGTCAGCGGATCATCACGCAGCTCGGCGGGACCATCGACTGCGACTCGGCGCCGAATCGCGGCACGACGTTCACGCTCTGGCTCCCTCCGGCCCCGGACCAGATCGGCTCGTCCCCGGCACCTTCCGGAGGTCGTGAGGCGGTGAGCGCGAGGATCCTCGTCGTCGACGCCGATCCCTTCGCGCGGCAGCTGGTGACTCGCGCGCTCCGAGCGGAGCACGACGTCGTCGCGCTGGGCTCTGCCGACGTCGCGTGGTCTCGGATCGAGGGTGGGGAGCCGTTCGATCTCGTTCTCTACGATGGCGACGCCCTGGCACCGAGCGCAGCCGAGCTCTGGAGCCGGCTCGCGGGCGAGCTCGCGCCGCTGCGCGATCGAGTGGTGTTCCTGACCGGACCGATGACCGGGCCCGCGACACGAGAGTTTCTCGCATCGACCGGTGCGCGTGTGTTGAGCAAGCCGATCGATGCGACCACCTTGAAGAGAATGGCTGGCAATCCCCGAGCGCCGCTGTCGAGCGGCCCTTCCAAGGAGCACCAACGATGAGCGATCCCATCAGCAAGAACGAGGGTCGAGTGGTCGTGGTCGACGACTCG
>CAYSCF010000606.1:0-3183 GCA_964429305.1 uncultured Sandaracinaceae bacterium | reverse complement strand
CCACGCGAGGATGAAGCTGTAGCGGTCGAGGACCGAGTCGAGCGCGGCGAGATAGCTCCCGAAGTAGCGCTTCGAGTAGTCCGAGATGGCGAGGCGCTCGACGGCGAGTGGTCGCAGTCGCTCCGAGACGGATCGTGCCGCGGCATCGACGCGTTCGATCGTGGCGGGGCTCTGTGGAAGCAAGGCGCGTCGGGGCGAGAGCGGCATCGGGGGCGATAGTATCGTGGCCCCCGGTCGAGGCAACCGACGGTCCCCGGTGAACTGCGTGCGCACGTGTCGATCCCACATGCGCTGCTTCGTGACGCGGAGGGGCGGAACCGTTCAGCCCTCGAAATTCCGGCGCCTCGGCGCGTGGGCGTTGACCCCACACGCGGCTCGGGTATGGTCAGAGCGCGTGATCGGGGGAGGCCAGTGAACCGTTCGTGTCGGCACGCTCTGTCGTGCTTCGTCGGGGTCGCGCTGACTCTCGCCACCGTAGGCTGCTCGCTCTCGCGGGAGGCGCTCGGCACGAGCGACGTGGGGCCTCGTGATGGCGGGCCGCTCGTCGACATGGGGACCGATACCGGCGAGGACGCCTGGGTGGACGACGTCGGACTGCCGGATGGCGGCATGGACGCCGGAATCGACGGCGGCAATGACGGCGGCCCGCCGGACACCGGCCCGCCGGACACCGGCCCGCCGGACACGGGGCCGCCCGATGCGGCGTGCCCCATGCGGAGCCCGCCGACCGTCGTTCTGACCCCCCACGCGAGCCACGTGGCCGCGGGCGCTGACATCGGGGTCTCTTACGGCGGGTTCACGGGTACGCCGGGCGAGTGGGTCGGCATCGGCCCGCAATGCGGACCTGGCAACGACTACCTGATGCCGCGCACAGCCTGGGACTACGCGACCGGATCGTCGGGGAGCGCGATGCTCCACGTGCCACCCGGCACGGCGCCCGGGACGTACGAGTTCCGTGCGTACCCGGCGTCCAGCTTCAACATCCTCGGCGTGGCGACCTTCCAGATCGACTGACCACCGCTACGCGGGACCGGTCGGACGGCGAGAGCTCGCGCGGAGAGTCGACGGGCTCAGTTCAGAGTGAACGTGAGCCCGGGCGTCGCTGTGGCCTCGAAGTAGAAGCGAGTACGGCGGGGTTGGCCATGAGCACGAGCTCGCATCCGGTGCGCGAGGACGTTTCGAGCGGTCGCCTGCGTCGGGCACGACGGACGTGTCGCTTGCGGGACTGTCGACGCTACCGTCCGCGACCAGAGCGTCGATCTCTGTTCCAGAGTCCAACGAGGAAGCGTCCATGTCCGGCGCACCGACGAGGCCTTCACTGAAGTGCGAAACGGCGGCCGGTGAGGTCGCTGGCGTCCGTGCTGGGCAGATCCGTCCACGTTGTCTCGGCGCTATCCGACCAGACGACGCGCGGCGCTCGCGCACTCGCCGAGTGCTGGAACGACACGGTGACCGGCGAGGCGAACACAATCCCGCGAGGCTCGAAGCGATACACGGGCGAGTAACCGATGTAGCCAGTGGGTGGCGCGTCGTCGGTCCGGGTGATCGTGATGGTGACCGGCGCCGAGAGGGCGCCAGGTGGGATCGTGAGCGTCACCTCGCCGACGGCGACAGTCCCGCCCGACGGTCCGATGAGCATCGATGCGGGCGCGGGCCGCGAGCTGCATGCCGCCAGCGCGATGGACGCGAGCACTATCGCTGCCGCACGGTGCATTCGCCCAACGTAGTAGGTGCGCCCCGCGCACGCTCCGGTCGGGCGAAGATGGTGTCGTTGGAGGGCACGAGCTGGATGTCCGAACGTTGCAGCCGCCGGCGCGACTTCGCGCGGAGGGAGACACGAGCTATGATTGGATATGCGCCGTTCCGCGTTGGCGGTCTTGGTACTTCTCGATCTCGCCGGCTGCTACGCTGACGCGCCGCACACGTCGCTGCTCGTCGGGTCCGAAGGTGGGACGGTCACTTCCGGCGACGTGACGCTCACGATTCCGCCTGGGGCCCTCAGCGCGCCGCAGACGATCACGGTCACGCGCACCGATGATCCGCCGCCTGCTGGCTACGTCGGCTACTCACCGGTCTATCGTTTCGGCCCGCGTGGAATCGTGTTCGCGACCGCGGTGACGATCTCGATCCATCACGCGACCGGTGTCGTCACGCCGAGCGTCGTCTGGTCGGACAGTGCGGAGACGACGTGGGAAGAGCTTCCGAGCAGCGACGGCTCGGGCTTCGTGACCGCGACGGTGACCCACTTCTCTGCAGGCTTCGCGGGACGCCGAGGCATGGACGGCGGATCACCCGACGCAGGGAGCGCCGACGTGGGTGTGGGCGACGCTGGAGTGCTCGACAGTGGCAGGCGCGACGCGTCCGACACATCGGCGATCGACGCGGGCACGCTCGACGTCGGGTTCGTCGATTCGGGCTCGGCGGATGCGGGACCGACAGATGCCGCCGCCCTCGACGCCGCAATCGACGACGGCGGCAGTCCCAGCGACGCTGGCGTCGACACGGGCTCGCGCGCGTGCCCGGGGCCACACGCCGTGCCCGACACGACCTTCGGGTCAGGTGGCGCCGTACGGCCCGTGCCGGCCGGCGCGCGTTACCAGCGCTTCGGCTGGGCGACAGTGGTGCTGCCTCTCGCGAGCGGCGACTTCCTGGTCGGGAGCTCTGCGTACGACGTGATCAGCGGTGCGTATTCCAGCGTGCTCGCTCGCTTCGACGAGGGCGGCACACTCGACGCCTCGTTCGCGGGCGGCGCAGGCCTCGCCGCCGTCCCGCACTCCGGGGGCTCGGGCGACCAGCTCATCCGCGTCGCGAGCGACGGATCGATCGTCTGGGCCGGGGCCGCCGATCCGACGGACATCACGCAAGGGATCTTCGTCGCGCGCCTCCACGGCGACGGAACGCCGGACCTCTCGTTCGGATCCGGCGGCACGGTCCTGACGACACTCTCAGGGCACGACATCGCAAGCGGCCTCTCGGTGCTCGCGGGCGGGGAGATCATCGTCGTCGCCGTTCGCGTGGAAGGAAGCGGCGGCTCCCTGTCGAGGGGCGAGGTCTTGCGCTACCGCGCCGACGGCACGCTCGACCCGACTTTCGGATCCGGCGGCGTCGCGTACCCGCTACCGATGACCGCGATCAACAGCCGCACCAACGCGGACGGGTCGATGCTGGTGATGGGGTCGAGAC
>CAYSCF010000605.1:0-3183 GCA_964429305.1 uncultured Sandaracinaceae bacterium | reverse complement strand
TCGCGCTCCTGCTGGGCGCCGGGACGTCGCTCGGAGCGCTCGTCGGCTCGCGTATCCAGCATGCGGGCCATCTGCTGCCGGTCGCGATCGTCGGCTCGCTCGCGGATCTCGTGAGCGTGATGACGCCGGGTGCGCCCTCCCACGTGGTCGCGGACACGCCCGCGCTTCTCTCGATCCTGGCGATCTCCTGGCCGATGCCGGGCACGCACGATCTGATCGCGGTCCTCGGCGTCGGCGACGTCGCGTTCGTCGCGCTCTACTTCGCCGCAGCACGCAAACACCAGCTCTCGCGGGCGCGGACGATCGCTGCGCTCGCGCTCGGGCTGGCGACGACCGCGCTCGTCGTGATGACGACCTCGCTCGCGATCCCCGCGTTGCCCTTCCTCGGTGTCGCCATGCTCGCTGCCCATCCTTCCGCGCGGTCGCTGCCGCCGAGCGATCGACGGCCCGCGGCGATCGGCCTGGTGCTCGTCGTGCTCGCGCTCGCCGCGCTCGTGCTGTTCCGCTAGAAGTCGCGGATGCAGACGCTCGAGCTCGGTGGTTTGACGGTTCGTCTCGTGGGCGGCACCGACCGCGAAGGCGGTGGCAACGGGCCGCTCGTCGTCTTGCTGCACGGGTTCGGCGCGCCGGGCGACGACCTCGTCGCTCTGCATCGCGTGCTCGACGTGCCGCGCGACGTGCGTTTCGCGTTTCCACACGGACCCCAGGAGCTCCCGTTTCCGATGGGCGATGGTCGCGCGCGCGCGTGGTGGATGATCGACGTCGAGGCCATCGAGCGAGGCATCCGAGAAGGACGCGCACGCGACATGTCGCGCGAGACGCCCGAAGGGATCGAGCCGGCGCGCGCCGCGATCACGAGCGTGCTCGCCGGCCTGCGCAGCAAGCTCTCACCAAGCAAGCTCGTGCTGGGCGGCTTCTCCCAGGGCGCGATGCTCTCGACCGACGTCGTGCTCGAGACGGACACGCCGATCGACGGCCTCTTGCTGATGAGCGGCACATTGCTCTCCGAAGATCGCTGGAAGCCGCTGATGAAGAAGCGCGTGGGCCTACCGGTGATGGTCTCGCACGGCACGCACGATCCGATTCTTCCGTACGAAGGATCCGAGCGTCTCTCCGCCGCGCTGATCGAAGCCGGCCTCACCGTCGACTTCGTGCGCTTCCGTGGCCAGCACGAGATCCCGCCGATCGTGCTCGAGCACGCGAGCGCGTTGATTCAGCGCGTCACGGGCTGAGCGTCTCGCCGCGCAGAACGAGGATGCGACCCGCGTGCGCTGCGCCGCGCGTGCCGTCGAATCCACCGCTCGCGCCGGCCGTCACCGCGTCGTGCATACCCGCCAGACGCGCAGCGACGCCCGCGCGCGTCGTCTCGCCCGACTCGACCGCATGGCGCGCCAAGCGGAACGCATCGTAGGCGTACGCTGCGAACACGTCCGGGTCGGACCCGAAGCGCGCGTGGAACGCATCGACGAAGGTGCGCCCTTCGCCCTCGGCGAGAGACGCGTAGAACGGCGCCGAGAACGATGCCCCCTGCAGGTAGCGTCCGGTCGACTGGATCGTGCGCGGGTCGAGCGCGACGCTCGGGACGAGCAGCGCGATGCCGCGCGCCGACGCAGGCGTTCCGCCCCCACGAACCACCGGGAAGAGACCGCCCGCCGCGAGCGCGGGCGCGATGAGCGCCAGCTTCTGCGCCGAGTCCGCGACGAGCACCGCGTCGGGGCGCTGGGCCGCGAGCTGCGCGACGAGCGGGCCGAACGCAGTCGCCGTGGGCTCGTACGTGACGTCGGCGACGAGCTGGCCGCCCACGGCCGAGACCGCACGCTCGAACGAAGCACGCATCGACGCGCCATATCCCGCCGCGCCGCGGATGATCGCGAAGCGCGTCGCTCCGCGCGCGACGGCCGCGTCGACGAGCGCGCGCGCCTCGCCATCGAGCGTCGGAAAGAGCCGGAACACCATCGGCCCGGCCGACGTGACGTCGCCGCGCGGCGCGAGCGTGATCAGCGGCACGCCCAGCGCCTGGGCGCGAACGGCCGCGGCTTCCGCCGACGGTCCGTCGAGCGGCCCGACGATCGCGATCGCGCGGTGCTGCGAGACGAGCTCGTCGACGGCGGCCGCGGCGCGCGCCGGATCACCCGCGTCGTCCCGGAACACGAGCTGCGCCGAGCCCGGCGGTGGCGGCCCGTCGAGCGGCGCGCCCGACGCGAGCACGAGACCGCGCAGCGCGCGCTGACCGATCTCGCGAGCGCTGCCCGTCAGCGGCAGGATCGCGCCGATCACGGAAGGATCGGCATGCTCGATCCGCTCGGCGCGGCTGACGATCTCGGCGAGGTCGCTCGAGAGCTCGACGTGCTCGGCGCGCAGCGTCTCGGCGATCGAGCGCACCCGCGTGGCGTCGGAGGCGTCGTATGCCGCCCGCAGCGCGGCGACCGCGACGAGCGGCCACGAGATCCGATCGTGACGCAGATCGTCGTAGCCCCGCCCGAGCTCGGCCGGCGTGATCTCCGACTCGACGACCGCGCGCGCACGTCGCTGCGCATCCTGCCGGTCGACGTCGGTCGTGCTGGCCGCGTAGAGCTCGTCGAGCGCGCTCAGCGCGAGCACGTGATCCCCGGTGCGGCTCGCGGCGGTGGCGAGCGTCTCGAGCAAGAGCCGCGTGTCGTCCGGGTCGGTCGTTGTGCCACGCAACGGCGAGAGCGCATCGATCGCTTCCGCGTCGCGATGCAGGAAATAGAGCGCGATGCCGCGGTGGAAGCGCACGCGCTCTTCGACGACCGCATCGGACGAGCCGCGCGCGCGATCGAGCTCGGTCAAAGCGCCCTGGGCGTCTCCTTCGGCGAGCGCGACGCGGCCGAGCCCCAGATGCGCGAGCGGCACGAGCGGATCGCTCGGATGATCGAGGAGGAACGCCTGATAGGCCGCACGTGCGTCGGCAGAGCGCCCCTCGCGAGCGGCGGCGTCGGCCGCGTGCAGATCGCTCTCGGCATCGGCATCGGTGGTGCGCAGCGCGGGCGTGACCTCGAGCGCGGGGCTGCCCGCGTGAGGACAGCCCGCCATCGTGCCGAACGAGGCGAGCGCGAGCAGCAGCGCTACTGGAAAGGCGCGCGTGAAGCTTCGGCTCGGCGAGCTCGTTCCTAGGTCTCCCAAGCTGAGCACCGCTTCCACTGGCCCGGACTGCCACTCCCC
>CAYSCF010000604.1:0-3204 GCA_964429305.1 uncultured Sandaracinaceae bacterium | reverse complement strand
ACCCCACCGCGCTTCCGTTTCGCGTAGCGCGCCGCGCACGACGATCGGACAGCAAGCAACTGCCGCGTCGCCTCGCACCGAGCTCCGCGCGCGCCGCCGGGCTCTGTCCCTCTCCCGCTTCGGGCGGGAGAGGCTAGGTGAGGGTCCGGCGGCTTCTGCTCTCCACCGAGCTCACCGGCCCGCGTCGATCGCGGCGTCGGCCGCGCCGGCGTCGGGGACGCAGATGCCTCCTGACTCCCAGACGCGAAGCCGTCCGTCAACGCACGACGTGTGGAACCCGCAGGGGCCGCAGGTCAGAGATCCGATGCACGCCAGGTGCGTGTCTATGGTCGCGCCGCCGATCACGCCGATCGTCACGCTCGCGGGCACCTGGTCGCAGTTCGTGATCGGCGCCGCGTCGAAGACCCAGTCGCCTGCGTCCACGGGGGCGGCCGGTCCGGTGCATCCGAGGAGCGCGAGCACGAGCAGGACGACGCGCATGATGCCCATGATGCGCGAGGACGTCACCGCGTGCACGGCACGCACGCGAAGCCGCTGCCGTGGGCCATGCACGCGCTTCCGTCCGCGCACGCGGGTTCCGCTCCGCACGTGCACGCGCCGGACCTGTCGCACGCGCTCGCGCTCACGCAGATTCCCTGCGTGACGCCTCGGCCCGTCCGCAGACATCGCGCGATCACGGTCGGGGCCATCGACGCGGCCCAAGCGACGCACGCATCCGTCTGCGGGACGCTGCAGCGCATGGCCGTCGCCGGAGGGGGCGTCCACATGCAGGTGCTCGCGTCAGGTGCGGTGACGTGCGTCTCGCTGCAGGCGACAATCAAGAGCGCGATGCACGCATGTTTCATCGCGTGCACGCAACGCAGGATGGCGTCCGCTCACCGGGTGCGAGCGCACAGATGGTCCCGGACGCGCACGCGCCCTGGCTTCCGCATCTGCAAACGTCCGCCAGGCAATCGTGTGCTGCGGCGCAGCCGCTCGCGGTGCAGATCGAGAAGGCGATGAGCGCGGAGCCCTCGGTCGTCGCCGCAGCCCAGTCCTCGCATTCCTGTCGGCCGAAGCCGTCGCAGACGCCGGGCCCCATTGGCTCCCGCCACGTGCACTCGCGCGATACGAACGCGTCCGTCGTGGAGCTCGCATCGGCCGAGGGCTCGGCTGTCCCGCACGCAGCGACGAGGGCTGCGAGGCAGGTCAGCGCGAGCGCTCGCATCAGCTCGCAGTCGGAGTGGCGGGCGGCGCCGCCGGCGCGGCCTTCTTCTTCGCTGGCTTGCGGGGCGGCGCATCGAAGAGCGCCTTCACCAGGCCCGTCGCGCCGTCATCCTCGGCCGAGCGCGTCGCGCGCTTGAGCGATGCGAACGACTTCTCCCAGCGTGGCCCGATCGCATCGCGCGACGAGATGGCCGCATCGCGCGTGCGCTTGAGCGCCGCGAGCGGCTTCATGGACGCGAGCACCGCCTTCGCCGCGACATCGGCCGCCGCGGCCGCCTTCTTCACGCGCGCATCGGGATGCTTCCGATCGGCAGCGGCGAGCTTCTGGATCAGCTGCGCCTCGGCGGTCGTGTCCATGCGCTGGATGTCCGACGGGCTCGGTCCCTCGAGGTCGGCGAACGGCTGCGTGCGCTTGGCGCCCGCGCCCACGCGCGCCGAGGCCCACGTGTCGACCGCCGCGTCCTGCTTGTCGTCGAGATCGCCGACGATGCGCTCCTGCGCGAGCAGTGCCGCGTTCGCCTTGCCTGCGGCCGCGCGCGCCGCGTCGTACTCGCGCTGCACTGCGCGAAGGCCGTCGAGCTTCTTCTTCACGGCCCGCGTGTCGGTCGCCTTCGCGCGATCGAGCACTTGGTTGCCCGCCTTGATCCGCTGACCCGCCGAAGCGCCGCTCTGGAGCGTTCCCATTCGGCCCCTCCCCTCGCGATCGTTGTAAGGGAGCCCGCGCAGACGCCGCAAGCGAGAAATCTCGCTACAAACACCCCCATGCAGACGGTACAGGGGCTGGCGAGCATCGCGATCGACGCCGCGCAGACGGCGCACGAGCGCGAGCGTGCTGCGTCCGAGCCCGCGCAGACCGCGCATGGGCCGCCCGCGCGCGCGAGTCAGGGCGCGTCGGCGATGCAGCGACAGCTCGGCGGATCGCCGTCGAACCGCGACGCACAGACCTCGTACGGGCCACACGCCGGCTCCTCACCGCAGCGAAAATCCAATTCGCTCGAGGGGCCGTCGCCTGCATCTAGGCGGACGGCGTCGGACGCGCGGGCACAGGAGGCCGGCCACGGCGTTTGCACGCATTCGGCGTACGGGGTCCATCCACCGTCGCGCTGCGGCAAGCCGTGGATCTCGTCGAACGCCCACTGCAGGCACTCCGCGCGTCCGAGCCCGTCGCAGTTCCCAGAGGGCGTCCGCGGCTCGTCCACCGGTGGGCATCGCGAGAAAGCATCCGGGCCGGCATCGTTCGGGGCATCCGTGCCGGCATCGAGATCAGCGTCGGCGCCCGCATCGACCGACGCTTCGTGAGCCTCGGCGCAGCTGCATCCCGCGATCGCACCCAACGCGAGGCCGAGCGCGAGGAGCGATGCGTTCAACGGCACGTGAGCAGCCGCGAGTAGAGCTGCAGGTCGGGCGAGATCGAGGTGTCGCGTGCGTGATAGACGACGACCGTCCCTTGCGACGTGCTGGCCACGTGAATCGCATCCGGCGCCACGCCGGCGGAGGTGAAGCGCCCGAGGTCGAGGATCGACCCACGCGGGAAACCCTCGGCCGAGAGTGGGAGCGCATGCATCGCGATCGCGCTCGTGCCGCGATCGACCCACTCGGTCCACACGAGCATGACGTCGTCTCCGGCGCCGGTGATGTCGAAGCTGGCGATGCCGCGCTGCGAGCGCACGCCCGGCAGAAGGAACGCCGGGCGCGTGGACACGCCGTCGGCATCGAGCATGCGCGTGGTGATGCCGTAGGTCCCGTCACCGATCGCGGTGTCGAGCGCGAGCAGCCAGGCCGGCTGGATCCCGATGGCCGTCGCGACGGGCGGCACGCCGCGGAGCAGGGCCCCGTCTGCGGTGCCCTCGATCACGGTCGGCGCGGCCATCGCGACGGCTCGCCCATCGAAGATCTGCGCCGTGATGCCTGCGTGGGCCTGCGCGACGACGAGAAACGGTGCTTCGTCGCTCCCGCGAGGGACGCGCACCGCATCCACCGCGTCGGCCGCGATGTCGA
>CAYSCF010000603.1:0-3208 GCA_964429305.1 uncultured Sandaracinaceae bacterium | reverse complement strand
GGGCGGAGTCGTACGGGGGCCCGGGGTGCCCGAAGGGCCCTTGCGCGCCGCGCCCGCGCGGCGCCGAAAATCAGTCGCCGACGAGCACGCGCGTCGTCGGGACGCCGATCGCGGCAGCGAGCCTCGCGAGCGTCTCGAGCGAGGGCGTGTGCCGCCCCGCCTCCACGCGCGCGATGTTCGGGCGATGGATGCCCGTGCGACGCGCGAGCTCGGCCTGCGTGAGGCCCGCCGCCAGGCGAAGCGCACGCACGCGTGCGCCGAGGCGCGGACCATCGAGATCCGCCAGGACGTCGCCGGTCGCGGACGAAGTGATCGGGCCCGCGAGCACGTCGCGATCACGCGCGACGATGTCCGACGCCCCGAGCACGAAGAACTTTCCGCCCGCGAGATCCACGCGCGCCGACGCCGCGTCTTCCGCGATCGAGATGCTCTCCACCTCCGATCCGTCGTCGTCTGCTGCGGCGGGTCGATCGACGAGGAGCGCCGAGCCATCGGCGAGGATCGCCAGGAGCGCGGCCCCACGCGGAGACACCGTGAGGTACTCGAAGCGTGGCGAGGCCGAGGCGCCCGCGCGGCGCGCGATCACGGTCGCGATGCGGCCCGCATCCGCGTCCGTGCGCGCGACGAGACCGCCGCAGAGGTCCTCGACGAGATCGTCGACCTGCGAGAGGCCCGGCGGAAGCGCCACCGCCGGAAACGCGCCGAGCGCACGCGCGAGACCGAGATGCGCGAGCAGCTCGTCCTCGTCGTACGCGCCTGCTGCGCCGTCGACGACCAGCGTCGCGCCGGCGACGACTCTCTCGGGCAAGCGCTCGGGATGCGCCGCCGTCACGCCGACACCCAGACGCTCCAGAAGCCCGCGCCAAGTTCCTTCGAACTCGCTGCGATCCGTGAACAACGTAACGGCTCTCGACATCGCGGCCTCCCGAAGCGTGACGATGGAGCCACGGATCCGTGCCCGACTCAAGCCCGACGACGCGCTTCCGCTACTGCGCGATCTCGCCCGCGCCCGCATGAGGGTGCGATGCGGCGAGGATGGGACACTGCGTGCGAGCGCGCGACTCGCTCGCGAGCGGCTTCGCCAGTCTCGCGAGGGACGCGCCCAGCGTCCCTGGAAACACGGCTATTGCGCGATCTCCGCCGCGCCCGAGCGCGAAGTCACGAAGAAGTGAACCATCTGCGTGATCGCCGCATCCACGGGGTTCGCGACCGGCGTCGGCGTGGCCAGCTCCATGAACGGCGGCAGCGGCGGATGCACGACGTTCGCCTCCGACATCCGCGAAGAGAGAAGGCCATGTGTCGCGGGATCGAAGACGGTGAGCCCGCGCGTGACCCGTGTGCTTCCGAGCACGAGGTTCGACGCCAGCGGCGAGGTCCCCATCTCGAGATCGCTGTAGCGCGGCATGCGGCCGACGATCGTCGCACCCGCGGCACGCGCGAGCGCCTCGGTGGCCTGGTTCGGGACCGTCTCGTCGTCGAACGCCATCTGGAAGAGGACGTGCTTCGTCTGCCCGGCGAGGATCGGACCGAACGACATCGAGTCGCCGCGATCGAGCAGCGTCTGGTAGAGCGCGACCTCCGGAAGGAAACGCGGCGGCGTGCCCGCGTACAGCACCTCGGGCGCCGGATCGAGACCGATCGCCGGCAAGAGCAGGGAGAGGAACGTCGAGCTGAACGAGTAGCTGTACGCGACGAGGTTCGTCAGCTCGCCGCCCGTCACGTTCAACACGGCAGCGCCCACGCGCGGCTCGCCCGTGACGAACGTCGTCCCGACGATGCCGCCGAGCGAGACGCCGACGAAGCCGATCGGATCGTCGGAGAAGCCGATCGTGGTCGGACCACCCATCGCGCCCACGCCAGACCAGTCGGAGCGATCGAGCGCGTTGACGAGCGCCATGATGTCGAGCGCGCCCTGACGAAGCGTGTCGCGCGGATACGTCGGATGGAACGGAACGTAGGGCCCCGTGGAGTCGGCGACGCCGACGAACGAGATGTAGACCGACATTCCGCCGAGATCACCATAGAGATCCGGGCCCGCGGTCGGTCCGAACGCGTGATGCACGTCCGTGCCGCCTTGCGCGCGCATGCCGTGGAACGGGATGTCGATCGCGGCGACCGCGAAGCCTTGCTCGCAGAGCGCGTCGGCGACGGCGAAGACGGCGCTGCGATCGTCACCGAGGCCGTGCTGGTAGACGACGACCGGGACGTTCGAGACAGCGCCGGCCGGAAGCGCGAGCGTCATCCACACCGTGTTCATGCTCTGCACCATCAGCGCGCCGCTCGCGTCGTGACGGAAGGGCCCGTGACTGAACGGCGTCGGACCGACGAAGTTCGGAGCCTGGAACGTCCCGTCGATCAGCGTGCCGATGTGCGAGTGCTCGACGCCGCCCGGCACGTCGACTCCGTGCTCGGCGACCGAGGGCGTCCCGAGCAGCTCGTCGAGCGCGGCGCCCGACGCGACGCGCAGGATCGTGAGCGCGGGTGCGGGCGCATCGCGGATCACGCTGCGCGCCTGATCGAGCTCGTCCGCGACGTGCTGCACGTGGAACACCGCCAGGCCCGAGACGTTCGCGCGCGTGACCGACGAAGAGGCGAGCACGGGCGTGTACTCCGTCCACGCCGTCGCATCGGTGGCATCGCTCGGGCGGCTGGTCGCATCCCGGATCGCGGCGAAGCGCGGGGAGGCCGAGAGCGGCGAGCCGTCCACTGCGTGCACCGCGCTCGTGACGATCGCCGCATACGTCCGCCCTTCGTGCAGCGCGTGCCCGTAGAACGGACGCACCACGAGCAGCCGACGCGCCATGTCCCAGTGGACCTCGACCGGAATGCGATCGAACGCCATCGGGGAGGCGCTCTCGACGTCGAGCATGAACACGCTCGCGCTGGCCACCACCGAGTCGGCCGGCGTCGCGGGAAGCGTGCTCGGATCGATGTCTCCGTCGAGCCGGAAGTAGGCGCCCGAGCTCGTGCCGAAGCCATCGATGTCGTGGAAGGCCTCGCGCATCGTCGAGACCATCATCGGATCGGCGCCGAGCTCGCCCGGCGCGCTCACCGACTCTCCCGGGAATGCCCCGATCTCGATCTGCCCGCTCGCGCGGTAGAGATCGTCGGGAAACGGCACGTTCGCGAAATCGATCGGGCCGTTGCCCGGAGCGAAGACGACGTGGACCGATCCGGTGACGGCGCCGTCGCCCGTGCCCATCGGGGT
>CAYSCF010000602.1:0-3229 GCA_964429305.1 uncultured Sandaracinaceae bacterium | reverse complement strand
GGCCTCTCTCGCGGCCTGCGCGATCGCGAGCGCTCGTTCGGGCCGGCCGTGCGCCTGCTCGAGGAGCGCACGCGCCTCGTGCACGAACGGCTCGGACGATCCGGCGTCGAGCTCGGGAGACGTTCCACCGAGCGCGAGCGCGATGCGCGCGAGCGAGGCACGCGCCAGCGCGCGATCGGTTCCGTCGGCGTCCAAGCGCTCGAGGATCGCGCGTGCCTCGTCCCAACGGCCGGCGCGGCGGAGCGCTTCTCCCAGGAGCCAGCCCGGTGCGCTCTCGAGCGTCTGGATCGCTGCGTCCAATCGCCCAGCCGCGATCAGCGCGTCTCCACGCGCGACGGCGAGCGCAGGGCTGGAGACGAATCGGCTCGCCAGCGCGAGCACGCGCGCCGCTCGCTCCGGCGCGCCCGCGTCGCGCAGCGCCGTCGCGGCCGCGACCACTTCGGGGATCGCGTCCGCCGTTCCGAGCGATGCGCGCGCAATCGCGCGCTCGGTCCCGGGTGCCAGCGCGTCGACCAGGAGGGCGCCGAGCCGGCGGCGCTCGACTTCGGTCGCGGTCTCGGCGAGCCGATCGACGAGCGCCTCGCCGAGATGGAGCTTCCCGTCGGCGTCGTGGTCGGCCAGGCCGCGCGTGAGCAGCGTCTCGGCCACGGCGCGTGCTCCACGGCCGACGATCCGACGCGCCGTGGTGGCGTCGATGGTGCCGCCGGCGAGCGCCGCTGCCAGCGCGAGCTCGCGCGCGTCACCGAGATCGCCGTCGACGTCCCGTGCCGCCTCGGACGGGCCGCTGCGTGGATCACCGCCGGACATCCAACGCTCGCCGACCATGCGAACGAAGAGACCGGGCAAGCCGCGGGTCGCGCGCCGGTACGACTCGACGAGCGCGCTTTCGGGGCGATCCAGCAGTACGGCGGCGAGCTCACCGAACGTCACGGCGCCGAACGGCGAGAGCACGACGTCGAGGTCCGCACCGTCGATCGCGTCTTCGCTCTCGAGGACGATCACGACGGGCGCACCCGACAGCCGCGCGGCGCGATGGGCGGCGAGCGCGTCCGACTCTCCCACGACGGCGAGCAGAATCGTCGGTGTGCGGGGCACGAACGCCGTGCTCGCGAGCGCGCGGAGGCTCGGCGTCTCGCGCGTGCCCCGGGCCAGCTCGGCCTGCGCGGCGCGAACGGCCTCGAGCACGACGCGCGTGCGTCCGCTCCCCGAAGGGCCGCGCACCGTGACCAGCATCGTCCGAGGCTTCGCGCCCGAGAACGCTTCCACCAACGTGCGCGCGATGCGCTCGACCTCGCGCGCGCGGCCGACGAGCGGGACGACGGTCGTCCGACGCGCGCGCTCGACCGGAGAAGGCGCGCCGATCAGTGCGAGCGGATCGGATGCGCCGAGCGCGCGAGCGACGTCAGCCATCGCGCGCGGGCGATCGATCGCCCGCTCGGCGAGACACGACCGGACGAGCTCCGCGAGATCGGCATCGATCGACGCGGGCAGCGGCGACCATGCGCGCGATCCGGATGCGTCGAGATCCGACCGGGTCGAATCGCCGCTCGCGCCGACGAGCCAGTCGTGGAGCGTCCCGCCGAGCGCGTAGAGATCCGTGGCCGGGCTACGCTCGCCGACCAACGCCTCGGGCGCCATGTAGCGCAGCGTGCCGCCGGTACCGCCGCGCCCGAACGCGACGGCGAGCCCGAGATCGACGAGCGTCGCACGCGGCGGGCCCGTGACGTCCACCACCACGTTCGACGGCTTCACGTCGCCGTGAGCGAGCCCACGCGCGTGGAGCGTGTCGAGCGCGCCGGCGAGCTGCACGATGCACGTGCGCGCGAGCTCGGCCCGCGCCGCCGGATCCAGCGCCGCGAACACGACGTCCGAAGGCGCCCCCGGTGCGCGATCCTCGACGAGCACGAACGCGCCCCGCGGCAATCGGAACGGCGGCCCGAGCGGGACCTCGACGCGCAAGAGCTCGTGCACGCGCGCCAGACTCGGATGCGACGCGCCCGCGAGGACCTCCAGCTCCCACAGCAGTCGCTCGGCCTGCTCGCGCCCGACGATCTTGAGCGCCTTGAGCGTCTTGCCATCGCCGTGGTCGACGACCTCGACGACGCGCCCCGCGCCGCCCTCCCCGAGCTCGGATCGATGCGCGTACCGGCCGAACGCCAACTCCGTTGCCGGCGACGCCTTCTTGATCGATGACGCGCCCACGGACCTATTCTCCGCGATTGGCGGCGAACGTCAACGACGGTGGCAGTCAGGCGGCGCTGGTCTTGCGGCCTTTGGGCGGGAGGCTCTCGCGCGCCTTCTCGGGCGCGGGCGGCCGCACGCTCTTGCGCTCGTCCGGCACCTCGATGCCCGCCCGCTTGAGCTTGTCGAGGAACGTCGTGCGCGCGACCCCGAGGAGGCGCGCGGCCTCGCTCTTGTTGCCGCCGGCGCGTGCAAGCGCGGTCTCCAACGCGCGCCGCTCGATGTCCGCTAGCGATCCTTCGAGCACATCGGCCGTCTCACGAACCACGAGCGCGCCGACGTCGGCTCTCGTGATGCGCGGCGGCGTCGCGCGGCGCACCGCACGCTCGATCAACGCGAAGAGCTCGAGCTCGTTGCCCGGCCAGTCGTGCGCCGCGAGCTCCGCGAGCGCGTCGTCGGCGATGCCGAGCGTCGCGCTGCCCGACGCGCGACACGCGCGATCGATCGCGAAGAGCACGAGCGAGCCGAGATCCTCCGGCCGATCCCGGAGCGGCGGCAGAGCGATCTGCATCGGTCGCACCCGCTCGGCCAGCCCCGGATCCATGCTGTTGCGCTCGACCAGCGCGTCGAGATCGTCGTGGACACCGAGCACGACGCGCACGTCGATCGCGTACGGCGTCCGACCGACGGCGCTCCGTGCGTGCCGCGTGGCGATGGCCTCGTCGAGCTCGCGCAGGACCTCGAGGCCGAGCGCGGTCGCGCGATCGAGAAAGAGCGTCCCGCCCGCCGCCAAGCGCAACCAGCCAGGCGTGCCGTGACGCAGGTCGTCCCCGAAAAGCGCGAGCTCGGCATCCTCGGGCCGCACGTTCGCGCAGTCGGCGATCACGATCGGGCCCATCTTTCGTGGGCTGTTCTCGTGGAGTCGACGAGCGAGCGGTGCCGCGGCGACCCCGGGCTCGAACGCGAGCAGGATCGGGGCGTCGAGCGATGCGATCTCGTCGAGCCGCGCGACGACCTTGCGCATCGCCGGCCCGTAGGCGACCAGCGG
>CAYSCF010000601.1:0-3234 GCA_964429305.1 uncultured Sandaracinaceae bacterium | reverse complement strand
GCAGCGTGACCTCTTGCTCGGTCGAGAGCTGACACTTGCTCCACTCGGCCGCGGCACGCAGACGCTCGAACGCCTGCTGATCCTGTCGAGGATCGAAGCGGTGCTGCGCGAGGAACACGTCGGCCATCTTCTCCGCGATCAGCAGATCGATGTCGTCGCCCCCGAGGAACGTGTCGCCGGCAGTCGCGAGCACCTCGAACACGTCGCCCGCGAGCTCGAGGATCGTGATGTCGAACGTGCCGCCGCCGAGGTCGTACACCGCGATGCGCTCGCGCGAGCCTTTGCCGTAGCCGTAAGCGAGCGCCGCGGCCGTCGGCTCGTTGAGGATGCGCAGGACCTCGAGGCCCGCGACCTTGCCCGCCGCTTTCGTCGCGGCGCGCTGCAGCTCGTTGAAGTTCGCCGGAACGGTGATCACGGCGCGCGTGCAGTCCATCCCCGACGCCGCTTCGGCGATGCGCCGCACCTCGCGCAGCACGAACGCGCTGATCTCGGGCAAAGTGTACGTCTCGCCACGCGCCGCGACGAGCACGCCGCGCCCAGGCCCCTCTTTCATCTCGAACGCGAATCGCTCTCGTGCGCGCTCGACCGCGGCCGAGCCCCACGGTCGTCCGATGAGGCGCTTGATCGAGTAGATCGTGTTCTTCGCATCGAGCAGCCGACGCTCGCGCGCCGGATAGCCGACGAGCACGTCGCCCTGCGGATGGAACGAGACGACCGACGGAATCAGCCGGTTGCCGTCGGGATCGGCGAGCACTTGCACGCGCGTCCCTTCCGCCACCGCCACGACGCTGTTGGTGGTTCCGAGATCGATGCCGAGAACGGGGCCGGACATGAAGAGATGAATCCTAGGCCCGGCGCGAGGCGATGGCGATGCGCGCGAGCTCGGAGTCGATCCACGAGTGAATCGCCTTCGGGAAGGGCCACATCCATCCGTAGGATGCGCCGGTGAACTGTTTCACGATGTGCGCGCGCAGCTTCGGATGGCGCGCGGCCTCGACTCCGTCGACCTCGGCGATGGCGCGGATCGTCTCGGCATACGCCTCCCACTCGATGCGCGCGCGACCGTACGCGAGCCCGAGCGGGAAGAACGGCAGCGCGTAAATCAGGGCCATCCCGATCATCCCGTAGCGCTTCATCTGGCGGAAGTGCACCGCCTCGTGTCGCAGCGTGACGTAGCGCTCCGTGTCCGAGCGCTGGTCCCAGCCCGTCGGCACGTACATCGTGTGACCGAGCACCGTCGTGTAGTTCGTGACGTACGTGCTCATCTGCCCGAGCGTCACGATGCGCAGGAGCGAGCCGAGAAACTTCGAGAAGCCATCGTTCTCCTTGTGAACGATGCGCAGCGCGCCGATCTCGCGCTGCATCTCCTCGAAGTACGTCTCGGCCCTCCCCGCCATGCGATCACCCTAGCAGCGGGGGTCAGTTCTCGCTCTTCGGGTCCTTGGTCGTGTCGGCAGTCGGCTCCGGAGGAACCAGCGAGTCCATGATCGGCGCCAGGTGCTGCGGCTCTTCGCCGTCGTCCTTGTCCGCCACCGGCTCCACGTCCACGACCTGCTCGCCCGCGCCCACGCGGATGATGCGCACGCCCTGCGTGTTGCGGCCGGCCTCGCGCACCTCGTTCACGAACGTGCGGATGATCTGGCCGCCGTTCGTGATGACCATGATCTGATCGTCGGGACGCACGACCTTGAGCGCGACCAGCGGTCCGTTTCGCTCGCTCGTCTCCATCGCGATGATGCCGAGACCGCCGCGGTTCTGGACGCGCCACTCGCTGATCGGCGTGCGCTTGCCGAAGCCGTTCGCGCTGAGCGCGAGCACCTGCTGGCTCTCGTCCTCGAGCACGTCCATGCCGATGACGAAGTCGCCCTCGCGCAGATCGATGCCGCGCACGCCGCGCGTGTCGCGTCCCATCACGCGCACGTCGGCGAGCTCGAAGCGGATCGACATGCCCTTGCTCGTGCCGATGAGCACGGCGGCCTTCTCCGAGACGATCTTCGCGGTGAGGAGCGCATCGCCCTCCTCGATCTGGACCGCGATGATGCCGCTCGTGCGGATGTTCGCGTACGCGCTCATCGCCGTGCGCTTCACGGTTCCGTTGCGCGTGACGGTGAGCAGGAAGTGCCCTTCGTCGTACTCCTTCACCGGAACGATCGTCTGGATGCGCTCGCCCGTCTCGGCGAGGCCCAGCAGGTTGTTCACGTGACGGCCGCGTGCGGCGCGCTGCGCCTGCGGGATCTCGAACACCTTCTTCGTGAACACGCGACCCTGGTCGCTCAAGAAGAAGAGGTCCGTGTGCGCGGTCGCGACGAAGAGCGACGTGACGGCGTCGTCCTCCTTCAGCTCGGACGCGCGCGTGCCCTTCCCGCCGCGGCCCTGCGCGCGGTACTCGGTCAGCGGCGTGCGCTTGATGTAGCCGCCGATCGTGACGGTGACCGCCATCGCGTCGTTCGCGACGAGGTCCTGCATCGAGATCTCGCCCTCGACCTGCGTGATCTCGGTCTTGCGCTCGTCGCCGTACTTCTCGCGGACCTCGATGAGCTCGCCCTCGATGACCTCGAGCAGGCGCGTCTCGCTGCCGAGGATGGCCTTGCAGCGCGCGATGAACTCCGAGAGCTCGCCGTACTCGCTCGCGAGCTTCTCGCGCTCGAGACCGGTCAGACGCGACAGACGCATCTCGAGGATCGCCTTGGCCTGACGCTCGCTGAGGAAGTACTCGGCGCGCGCCTTCGCGGCCGTGATCTCTTCCTCCGGCCGGCCCGCGCGGCGGACGAACTCTTCGAGCCCTTTGAGCGGCAGCTTCATCAAGCGCTCGCGCGCCTCGTCGCTGTCGCGTGACGAACGAATCGTGGAGATGACGAGGTCGACCTCCGTCGTCGCCATCCCGAGACCTTCGATGATCTCGCGCTGCGCTTCGGCCTGACGAAGCTCGAAGCGCGTGCGGCGCGTCACGACCTCGCGGCGGTGCGCGATGAAGTGCTGCAGCGTCTGCTTCAGATCGAGGACCTGCGGCTGCCCATTGACGATCGAGAGGTTGATGACGCCGAACGTGGTCTGCAGCGCCGTCAGCGAGAACAGGTGATTGAGGACGATCTGAGCCTGCGCGTCGCGCTTGAGCTCGATCACCATGCGCATGCCTTCGCGGCTCGACTCGTCGCGCAGATCGCTGATGCCCTCGATCTTCTTCTCGCGGACGAGCTCGGCGATCTTCTTCAGCAGGTCGCTCTTGTTGACCTG
>CAYSCF010000600.1:0-3257 GCA_964429305.1 uncultured Sandaracinaceae bacterium | reverse complement strand
AGTCGAAGGACGTTTCGGCGCGGCCGGGATCGGACTTCGTGCGCGAGCAGCCGGGCAGCGTGACGAGCGGCCGCTCGATCGACGACATCCGCGCAGGCGTGACGAAGCCGAAGGCGAAATCGACGACGAAAACGAAGACGAAGACGAAAACGAAGACGAAAACGAAGACGAGCACGAGCCCTTCGATCGCCGACGCGCTCGCGTCGATGAACCTCGGCTTCGAGATCACCAGCCCCGACAAGGTCGTCTATCCGGAGGCCGGCATCACGAAGGGCGACGTGATGGGCTATCTGGCGTGGGTCGCGCCGCGGATGCTGCCGTTCGCCCGAAACCGTCCGCTCATGTTTCTGCGCTGCCCCGAGGGTCGCGCCGCGCAGTGCTTCTATCAAAAGCACGCGAGCAAGGGCATGCCGGCCTCGATTCATCATGTGCGCATCCCCGAGAAGACATCGCGCGGCGACTCGCTCTACATCGAGGACGCGGCGGGTCTCATCGCGCTCGGCCAGATGGGCGTGCTCGAGATCCACACGTGGATGTGCAGCGTCGATCACCCCGAGCGGCCCGATCAGATCGTGCTCGATCTCGATCCGGATCCGTCGGTCGCGTTCGCGAAGGTGATCGAGACGGCGCTCGCGCTGCGCGACGTGCTCGAGCGCGTCGGCGTGACGTCGTTCGTGAAGACCACGGGCGGCAAGGGCCTGCACGTCGTCGCGCCGCTCGCGCCCAATCGCGACTGGGCCGCGCACGAGCTCGCCGCGCGCACGATCGTGGAGAGCGTCGCGCGCACGCATCCCGATCGGTACGTGACGACGATGAGCAAGGCCGCGCGTCGCGGGAAGATCTTCCTCGACTATCTGCGCAACGGGCGCGGCGCGACGGCGGTCGCTCCGTACTCGCTGCGCGCGCGCGACGAGGCGCCCATCGCGATGCCCGTGACGTGGGACGCGTTGGGCAAGGCGTTCGATCCGCGCGCGTTCACGCTGCGCGAGGTGATCGATCGAGGCGCGCCGCGCAGCGATCCCTGGCGCGGCTACGAGGATCACGCGCGGCAATCGATCGATCTCGCCGCGCTCGCGAAGCTCTGAGGACGAAGGAGACAGATCATGGCGACCAAGACGAAGAAGGCCCCTGCGCACCGCGCGCCCAAGAAGACGACTTCGGACAAGACGAGCGACGACAAAGAGCCCGGCGAGAGCTCGCCGCGCCGCGCGCTCTGGTCGGGCAGCCTCGGCTTCGGCCTCTTGCAGATCCCGGTGAGCGTCTATCCGCTCGAGAAGTCGCGCGAGCTCTCGTTCCACCAGCTCGACGGCCGCGACATGTCGCCCGTCGGGTACAAGCGATACAACAAGACGACGGGCGCCGAGGTGCCGTACGACGAGATCGTCCGCGGCTACGAGATCAGCAAGGGCGAGTTCGTGCTCGTGAGCGACGAAGAGCTGAAGGCCGCGAACGTCGAGGCGACGCAGTCGATCGACATCATGGACTTCGTCGACCCGGCGCAGATCCCGGTCGCGTACTTCGAGACGCCGTATCTGCTCGCGCCCGCCAAGCGCGGAGAGAAGGCGTACGCCGTGCTGCTCGAGGCGCTCACGGCGCGCAAGCGCGCGGCGATCGCGACGGTCGTGCTGCGCCAGCGACAGCATCTCGCGGCGGTGCTCGCCGAGGGCGACTCGCTCGTCCTCGAGATCCTGCGCTTCGCCCACGAGCTGCGGCCGGTCGATGCCGAGAGTGTCGGCCGGGCGTTGGGCGCGACGAGCAAGATCTCCGACCGTGAGCGCGAGATGGCCGAGGCGCTCGTCGACGACATGACGACCGACTGGGATCCGGCGAAGTACCGCGACTCGTACCACGACGACGTGGTCGCGATGATCGAGCGCAAGGCCAAGACGGGCGAAGCGATCGCGCCCACGACGAGCGAGCCCGCCAAGCCGATGGCGCCCGTCGAGGACCTCACCGCGCTGCTGCGTCGTAGCCTCAAGCGTGGTGGAGGCGCATCGGCGCCCACGCGCAAGGCCGGGTGATGGCTCGCCGCACGGAGGCGTTCGAGCCGCAGCTCGCGACGCTCGTGAAGACACCTCCACGCGGCGCGGGATGGGTGTTCGAGATCAAGTACGATGGCTATCGCGCCATCGCGTCCAAGCGTGGCGACGCGGTGGAGCTGCGCTCGCGCAAGGGGCTGCGCTTCGGTGGGCTCGATGCGATCCGCGAGCGCATCGCGACGCTCGATGCGCACGACGTCGTTCTCGATGGTGAGATCTGCGCGCTCGATCCCGAAGGACGCCCGCGCTTCGAGGCGCTGCAGGCGGCGCTCGGCGCACACGAAGACGCGATCGTCTACTTCGTGTTCGACGTGCTCTCGCTCGACGGCGAGGATCTGCGCGAGCGACCGCTGAGCGAGCGGAAGAAGGTGCTCGCCAAGCTCGTCCGCTCGACGACCGGCGGCGCGGTCCGTCGCGTCGTCGCCTCGAGCGGCGATGGTGGGGCCTTCCTCGAGGCGACGCGATCGCTCGGTCTCGAGGGTCTCGTCGCCAAGCGCGCCGATCGTCCGTATCGCGCCGGCCGCAGTCTCGACTGGCAGAAGGTGAAGACCGAAGCGCGGCAGGAGATGGTGATCGTCGGCTTCACACCGCCGTCGGGCACGCGGCGCGGCCTCGGCGCGCTGCTCCTCGGCGTGCACGAAGGCGGACAGCTGAGATACGCGGGCAAGGTCGGAACGGGCTTCGACGACGCGACGCTCGGCTCGCTCGCGAAGCGATTGACGGCTGCGATCGTCGCGAAGTCGCCCGTCGTCGATCCGCCCCGCATGCGCGAGGCGCGTTGGGTACGACCCGAGCTCGTGGCCGAGGTCCGTTTCTCGGAGTGGACGCGGGACGGACGTCTCCGTCATCCCGTGTTCGTCGGCCTGCGCGCCGACAAGCGACCGGGCGACGTGGTGCGCGAGCGCCCTAGCGCGACGTGATCGCCTACCATCGCCCGATGAGCGATCGAGACGCCGAGAAAAAGGCCGCTGCGCTCGCGGCGGCGATGAAGGTCACGGATGGCATGCGCGTGGGGCTCGGCTCCGGCAGCACGGCCGCCCATGCCGTGCGCGCCCTCGGCGAGCGCGTGCGTGCGGGCCTGCGCATCGAAGCCGTGCCGACGTCGATCGCGACGCGGGATCTCGCGACGCGAGAAGGCATCCCGCTCGTTGCGCTCGGGGACGACCCGCTCGATCTCACGATCGACGGCGCGGACGAGATCGATGCGCGTCTGCGGAT
>CAYSCF010000599.1:0-3263 GCA_964429305.1 uncultured Sandaracinaceae bacterium | reverse complement strand
CCTGCTGCGTCGGACGCTACGCGGCCCGCGATCCATTGTCACGACAACGATTGCGACCCAAAGCACGCTCCAACGTGCTTGTGTGCACAACGGTTGTGGGAGTGTTGCACTTTGGCCGAACGCACCGAAGGGCAGAGTCCGACGCACCGCCGCGTACGCGTCGACGCAGCCATTTTCACGCAGAAAACAGCGTAGATTCGTCACTCAACGCAGTCGATTCGACAGCTCTAAACCTTTTGGCTAGCGTGCCGGCCCTTCGCGGGGCGCGTCCGGGGCTCCAGCAGAGCCCCACGAGAGGTTTGGGCAGTGACGAACGAGGCGATCACGACGGGAGCGACGGCGCGCGCCAGCGAGGGCGCCGTGGTCTCGTCGCGCAAGGATCACCACCTCGACGTGGTGCTCCAGAAGGACGTGGGCTCGCGAGGCCCTGCGCTCGGCCTCGGTCGCTACACGCTCGAGTACGACGCACTTCCGGAGCTGGATCTGGCCGAGGTCGATCTTTCCACGACCATCCTCGGAAAGTCGCTGCGCGCGCCGCTCGTCGTGGGCGCGATGACCGGCGGCTCGGAGCGTGCCCAGAGCGTGAATGCGCGCCTGGCCCGGGCCGCGGCGAAGGCCGGCATCGGCATGGCGCTCGGATCGCAGCGCGCGATGCTCCTGCGCCCCGAGCTGCGAAAGACGTTCGCGGTCCGCGCCGAAGCGCCCTCGCTGCCGCTTCTGTTCGGCAACGTGGGCGCGGTGCAGCTCAACTACGGCGTCGGCAAGAACGACATCGCGGCGATGGTCGAGAGCGTCTCGGCGGACGCGCTCTTCTTCCACCTGAACCCGCTCCAAGAAGCGATCCAGCCCGAGGGTGATACGCGCTTCTCGGGCCTGGCCAATCGCATGCGCGAGGTCGTCGCCGCTCTGCCGTTCCCGGTGCTCGCGAAAGAAGTAGGCTCGGGCATCTCGGAGCGCACGGCGAAGAAGCTGAAGAACATCGGCCTCGCGGGCGTCGAGGTCGCCGGCGTGGGCGGCACGTCGTGGGCGCACGTGGAAGCGCACCGCGCGGCCGACGGAACGGTGCATGCCGAGGTGGGTCGCCGTCTCGCAGGCTTCGGCATCGAGACGAGCGAGTCGCTCCGCGTGGTGCGTCGCGTGTTCGATACCGGCGTGGTGATCGCGAGCGGCGGCATCCGCACCGGCATGGACGTCGCGGTCGCGCTCGCGATGGGCGCCGATGCGGTCGCGCTCGCGGCGCCGCTGCTCGGGCCGGCGCACGAGAGTGACGAAGCCGTCACGCACGCGCTCGACTCCATCCTCTACGAGCTCCGCGTGATCTGTTTCTGCACTGGCGCGCGCAACATCGGGGAGCTGCGCGGCGTACGAGTGATCGACACTCACAAGGGATCATGACCGAGACTTTCAAATCCGATCTGGCGGGCTTCTACAAGCTCACGATGGACGAGCGGCGCAAGCGTATCGCCGCGCTGACGGGCCTCGATCCGTCCGACATCATCGAGCTCGGCGAGAAAGGCCTCAGCGTCGAGCAGGCCGATCAGATGGTCGAGAACGCGGTCGGCGTGCTCGGCATGCCGCTCGGCGTCTGCGTGAACCTGCGCGTCGATGGGCGCGATTGGCTGCTGCCGATGGCGGTCGAAGAGCCGTCGGTGATCGCGGCGTGCAGCAACGCGGCGAAGATGCTGCGCAGCGGCGAGGGCGTGAAGAGCCACGTCACCGCGCCACTGATGATCGGGCAGATCCAGATCCTCGACGTTCCGGATCACGCCGCCGCGCGCCGCGCGATCTTCGCCGAGAAGCAGTCGCTGCTCGAGCAGGCGAACTCGGGCCACCCCGCGCTCATCGCGGCGGGCGGCGGCGCGCTCGACATCGAGCTCTACGATCTTCCGCGCATCGAGGACGAAGACCCGTGCGGCGACATGCTCGTCCTGCACCTCGTCGTCGACGTGCGCGACGCGATGGGCGCCAACGCGATCAACTCGATGTGCGAGCGGCTCGCTTCGCGCATCGCGCTGCTCAGCGGCGGTCGCGTCGTGCTGCGCATCCTGTCGAACCTCAACGATCGCCGTCTCGTCACCGTGGAAGGCCGCGTGCCGTTCACGTCGCTCGCCGAGAAGGGTGGCCCCGACTCGGTGAAGAGGGGCGGGCGCGAGTTCGCGAAGGGGATCGAAGAAGCCAGCGTGTTCGCCGAGCGCGATCCGTATCGCGCCACGACGCACAACAAGGGGATCATGAACGGCGTCGATGCCGTGCTGCTCGCCTTCGGTCAGGACTTCCGCGCGGTCGAAGCCGCCGCGCACGCGTATGCGGCGCGCGACGGTCGATACACCGCGATGGCGCGCTGGCGTGTCGAGGGTGATCATCTCGTCGGACGCATGACGCTCCCGCTCGCGGTCGGCACCGTCGGCGGCGTGTTCAAGGTGCATCCGGTGGTGCAGGTCACGCGCAAGATCGCGCGCATCGAGACGACGGCGGATCTCGCGCGCCTCACGGCGGCCGCGGGCCTGGCGCAGAACCTCGGCGCGCTCCGAGCGCTCGCGGCAGAGGGCATCCAGAGCGGTCACATGCGCCTGCACGCGCGCAACGTCGCGCACGAAGCGGGCGCCGAGGGCGACGAGGTGCTCGAGGTCGCGACGCGCATCGCCGATCTCAAGCAGGTCAATGCGCGCGCGGCAGCCGAGTCGCTCAAGGCTCTTCGTGCCGAGCGTGCGAAGGCCGCAGCCGCGCGTCCGGCGAGCCCTCTCGGTGGCGGCGTCGTGATCGACTTCTCGTCGCGTGCGTCGATGGCGCGCAAGGGCACGCCGCGCCCGAAGGTTCCCGTGATGGCCGAGGCCCGCGCGATGAGCGCCGCGCCGCCCGTTCCCGTTCTCGATTCCGAACGACCGCTCTCGCTCTCCGGAGGCTCCATGATTCGCAAGCTCGGACAGGCCAAGACCGAAGGAAACGGTCCGAACCCCGCGCGCACGTTCACCGGCAAGGTGTTCGTCACAGGTGCGACGGGCCACCTCGGCGCCAACCTCGTTCGTCGCCTCGTGGAAGACGGCAAAGAGGTTCGCGTCCTCCTGCTCAAGGGCGAATCGACGGAGGCCGTCGATGGCCTTCCGGTCGAGAAGGTCTATGGCGATCTGACCGACATCGACTCGCTCGAGCGTGCGATGCAGGGTTGCAAGCAGGCCTATCACGTGGCCGCGATCGTCTCGACGGTCGTCGCGACGCCCGAGCTCGAGCGGAAGATCTTCGACACGAACGTGCTCGGCACGCAG
>CAYSCF010000598.1:0-3265 GCA_964429305.1 uncultured Sandaracinaceae bacterium | reverse complement strand
AAGGGACGCGCTTCAGGCACGCAGCGACGTTCGTCCGGTGGCGCGACGACAAGCAACCGTTGGATTGTCGCTACGATCAGCTGGAAGTGACGCCGGCATACGAGCTGGCGAAGATCTTCGGCCGCGGATGATCGATGGATCGACCGACACTCACTTCGGTTACCGGCAGCGACTAAGGTGCGCTGGTCGTCGCCCTTCGGTGCTCGGCCGTGATCATCGGGTGCACGACGAAGCGCACCACCGCGATCAGAGCGACGATCGCGAGCACCGACGCGAGCGCGACACGCCCCCAGCGCGTGGAGGGCGGTGAAGCGCTGACGCGCGAGGACCGCTGCGAGATGCGGCGCACCGCCGCTCCGTCCAGCTGCAGGCTCGGCGCGCGCGGTGGTGACGACGAGACGCGGACGGGCTCGAGCTCGATCGCCGCGGCATCGAGCGTCGGCATCGACTTGCGCTCGGCGAGCGGCGCGTCCGTGATGGGATACGAGCCCGAGCTCGACGCCGCGGGCAGCGGCGGTGGCGCTACGGCGAGCAGCTCGTCTCGCAGCGCTTCGGCGGTGCTCGGGCGCGCGTCGCGGTCCTTCGACATCGCGTGCAGGATGACGGCCTCGACGGCCTCGGAGATGGCGGCGCCACGCGCGCGCGGCGAGACCGGCGGCGCGTTCAGGATCTCCTGGATGAGCGCGTTGTAGTTCTCGGCGTCGAAGGGCACCGCGCCGACCGCGCACTCGTAGAGGAGCACGCCCATCGCGTAGAGGTCGGCGCGGCGGTCGATGTCCGTGCGTCCGCGCGCTTGCTCCGGCGACATGTAGTGAGGCGTGCCGAGCAGCGAGCCCGTCGTCGTCAGGCTCGAGACCTCGTCCGACTTCGACGAGATGCCGAAGTCCAGGACCTTCACCTTCTCGCCGCGGCGGCCCGCGGGCACGAGCATGATGTTGTCGGGCTTGAGATCGCGATGCACGACGCCCGCCTCGTGGGCCGCGTGCAGTGCGTCGAGCAGCGGATCGGCGATGGCGACGAGCTCGGCCGCGGAGAGACGCCCACGCTTCTCGATGCGCTGCGTGAGCGTCTCGCCCTGCAGCAGCTCCATCACGAGGAACGGTGCGCCGTCCTCGGTGCGATCGAGATCGAGGACCTCGACGATCGACTCGTGATGGATGGAGCTGGCCGCGCGCGCCTCGCGGCCGAAGCGCGCGACGACGTGCGCGTTGCCGAGGAAGCGATCGTCCAGGACCTTGATGGCGATGCGTCGGCCGGTAGCGACGTGCACGCCCTGCCACACGGAGGCCATGCCGCCCTGACCGAGTGTGGCTTCGACCCGGTACTTCCCGCAGAGGGTCTGACCGACCTGGATCACGTCTCAGGCGAGCTTACACGGGTCCGTGTGGCGAAAATGTCCAATCCGGCGAGGAGCAAGCGTGGCCGCTTTGACCTCGTTTGAGGTGCCGCCCGGTCGGAGATGTCGCAGAAATGCAGGCATGAACCTCGCGGATCTCCTGCGCGTTTGGATCGAGCTGCTCTCCAGTCGCGACGACGTCGTCGTGCGTCGTCCCCTCTCCGTAGGAGCGCCTGCCTCGCCCGTGCTCGCCGACTATCCCGACGACGCGCGTGCGTTCGCGGAGCGGGCGGCGAGCATGTCGTTCGCGAATCGCACGAACGACGAGACGAGCTGGGGTGGCCTGGAGCTCTCGCTCGAGGGTCTGCGGGAGGACGCGTCTCTCGTCGTCGATGGCGCGGAGGTGGATCCCGAGAAGATGTTCGCGCTCGAATTCGACGCGGAGGGCACGGGACAGAGCGCGTGGCTCGTCGTCGGCGAGCCGCCGTTCGTCGTGTGGGACGTCGAGGCCGTCGCGCGCTTCGGGTCGCTCACCGAGTACCTCACAGAGGGCGCGCGTCGCGGCTTCTGCTCGGAGCCGAGCTGGCAGCGCCGCGACGGCGCCTCGCGTCTGGCGCGTCACAGCTTACCCACGAGCACGCCGATCGAAGCGATCCGGGCCGCGCTCCTCGCGCGCGGTGCGGGGCTCGCGGATGCGGCCGCGCTCATCGAGTGGCTCGGTGCGGATGCGGCGCTGCTCGTTCCTCGTCCCGGCGGGCCAGAGGCCGTCGTCGACGAGGAAGCCGATCGCTTCGCGAGCGAGCTCGCGCGCTTCGGCGTCGTCCACGCGCGTACGAGCGATCCGTTCGACGTGCGCTTCAAGGTGTCCGGCGAGGACGAGAACATGCGCAGGCTCGAGCACGCGCTCGCGGCGCTCGGGCATCCGATGCAGCTCGAGAGCCTCGGGAGCTCCGCGCTCGTCGAGAACGCGCCCGGCGCGTGGGGCTCGTTCAACGTGGGCCGGTTCTGGATCGAGCGCGATGCGTCGCTGCCGGCCGCGAAGCCGCGCGCGATGCTCTTTCCGGTCGGTGACCTCGTGGGGCTGAGCGCGGCCGCGCGGGAGCGCTTCGGCTCGCTCGGTGCGTGGCTCATCCGCGGCGAGGCCGTGCCGCGATCGACGATTCTCGACCGCATTCCCGAGCCGGCGGTCTCGGGCTCCGAGCTGGACGAGGTGATGGCGTTGCTCGGTGCGGCAGCGCGCGATCCCGAAGGCATCGTGCGTGGGCTCGTCGGGAGCACGCCCTCGATGGACTTCGGCTTCCACGCGGGCGCGAGCTTCGAGCAGGTGCGCGCGTCGTTCGAGGCGGACGGCTTCGAGATCGTCGATGCACGGAGCGCGGGCGAGCGCTGGCCGACGTCGATCGCCCTCGGTTGACCGTTACGGGGGCGCGACGCGGGAGCGCAGCGCTTCGAGTCGCTCTCGATCCGCGGGCCGCAGATCCGGAGCGGCGAGCGTCGCGTCGATCACGGGCGCGGCGTCGGCGCCGTAGGTGGAGGCGAGGAGATCGCCAGCGGCGCGCGAGGTGCTCTCGGTGGCCGCGAGCGTCACGAGGCTCGGGAGCACTTCGGGTTCGCCAGCGCTCGACGGAGACATCGTGAGCGCGCGCGTGTACGTCTCGAGCGCCTCGTCCATCCAGTGCATGCGCGCGAAGGCGTGCGCGAGCAGCAGGACCGGGCGCGGATCGTCGCGGTGCGCTTGCGCGTAGGTGCGGAGCGCACGGATGTCGTCCCGATCCGGCGGGCGTGGCGCGTGGACCATGCGGCGCAGGGACGCGAGGTCCGCGGGGATCGGGAGCGACCAGGGGTCGGTGGTCGTGGCGGCGGCAGGAGGGGGAGCGGGGGAAGGAGCGGTAGCGAGAGAGGGAGCGGGAGCGAGAGAGGGAGCGTGAG
>CAYSCF010000597.1:0-3266 GCA_964429305.1 uncultured Sandaracinaceae bacterium | reverse complement strand
ATCCACCGCGTCGGCCGCGATGACGATGGTTTGCAGAGGCGCACCGCTGACGTCGATCCGATGCCATGTGATGCCCGGGCTGGCGTCCGTCGCTGCACACAGGAACGTGTACTCGTCGACCGTGTCGCGGGCGCGGAGATCCCAACATCGGCCCGCGTCGAGCGCGAGCTGGGTGCCTGTAGGGGTATCGTCGGCAGCGAGCGGGACGATCATCGATCCCCGGGTCGGGCCGACGAGCGCCGCTCTCGTCGCTCCGTGCTCGAGGATCGTCCCGTACGCGACGCCGAGCGTGGGTGCAGGCATGAGCGGCTGCGCGGCGACGCCGGCAAGACCGTCGGCGCCGATGCGCTGCGCGCGCACGATGCCGTCCGTGAGACCGGTCCACGGCACGTGAATCGCCTCGGTTCCGAGCGTACCCAAGCTCCCGAGCGCGAGCGGAAAGAGCATCATGCCTCCGGACGGGCCGGTCGTGAGCAGCTGCGGCGGGCCCGCGGACCACGTGCACGCGCCAGGTGAGAACACGTCGCCTTCGTACGGATCGGTGTCGAGCGCCGATGCGTCGATCGGGCGCGGAGGCGACGTGTCGGCTCGGACGGGAGCGTCGACCGAGAGCGGGCTCGCGTCGTATCCCTGGTAGCTCTCGCTGCAGTCGGCCCAGTGCCCGTCGACACAGAGCTGCGCGCCGCCCAGACCGCACGCCTGCGTGTCCCCGTCGGTGCACTCGTGGACCGCGGAGCACGCGCCGAGACACGCCGCGAGAACCACCGCGAGCAAGCGAATCGGCATGCGTCGAACGTGACGCGCGTGGAGCGAGAAAACAACGCGACGCTCGCTCTCGCCCCATCTCTGCCGACCTGGCCCTCACCTAGCCTCTGCCGCCCGAAGCGGGAGAGGGACAGAGCCCAGGCTCGCGCACGGAGGCCGGTGCGAGGCGACGCGGCAGTTGCTCGCGGTCCGATCTCTCAGCGTGGCGCGCTACCGACCACGCGAGCGCGGTGGGGTCCCCGTCGCGCAGCGATGGGGCCGTGCGACTGCACTGATCTCTCGCGGCAGCGCCAGCACCGATCGATGGCGAAAGGAGTGGGGGTCCAGGGTGGAGAACCTTGGTTCTCCGCCTTGGGGCCCGCGCGGCCCGAGCGCTCCCGAAGGGCCGTTCGACCGCCGAAAAACGAGAAAGCCGCACAGAGGCGAGAGCGAGAGACAAGAGCGCGAGCTGGATGCTACGACCGCCGGATGGCCAACCCCACCGCGACCCTCGAGACGTCGCTCGGCACGTTCACCGTCGAGCTCTTCCAAGACAAGATGCCCATCACCGCGGGCAACTTCATCAAGCTCGCCAAGAGCGGCTTCTACGATGGGCTCCACTTCCATCGCGTGATCGCCGGCTTCATGTGTCAGTTCGGCTGCCCGTACAGCAAGGACCCGAAGAGCTCGCGCGCGGGCACCGGCGACGGCCCCGATGGGACCATCAAGGACGAGCACCCGGCGAACGCGAAGATCTCGAACGAGCCCGGCACGCTCTCGATGGCCAACACCGGCGCGCCCAACAGCGGCAGCTCGCAGTTCTTCATCAACACCAAGCACAACGCGTTTCTCGACTTCTTCACGCCCGGCCAGTCGAAGCACCCGGTGTTCGGACGCGTCGTCTCGGGCATGGACGTCGTGACCAAGATCGAGAACACGCCGACCGACGAGGGCGATCGGCCGCGCACGCCCGTGAAGATGATCAAGGTGACGGTGAACGAAGGCTGACGTGAGCGGGCCGCGCCCGCCCAAGCAGTCTCTCGCGACGCGCGTCGCGAGCGCGGCCGGCATCGCCGCTGCGATCGCGGCGCTCCTCGGCGCGTTGAGCACCGGCATCTTCGCGAGCGAGCTGCTCTACGATCGCGCGGAGGATGCCGCGCACTCGACCGCGCGCGCCGTCGCGCACGAGCTGCACGAAGAGGCGGCGTCCGGCCCCGCGCACGAGCGCATCCAGGACGAGATCGTCCACTACGGCCGCATCGAAGCGCGCTACCTCGTGTTCGAGAACGACGCCGAGGTGTTCCGCTCGCCGAGCGTGACGGCTTCGTCGTGGCCGCCGCACGATGGGTGTGCGCGCATCGAAGAAGGCAGCGCCATCGCGTGCACGACCGAGGTCGGCGCGATCCGCGTCGTGGCGATCGTCGCCGTTCCCGTCGACGAAGGAACGCTCGTGCTGCTCGCGCTCGCGGCCGCCGCGCTCGCCGCCGGCATCGGCTCGATCGTCGCGTGGCGATCCACGCGCGCGGCGCTCGAGCCGCTGCCTCGTCTCGCGAAGAGCGCCGCCGCGATGCAGCCAGGGCGCCTCGATCTCGACTCGCTCGGGGCGGACGACGGGCTCGAAGAGATCGATGCGCTGCGCGATCAACTGCGCACCGCGTTCACGCGCGCCGACGAGGCGCTGCAGACCGTGACGCGCTTCGGCGCGAACGCTGCGCACGAGCTGCGCGCGCCGCTCGCGTCGCTGCGCGCCGAGGTCGAGCTCGGCATCGAGGACGAGCAGATGGACCTCGAGACGATGCGCGATGCGCGCGCCCGCATCGTGCACCTCTCGGATCTCGTCGAGCGCCTGCTCGTGCTCGCCTCGCCGCGCGAGCGCCTCTTGGCGACGAGGCAGACCGTCGCCTTGCGCGAGATCGCCGAGGAGGTGCTCGCGCGTCCCGCGCCGAGCGTGGACGCGGCCGAGCGAGTCCGCGCGAGCATCGATCCCGGCAGCGATGCCGGACGCGTGGACGGAGATCCCGCGCTCTTGCGCTCGCTCGTCGAGAACGCTCTGGGCAACGCCTCCAAGTTCGCGCGCAGTGCGGCGCGCCTGCGCATCCGTCGCGTCGGCGACGACGTCGTCCTCGAGGTCGACGACGACGGCCCTGGCCTGTCGGGCGAAGAGCTCGAGCGCGTGTTCGAGCCCTTCTTCCGCAGCGAGCGTGCGCATGCGAGCGGCACGCCCGGTCAGGGCCTGGGCCTCGCGCTCGTTCGCCACGTCGCGCGGATGCACGGCGGTGACGCGTCGATCGCCCGCGGCGAGCTCGGCGGCGCTCAGCTGCGCATCACGCTGCCGTCCAGCCTCGGCTGATTCCACTTACTCGCGCGCACAGACGCTCACTCATTTCGTGCGCTCGACGAAAGCTGCAGCGTCGGCGTGTTATGTTTGTGCTCGCAACTAGGACGGGGGCTGGATCCGGTGAAGAAGCGCATCCTCGTGATCGAAGACGACCTCGTCGGCCGCACGATGCTGCAGGACTACC
>CAYSCF010000596.1:0-3269 GCA_964429305.1 uncultured Sandaracinaceae bacterium | reverse complement strand
CGTCGAGCGAGCGCCACTCGGCGCTGAACGCGCGGATGTCCTTCTCGAGCTCCGTCCAGTCGACCGTGCCGGCCATGTAGCTGTGGTAGCCGCGGATGTGGCGCATGTAGTCGTCGACGTCGCCCATGACGAGGCAGCGATTGAAGTCGATGTAGTAGACGAGCGACTCCTCGCTCAGCTGTTTGGTCAGGCCCACGTCGAAGATCGCGATCGTTCCGTCGTTCTCGATCACGAAGTTGCCCGGATGCAGATCCGCGTGGAGGAACCCGTCCTCGAAGCACATCTTGAGGAACGTCTCGCGCAGGCGTCCCGGCAGATCGGGAAAGCGTTGCTTGTGCTCGGGGACGATCTTGTCGCCGCGCAAGAACTCCATCGTCATCACGCGCTCGCCCGAGAGCTCCGGGTAGACCTTCGGGAATCGCACCTTCTTCACGCGCTTGAAGTTCTTGCGGAACACCTCGTAATTCCGAGCTTCGATTCGGAGATCGGTCTGCTCGAGGATGCCGGCGATGAAGTGCTCGAGATGGCCCGTGAGCTCGGCGTGTGCCGCGCGCTCGTCGAGCATCATCAAGAGACCGGCATAGAAGAGGAGGATCTGACCGTCGCCCTCGGCGCGCGCGCGCACGTCGGGGCGCAGCACCTTGACCGCGACCTCGGTGCCGTCGGGCAAGACGCCGTGGTGCACCTGCGCGACCGACGCGGCCGCGACGGGCTCTTCGTCGAGCTCCGCGAACATCTCGTCGATCGGACGGCCGAGCTCTTTCTCGACGACCGCGCGTGCGTTCGGGAACGCGCCGATGTGATCTTGCAGCAGTTTGAGCTCTTCGATCGTCTCGGCGGGAAGCAGATCGGGCCGCGTGCTCATCACCTGGCCGAGCTTGATGAACGTCGCGCCGAGCCGCTCCATCGCCCAGCGCAGCACGCGGCCCCGCAAGCGCGCGACGCGACGCCGCTCGTGCTCTTCGCTCTCGCCCACGATCGTGAAGCGCGCAGCGACGTACCAGAGCGCCGCCGAGATACCCACGACGGTGATGACCAGGCTCCGGAGCACGAACGCGCTGCGTCTCATGTCGCGCCGGGTTTAGCAGCTTGGGTTAATGTCGCCCGCGCATGTCCCAGATCCAAGAGCTGAGCCGGCCCTACGCGGCCCGAAACGGCGTTCCCGTCCTGGCGCGCGTCGACACGCGCGTGTTCGAGCGTCGCTACTTCACCAAGTGCCTCGACTGCACGTACTGCGACGACTGGTGTTGCTCGTTCGGCGTCGACGTCGATCTCGAGAACGTCGAGCGACTGAAGAAGCACGCCGATGGCATCGAGGCATACACCGGCATCCCACGCGCCGAGTGGCTCGACGGAATCCACGTGCCCGATCCCGATTATCCCGGCGGCGGCAACCAGCGCACGCGCGCGGTCGACGGTGGCTGCGTGTTCCTCGATCGCGGGCAGAAGTCCGCGCCGCGGAAGAACTGGGGCGGTCGCGGCTGCATGCTGCATCGCTACGCGATCGATGCGGGCATCGACTACCACGAGATCAAGCCGCTGATGTCGAGCCTGTTCCCGCTCTCGTTCGAAGGCGGCGAGGGCGGTTGCACGCTGCGCACGGCCGGCGAGGTCGAGGACGAAGAGCTCGTCTGTCTCGATGAAGGCCCGACGATCTACCGCGGCCAGCGCAACGAGCTGCTCCACTACTTCGGCGAAGAGCTCGTGGCCGAGCTCGATGCGATCGAAGCCTCGCTGCCGCCCGCACCGACGCCGCCACCGAAGACGCACCTGCCCATCGCTCGCTAGGGCTTTGGCGTAAAGCCCTCGGGAGGCAGCACTTGCCCGTCGCGCCCTGCGGGTGGAGAACACGCGTGGCGCCCGAGCCGAGCGGTCTTCGTCGATCGCCAACCCGGAACGCACGAACATCATCCGAACCGACCGGAGGCGCTCCATGGAGTTGGACGTCGTCACGCTGTCGCGAGCGCAGTTCGCGCTCACGATCATGTTCCACTACCTGTTCCCGCCGCTCTCGATCGGCCTCGGGGCATGCCTCGTCGTGGCCGAGGGCATGTTCCTGCGCACGAAGGATCGCGACTACGAGTCGATCGCGCGCTTCTTCACGCGCCTCTTCTCGGTGAACTTCGCGGTCGGTGTCGCGACCGGCATCGTGATGGAGTTCGAGTTCGGCACGAACTGGGCGACGTACTCGCGCTTCGTCGGCGACGTGTTCGGCTCCGCGCTCGCGAGCGAAGGGATCTTCGCATTCTTCCTCGAGTCGGGCTTCCTCGCGATCCTCGTGTTCGGTTGGGAGCGCGTCACACCGCGCATGCACTTCTTCTCGAGCGTGATGGTCTTCGTCGGCTCGGTGTTCTCGGCGGCGTGGATCGTGATCGCGAACTCGTGGCAGCAGACGCCGGCCGGTCACCGCATCGAGGGCCAAGGCGAAGCGGCGCGCGCGATCGTCGTCGACTTCTGGGCCGTCGTGTTCAACCCGTCGTCGATGCATCGGCTCGGGCACGTGCTGCTCGGCTCGCTCGTCGTCGGCGGCTTCTTCGTGACGAGCATCTGCGCCTGGTACGTGTTGAAGAACGTCCATCGACAGATCGCGCAGAAGGCGTTCCTCATCGGTCTCTCGGTCGCCACGTTCGCGTCGCTCGCGGAGATCGAGAGCGGGCACCAGCAGGCGGTCGCGGTCAGCCACAACCAGCCGGCCAAGCTCGCCGCGTTCGAGGGGCATTTCCACACCGGCGAAGGCGCGACGGGCATGTACGCGTTCGGCTGGCCCGACGAGCAGCAGGAGCGCGTGCGCTATGGGGTCGAGATCCCGGGGATGCTGAGCTTCCTCGTCTCCGGCGACGACACGCCCGTCGAGGGGCTCGACCAGACGCCGCCCGGTGATCGACCACCCGTCGTGGTTCCGTTCGTCAGCTATCACCTCATGGCGTTCCTCGGCACGTACTTCGTGGGTCTGGTGCTGCTCGCGTGGGTGATGCACTGGCGCAAGAAGCTCTTCGAGACGAAGTGGCTGATGCGCGTGTTCGTCGCATCGGTCGTGTTGCCGTATCTCGGCAACGAAGCAGGCTGGGTCGCCGCCGAGGTCGGTCGCCAGCCGTGGGTCGTCTACGGCCTCTTGCGCACGCGCGATGCGGTCTCGCGCTCGGTGGTGGGCGATCAGGTGCTCGGCTCGATCGTGCTCTTCTCGCTCGTGTACGTCGGTCTGTTCGCGGTGTGGCTCTTCGTCATGAACGAGAAGATCCAGCACGGGCCCGAAGACCCGAGCGCGCTCG
>CAYSCF010000595.1:0-3272 GCA_964429305.1 uncultured Sandaracinaceae bacterium | reverse complement strand
GACGATCGCCGCGTCACGAACGTCGATCCAGCTTTCCCAGTCGTACAGGGTTGGGTGAGGGAATGCGGCCTTCAGCTGGCCGCGTCGGCGAGCGGATAGAGCGTCTTGTTCTCGACGCTCATGCGGCGACCGAGCGATTCGAAGCATGCGAGCACGTCGAGGATGAACTGACGTGGCTCGGCTGCGACGACCTCGGCCGTCGCCCAGCGCTGCTCCAGGTGGTCGAACATCGCGTAGAGCGTGCCGACCTCGTCGAGCAGCTGGCTGGCTTTGCGGCGCACCGTCTCGTCGGGATGCGCCATCAGGTCGGGATAGAGGGCTTCGTTCTCCATCCGTGCGTGCATCCTCAGCTTTCCACCGAAGCGCGCGAGCGCGGTGCGGACGCCGCGTGCGTCCCGCTCGATGTCGTCGTGCGTGAGCCGACCGCGGATCTCCGTGGCGAGGGCGGCGAGCTCGGCATGTTGTCTGCGGAACGAGTCGGTCCGGGCCATGAGACACCTACGCCCCGGTCGGCCGAACGGATCGGCAGCCGATGGGTTTTTCTGCGACTCTTCGGCCGCCATGGCCTCGATTCTGACCCGCCTCGTTGCTCGAAAGCCCATCGCCGACATCGATCTCGACGGAGAAGCGAAGTCGGGGATGAAGCGAACGCTCGGCGCGTGGGACCTCATCTTCCTCGCGATCGGTGCCGTGATCGGCGCGGGAATCTTCGGCTCCATCGGCACGGCTGCAGCGGGCGAGTACGTCGACGGCGTGCTCGTGCGCCAAGGCGCAGGCCCGGCACTGGTCATCTCGTTCCTCGTCCTGGGCGTCGTCTGCGGTCTCTGCGCCGTCTGCTACGCGGAGCTCGCCTCGATGATCCCGCAGGCCGGCAGCGCCTACGCCTACTCGTACGCGACGCTCGGCGAGCTCGTCGCGTGGATGATCGGCTGGGACCTCATCCTCGAGTACGCCGTCGGCAACGTCGCCGTCGCGATCTCGTGGGCCAACTACTTCCAGTCACTCCTCGAAGCGGCCGGGCTCGGCCTGCCGCCGTACCTCGTGCACGGATATCGGAACTGCCTGCTCTCGAGCAATCCCGAGCTGCACGGCTTGATCGCGACGGCACCGCGCGTGATGGGCGTCCCGATCCTGGTGAACCTGCCGGCGTTCGGCATCGTCGCGATCATCACGATGCTCCTGCTCATCGGCGTCAAGGAGAGCTCACGTGCCAACAACGTCATGGTGCTGATCAAGCTCGCGGCGCTCGCGCTGTTCTGCGGCGTCGGCGCCACCCGCATCGACACGTCGCTCTACGTTCCGTTCGCGCCCAACGGATGGACCGGGATCCACCAGGGCGCGGCCATCGTGTTCTTCGCGTACATCGGCTTCGACGCGATCTCGACCGCCGCGGAAGAGACGAAGAATCCCCAGCGCAACCTGCCGATCGGGATCTTGGGCGGCCTCGCCATTTGCACGGTCGTCTACGTCCTCGTCGGCCTCGTGCTCACGGGCCTCGCGCCATGGCAGCAGCTGGGCGCGCACGGCGATCCGCTCGCGTTCGCGCTCGGCTACGCGGGGCTGCCGGTGGTGGGCTGGGTCGTGTCGTTCGGCGCGGTCGTGTCGATGAGCGCGGTGCTCCTCGTCTTCCAGTACGGCCAGCCGCGGATCCTCTACGCGATGGCGCGCGACGGGCTGCTGCCGGAGCAAGCGGGGCGGCTGCATCCCAAGTACCGCACACCGTGGGCGATGACGATCTTCACCGGCGTGCTCGTCGCGGTCGGCTCGCTCGTGGGCGACGATGCGGAGACCTACAACCTGACGAACATCGGGACGCTCTTCGCGTTCTTCCTCGTCGCGATCGGCGTGATGGTCCTGCGCCGCACCGATCCGCATCGTCCGCGCCCGTTCCGCGTGCCGTTCGTGTGGGTCGTCGCGCCGCTCGGCGCGGCCGCGTGCGTGTGGACGATGGCCGGCCTGCCGACCGAGACCTGGATCCGCTTCTTCGTGTGGCTCGCGATCGGATTGATCGTGTACGCGGGATACGGCTATCGACGCTCGCGGCTGCGCGCCGCGCAGAGCTGAGCCCTCAGCCGAACGGGCACATTCCGAACGTGCACACGAGCAGACACGGGCCGCCCGTCGAGCCGCACACGCACTCACGCGCGACGCAGTGATTGACGTCGGACCCGCTGCAAGCGTTGCCGCACGAGCCGCAGTTGTTGGTATCGGTCGTGACGTTCGTACACGTGCCCGTGCAGCAATCCTGCGCACCGGTGCACGTACGCGCGCACGCCCCGCAGTTGCCGACCGACGTGTTCGTGTCGACGCACGTGTTCGAGCAACAGGCCAGCGTGCCGCCGCCGCAGGCTGGGTGCGATCCACACATGCACGTGCCGCCGACACACGTCTCGCCCGCGGCGCATCCCGGCGTGCAGACCGCCGGGGGCGTGCACGCGCCGGCCACGCAGGTGTCACCGCCCGTGCAGGCCGCACCGGTGCCGCAGTGACAGACACCGCCCGAGCACGTCTCTCCGGATCCGCACGCCGGCGAGCACGCGACGACCGCCGCATCGTGCCCGCCGTCCACCCCGCCGTCGTGACCTCCGTCGTGGGGCCCGGTGTCCGGCACGGATCCCGTGTCGGGGATCACGCCGGTGTCCGACAACGCGCCCATGTCCGGCGTCGCGCCCGTGTCGGAGCCGCCGTCGTGGACGTCACCGCCGTCGTGCACGTTCCCATCGATGCCGCCACCGTGACCCGTGTCCGGTGACCCACCCCCGCCACGCGCGCACCCCGCGCCGGCGATCGAAAGAACGGCGAGCAGCACGAACGAAACACGTGCAAGCATCTTGGCTCCGGGGCCGCCCCACTCACCTCGGCGACGACGCGAAGCCTAACGTTGCGTCGCATTCGCAATCAAGCGAGGTTGCGCACGCCATGAACGACGCGAAGCTGCGCTGTGAGCCGCTCACGACGCCCTTCCACGTGGTGCTCCACGAGCCCGAGATCCCGCCGAACACCGGATCGGTCGCGCGGACGTGCGCCGCGACGAGCTCGCCGCTGCATCTGATCAAGCCGCTCGGCTTCCGGATCGACGAGCACGCCGTCCGGCGCGCGGGCCTCGATTACTGGCACCTCGTGGACCTGCACGTGCACGACGACTGGGCCGCGTTCCGCGCCGCGGAGCCGACACGGCGTATTCATCTGTTCTCGGCGAACACGAGCGCGAGCTATCTCGACGCCGATCTCACCCCGGGTGACGCGCTCGTCTTCGGGCGCGAGTCGGTCGG
>CAYSCF010000594.1:0-3290 GCA_964429305.1 uncultured Sandaracinaceae bacterium | reverse complement strand
AAGTTCGGCTCGACGTGATCGATCACGGCATCGGCATCGCGCCGGAGAGCACGAAGATGCTGTTCGCGCGTTACGCCCGGACACCCGGCGGCCGTGCCACCGCGAGCGGCCTCGGGCTCGGCCTCTACATCACGCGCCTGATCATGGAGGCGCATGGGGGGCGCATCGAGGTCGCGACCGAGCTCGGCCGAGGCAGCACGTTCTCGCTGATGCTCTCCGAGCGACCCGGTGGCTCGACGATCGTCGCGTCGGCTACGCCGTGAGAAGACGTGGGCGTCGGCTTCGTCGGCGCTCCATGCCTGACGTCGGCGGACGAGAGCGTCACCGGCGTCGCGCGTCAGTCGATTCTTCTCGGCTACCGGTCTTCGACCATCCGAAAGCTCGATTCTTGATGGTCGCTTAGCGATCCGCGGATGGTGCGGTGCTACCATCGGCCTCCGCCACGCGGTTCGGCGGCCGGGAGATCATGGCCAGAACGTCCACGCTTTCAGCCGATGCGCTGAGCGCACTCTTCGACGCGACGCCGGACGCGTATCTCGTGCTCACCCCTTCGCTCGAGATCGCCGGCGCCAGCGACGCCTACCTTCGCGCGACGCACACCCGCCGCGACGACATCATGGGACGCGATCTCTTCGAAGTGTTTCCCGACAACCCCGATGATCCGACGGCGGACGGCGTGGCGAACCTGAGACGCTCGCTCGAGCGCGTGCTGGCGCACAAGCGTCCGGACCCGATGGCCATTCAGAAGTACGACGTCCGACGACCCGAGGCCGAGGGCGGCGACTTCGAGCAACGCTACTGGAGCCCGCTCAACACCCCGGTGCTCGACTCGCGCGGCGACGTGCGGTTCATCATCCACCGCGTCGAAGACGTCACGATGCGCACCGAGCTCCAGCGCCGCGCCGAGCAGCAGGACGAGACCATCCGTGTGCTCGCGACGGCAGCGGAGGTTCGTTTTCGCGCGCTGCTCGAGACGGCGCCCGACGCGATCGTCGTGGTGAACGAGCTCTCGATCATCGAGCTGGTCAACGTGCAGACGGAGCGTCTCTTCGGCTATTCGCGCGCCGAGATGGTCGGACAGCGGCTCGAGATGCTGCTCCCGGAGCGAGCACGCGCTGGCCACGTCCATCACGTCGCTCGCTTCCTCGCTCATCCGGATGCGCGGCCGATGGGGAGCGGGCTCGAGCTGACCGGTCGCCGCAAGGACGGCACCGAGCTTCCCATCGAGGTGAGCCTGAGCCCCCTCGGCACCGCGCAGGGTGTCGTCGTGTCGGCGTCCATCCGCGACGTCAGTGATCGCAAGCGCACGGAGGCCGAGCGCCGACTCGCCGGCGAGCGCCTGTCCAGCGCGCTCGAGAGCATCGAAGAGCCGTTCGCGATCTTCGACGCGCAGGATCGACTGCTCCAGTGCAACAGCGCGTTTCGCCGCCTCGTAGGGGAGCTGCTTCCCGGTCAGCTGGTGGGCCGCCGGCACACGGAGATCGTCGCGGCCTGGGCGCCGACGCTCGCGTTCGCGAGCGATGAGCAGAGGGCGAGCTTGTTCTCGGATCGGCGGCAAAGACGCACCGCCGGCATCTCCGTGCTCGAGGTTCGCACGCTCGACGGTCGCACGCTGCGCGTCAGCGAGCGACCCACCCCGGAAGGCGGGCTCGTCACGCTGATCACCGACGCGACGGAGGACGCATACAATCTCGAGCAGGTGCGCATCGCGCAGCGCGCCGCCGAGGAGGGCAATGCTGCGAAGACGGACTTCCTCTCGTCGGTGAGCCACGAGCTGCGCACTCCGCTCAATGCAATCCTCGGCTTCGCGCAGCTGCTCCAGCGGGACAAGAAGGTGCCGCTCGACACGCGACAGGAAGTGCGCGTCAATCACATCCTGAAGGGAGGCCGGCACTTACTGAGATTGATCGACGACGTGCTCGACCTCTCGCGAATCGAGGCGCGAAACGTCTCCATCTCGGTCGAGCCGGTCGGTATCCAAGATCTCCTGCGCGAAGTGATGAGCACGATCGAGCCCGTCGCCACGGCCGCTGGCATCGAGGTCGACGTCGCCCCGCTCCCGCTCTCCGTTCCGCAGGTCCTCGCCGATCGGACACGCGCAACGCAGATCTTGATGAACTTCGCGTCGAACGCGGTGAAGTACAACCGCCGAGGCGGGCGGATGCGCTTCACGGTCGAGGTCACCCCCGAGCGAGTGCGCGTGACGGTGCGCGACACCGGAATGGGGATTCCAGCCGACAAGCAGTCCCTTGTCTTCCAACCCTTCCAGCGCGCAGGTCAGGAGACGGGGCCTATCGAAGGCACGGGTATCGGCCTGGCGATCAGCAAGAGGCTCGCCGAGATGATGCACGGCTCGGTCGGCTTCGAGAGCACGCCAGGCGACGGCTCGAGCTTCTGGCTCGAGCTTCCGGTGCACGCTGCGCTCACGGCATTGACCCTGCTACCGGCCCCTGCAGAGGCGTCTCGCCCACTCGTGCCTCACCGAGGCGATGCGCGGCTGGTCCTCTACGTGGAAGACAACCCGGCGAACGTCGCGTTCATGACGGAGTTCGTCGACACGCTCGATGGTTTCGATCTGATCGTCGCGGAGTCGGCGGAGCTCGGGCTGGAGCTCGCGCAACAAAGGCGGCCTCACGTCATTCTCATGGACATCAACCTACCCGGCATGAGCGGTCTCGATGCGCTCCGCGCTCTACGCGCCTCGCCCGAGACCGCCCGGACTCCCGTGATCGCGCTGACGGCCGCTGCGTCCGCGCGGGATCGCGAGCACGGCGAGCGCGCCGGCTTTCACCAGTACCTCACGAAGCCGTTTCAGCTCGCCGAGCTCGAAGCTGCGATCGCGAGAGCGTTGGGCGAGTCCGCGTAGGCCGACACCTCGGGGCGTGGGAGCCCGATCCGATCGACGACTGAGCTCCATCCATGCGGGCCGAGGTCTCGGTCGTCGAGCTCCGAAGCTCACCCTTGCAACGTCGCGACGCGCGCCTAACTGGGGGCGTCGCGGGCCGTGCGGCTGCCGCGAGGGCTACGCGTGGAGGACGAGGATGCAGGCCGAGCCGATGTGTGTCCGATTCGTCGAGAGTCCCCCGTGTGAGCAGTTGGTGTCTGGCGCCCGGGACCATGCTCGTCGGATCCGTGAGCGCTTGGCAGCACCTCTGAGCGTCGCCGTGATCGTGTCCCGCGCCGATGCGAATGCGGTCCGCATTCGCGTGCTCGGGACGCTTCATCGGCTGTCCTTCGAGGGGCGGGGTGAAGGCCAGCCGGAGCTGGCGCTCCGAGATGCGTTCGACCGC